>JAFWAE010000028.1 GCA_017507855.1 Clostridia bacterium
GCTTCGCGAACGTGGGCAAATTTCATTTCACATTGCGACGAAGGAGCAATATTTCACAATGTGCTTGGGCACATTATTTCACATTTTGCCGCAAGGCAAAATATTTCACTGAATAATGCATCTTTTTCGGCACCTCTACTCAACAATGCGAACCGATTTAGATATCGGCGCAAGAAATCCAGTAACCTGGGCGGTTACTGGATTTTTTTATCCCTTTTTTTCAAGTGAAACTCAATAGATATCCTAAGCCAAAAACGGCTTTCGGGGAGGACTTGAACTAAATTCGAAACAATATTAAGTGAAAAAATCTCTTTTTAAGCGAGTTTTTCTCGATAACGAGGGTGTTGTGTGCTATAATATACTTTGTTATAATATTTACGGAAGCAAGAGCTCGGCTTACTATTACAAATGAGGTATCAAATATGAACAATATAGGAAAAAGAATAAAAGAACAGAGAAAGAAAAATGACCTTACACAAGAAAAAATGGCAGATTTTCTCGGCGTAAGTTATAAGGCTGTCTCAAAGTGGGAGTGTGGTGTCTCTATACCGGACATTTCACTGATCGTCTCTCTCGCAAAGCTTTTCCATGTCTCTACCGACGATTTGCTTGGCGTAAATGTTGTGAACGAAAATGCACGTCGTGATGAGATTGAGGCGATGTATAAGAAGACTTGGGAAACGGGTGACTTGGAAGAACGCCATCGAGTTGCGAAGATGGGCGTTGCCGAATTCCCAGGGGATATGAAGTATATGGATTGGCTCGGTTGGACAACGGCAATGCTCTCTTTCTCATATGCGGATGATGAGACGTATAGAGCAGAGCAAGAAAAAGCTATCAAACTATTTGAGTGTGTAATTGAGAATGCAACGGATGAACGTATTAAAGCAAGCGCTATTCAAGGAATCGTGCAGTATTTGTCATTCAGGGGGCGAGACGAAGAAGCACTCGAATACGCAAAACAGTATCCCGAAAACTATTCCATGAGCAGAGAAGATGTTATGTTGACTTGTCTGCATGGTGAAGAAAAAAAGATACTTACTCAGAAAATGCTAAATCGTCATCTTACTGATATGCTCAATCTTATAGAAAGAAATTCTATGGAAGCTTGTATTGCGCAAGAGCAGATTATCAATGCAGTAATTCCTGATGGGAACTACCTGCATTATAATACGTTCCTTGTTGACAACTATGTCGCTCGTGCTGTATTTTATGTAAGAGATAATGAACTTGAAAAAGCGATGGACGCTTTAAAGAAAGCACAGAAGTTTGCCATTGATTATGATTCGTTCTTGAACGATCATGAAACGTATCGCTTTACAAGCCCGTTCCTGAGCGAAGAAGAACACAAGACAGCAGATATTTGCCGCTCGGGAACTTCAACACGAAAAGAAGACTTTATGGACTTTGTAAAAAGATCGGGATTTGATGCTCTCAAAGACCGTGAAGATTTTCAAGCATTGTTTTCGGATTAAGCAGCCAATAAATCGGTTTGCGTTTTCGTGTGATATCTAAATCGGTGCAACTTGCCAAAGCCCCAAGGACGATAAGTTCTTGGGGCTTACTTCTTACCTATTACCTCTTCACTCTTACCTCAAAAAAGTCCTTGAGGCTTTGGGAAGTAATAAGTAAGAAGTAAGAGGTAATAAGTATTTTTGCAAGGCTTTGCCTTGCTCTTTTTGTTTTATGGTGGTATAATGGAACAAGGGAAGGCGGTATTGTTATGACTGATAGTCCGTTGATTATAAAATCTAAAGAATTTGCTTTGCAGATAATTAAAGTTTGCAATTATGTGAAACAAACTAAAAGGGAAAGTGTACTAACAAATCAACTTGTCCGCAGTGGAACAAGTGTTGGTGCAAATATTCGTGAAGCGTTTTACGGGCACGGAACAGCCGATTTTATTGCCAAACTTCAAATAGCACTTAAAGAATGTTCTGAAAGTGAGTATTGGTTGGAACTTTTAATTGAAAGTGGCTATTACGACAATAATGATATTTTAGATAAGTGTATTGAGGTTAAGAAATTACTAATTACTTCAATAAATACTGCAAAGAGTAAATTGAGTAAATAGTATAAAATGGTGCAAAGAATGAATTTATACGAAGATATGCAGTTGCGGTTACCTGAGTTTGTTATAGAACGGATTACAATAGATAACTATGATAAATATGAAGAAATTTTCTATTGCAATGAAGAATATTATCTATTGACAGACGGACAAGCAGCAACTAAAGAAACTATCATTGAAACAATTGCATATTGTCCAAATGATTTTCCAAAGGAAAATGTGTATAATATAGGGGTTTTGTATAACGGAAAACCTGTTTGTACTCTCTTTGCATTATATGGTTATCCTGAAAAACAGACATTTTATATAGGACTTTTTCTAATGAATGAAGAGTTTAAGAAACAAGGAATAGGGACAAAGGTAATTAAAGCCCTTTTTGATTCTTTTTCTAACACTGTTATTGAAAAGTTTTGTTTGTCGGTACAAGACAACAATATTTCCGGTTGTAGGTTTTGGAATAATTTAGGTTTTGAAGTTGTTAATCGAAATGTGTACAAAGGATTTATTAATTTATCTATGCAGTACAATTATAAATTTTCATCAAATCGACAATAATGTATAATATCTTTTTCGGTGCAACTTGCCAAAAACCTTCTCGGACGAAGTTCGGGAAGGTTTTACTTTTTCACTTTTCACTAAAACGCCTTTGAGGATTTGAAAGTAATAAGTAACAACGAATGGTGAAAAAGTATTTTGTAAGGCTTTGCCTTGCTTTTTTATTTTATACGGAGTATAATAAATCAACAGGCGGAAGGAGCATATGGAATGATATTTTACGATATAACAGAACAAGATAAAGAACTTATAAAAATTGCACTTGAGACGTTACAGAGGAATTTTGATGACGGTATTTATAATCATACTGTAGGTGCGGCTATTCGTTGCAAAAACGGGAAGGTGTATAGCGGCGTTAATTGTGACGGTATTCACGGCTCTTGTGCTGAGTATGTCACAATGGGCATTGCTATTTCGGCCGGAGAACGAGAGTTTGACACTATTGTAGCCGTTCACGACAAAGCACCAAACTGCTTAGTGGCTCCTTGCGGTAACTGCCGTCAAATGCTTATAGACTATTGTCCTGATATTAAGGTAATTTTGAATGATGATGATAGTAACATGATAAAGGTAGGTATTCAGGAATTGCTTCCTTTTGCATGGAAACCCATCATAGTATGTCAGGATATCTAAATCGGTGCAATTCGCTGGAAATCCTTATTCGTCAGAATGAGGTTTTTCCTTTTTTACTGTTTTATGAGTTCTTTAAGCAAAGGATTTTTGAACGCAATAAACAACGGCCAATAGCGAAAATATAGTTTTACGCCGCAGAGGCAGAAAGGAGACAACGGTGATGTATTCTTTACCTCCAATTGGAAAAAGAGCCATAGATCTCCCCCATTTTCCCACTAAGCACCAGGCTTTTCTATTTCGAGCCTACGAATATGTGCCCGCCGAAATCATTGCCAAGATTTTGAAAACCGATGTTATGACGGTCAGACAAGCTGCGGAAGAGATGGGCCTTCCTACCTATGAACCGGGGGATCTTTGGCTGAAACGTGGATATATTACCATTATTCGAAGAATGTGGCATATTCTTCCCTACGAACAGCTCTTGGAATTGCTGGGGATCAATGCAGAAACTTTAGCTAGATTGATGCGGGAAGATGATTTTTTAGACATCAAGTTGTCGGACAAGCCTTATTGTGAAAGGGTTGAATGGCGCGAGTTGACTGAAACGGAGAAGGCACAAACACAACGAATCAAACAGGTGATGAAAGAGCTGGAGCTTTCGGGGAAGCCTCCTTTTTCCTTTGAATACGAGGTTCCAAGGCTATGTTTTGAGGGAAAGGAGCGTTTTTCCACCCGCATGCTCTATGCATTTTCAGGCTTGTATCAGCATGCCTTCGACGTGGACAGCGAGGAGTTTTTGTCGGACGAACAACTACAGGCTTATCAGGATCTGGGGATCAACGGCATTTGGACTCAAGGTGTACTTTCTCAATTGGCCCTGTTTCCCTTTGACCCAACCGTGTCGGCGGGGTATGAAAAACGGCTTGAAAGAATGCGCGCTATGACGGAGCGCCTTGCACGCTTTGGCATCAAGCTCTATCTGTATCTCAACGAACCCCGCTCTATGCCGCTTTCATTTTTTGAGGCATACCCCGAATTGAGAGGGCACATCAGGGGAGGGGATGCCTGCCTTTGTATTTCTACACCGCAGGTGCAGGATTATCTCAAAGACGCAGTAGAGTCGGTGTGCCGCGCGGTACCCTTGATCGGTGGATTTTTTCTCATATCCAGGTCAGAAAATCTGACGAATTGTTATTCCCATTCCGAGCCGTCGAATCGTTCGTGCAGTTGTCCACGTTGTAAGAAAAAGAGCGTGGGGGAGATCATTGCCTCGACAGTGTCTTGCGTCTTGGAAGGAGCAAGAAGGGTTTGTGCAGATATCAAGGTCTTTGCCTGGAGCTGGGGATGGAACGAGTACAACGAGGAGATTATAAGACGACTTCCCAAAGAAGTCATTCTCTTGTCACAAAGTGAGTTGGATGTTCCGTTTGAATTTGAAGGAGTCAAGGGGAATGTCCTCGATTATTCCATGAGCATTATTGGTCCCGGAGAGCGTGCGCGCGGCGAATGGAAAATAGCCAAGGACTGTGGATTGGAGATCGGTGCCAAAGTACAGATCAACACTACATGGGAGGCATCTACCGTGCCGGCGATCCCTGTGTCTCCCTTGGTGGAGGAACATGTGCAAAAATTGCAGAAGGAGGGCGTGAAACATTTACTTTTAAGCTGGACGTTGGGAGGATATCCCTGCCACAATGTTGCGGCAGCTGCCCAATATTTTTACGAATCTTGCACTTGGGTGGATCCTGCCCCTGATCTGTATGAGGCCGAAAAAACCTTGGCTCGGGCTTTCAGAAATTTCCCGTTTCATATGCTGGTACTTTATTACGGCCCCCAAAATGCGGGTCCTTCCAATCTTCTGTTTGAGGTACCTACCGGATACAGGGCCACCATGACCTGTTTCCCTTACGACGATTTGGAAAGCTGGCGGGGAATATATCCTGCGGATATCTTTGAATCTCAGCTGGAAAAGCTTTGCAAAGAATGGGAGATCGGCTTGCAAATGATTCCCCCCGATAATGTGAGTGAACGGGCGGTTATGGCCCGGGCGGCTTATTGCCTGTTCCGTTCTTCCCTCAATCAAATCCGTTTTATCTGCGCCAGAAATGAAAAACGTTATGCAGACGCTGTCACTGAGGCGGAAAATGAGTTGGAATTGGCCAAGCAGATGCTGGGGCTTATGAATCAAAATGCTGCTATCGGCTATGAAGCGGCAAATCATTATTATTTTTCAAAAGGCCAGTTGGCTGAGAAGATCATCAATTGCCGGCATGTGGTAGATACCTTTTCAAAAAAAACGATATGTGGTCATTAAAAAAGTCCCCGAGTGGCAAGCCGCTCGGGGGCCTTTTTTATTTTCGGAATGCAGTTGAAGAGGGGCCTGCGCGTCAGATCAGTAGCTCGGGCGTTTCGGAAAGGACGCCGTTTTCGTACAGGACCGTTTTGACCTCGTACCTGCCGAAATGCAACGGCAGGCATTGCCCATTCAGCTTTACGTAAGACTCTACGGGTGAGGGGGTGTTGTTCAGCAGGCGGAAGATCATGGCCTCCCTGCCGTAGGCCTTTTTCAGCGCGGGCATGGAGATTATATCACCGCCAAGCTCCAACTCCAGTTCCGCCGTTTTATTTTCCATGCACGGGATGGGGAAGATGTTGAGAGCGTAAGGCCTTTCCACAAATTCCGCCGCTTTTCGCTCCAAATGGTTTCGGTCCGTTACGGTAAGCCGGAAGGAATAGCGGTTTTCTCCCTGGTCGATCTTTTTGGTGAATTTGTCCGAGGGGATCAGCTCCCGCGAGCCGATGGGATGGGCGCAATACGTTGCGCCGCGCACCAAAGACATATACAGACTGCCGTTTTCATAATGGCTGCCGTAAACGCCGCGGTTGAGCAGGGCCAGGCAGGTGCTGCCCGTATCTACGGCCACAAAACGGTGGGCCACGTTTTCGCGGGCGTCTGTAAACAGCGTGTCGATGCCGAAGGCGGTTTGGCCGATCAGGGTCCCCGTGACGGCTACGGGCAGTTTCAGCTTGACGATCTTGTTGATGTCACCCAGATACAACGTTACGTCTATATCCACGTCGTCGGTGTTTTTATAGATCTTGTATAAGAGCCTGGCGCGGGTGGCATCGCATTCAAAAAAGGCCTCTACGCCCAGGTAAATCTCGCCGTCTTCCACCACCTGAATGCTTTTCATGCCCTCAAATACGCCGCTTGGTTGCGAAGAAAGGGAAAACTTCTTTTCACCCGTTCCCATGCGGAAAAGCTGTTCGCGGCCCATACCCCAGGGGTCGGCATTGTCGTTAAAACTGCACAGGCCGAAATCCTTGCCGAGGTATTCCACACCGTTGATTTTGTAGGAGCTGATCAGCCCCGTTTTTTCGTCGATGCTCACGTATTTTCTTCCGTTGTCGAAAACGAAGGAGGGGGCCTTTTCGGATTTGGAAACGCTTACAAAATCCACGTATACGCTGTAGCGGCTAAGCTCCATGGGTTTCAGGTCCGCCCGGAAAATAATGCGCTTTCTCCAATCCAGGTTCAGGTTGCTTTCCTCCTTGATCACCTGGTAGGGAACGCTGTTTCCGTTTTCGTCCACCACCCTGATGCGGGATACCGTGTCGTCTCGCCAATTTTGGTCGGCAAGCATGAATTCACATTCCACGTTTTCCTGAAGGGGGTAGGGACGTGGGTTAAAGACAACGATGGGGTACTCGCCTTCTGCCGCGGGGGCCTGCGTTGCGGAAAGGGCGAAATAGGCCTTGACCTTGATTCGTTCCGCCTCCAGCATTCCGTGGTTGAGGAAGCGAAGTCCGGCATCCTCGCCGCATTGGACGGAGCTGCCGGGCAACACGTCGTGAAATTCGGCGTTCAGCAGGTCCAGCGCCGCGGTTTGCAATGCCGCTTGGGGATATTCCTTCAGCGCACCGCGCATATAGGCGACCGAAGCCATCTTTTCTGCCAGGTAGAGCTCTGCTTCAAGCTCTGCGTGCATTTTTTTGATGCGGTACATGGAGGTGTAGCAGCCGGGCATGGAGATGTGAAGGGAACGGTCAAAGACCTCTTTGGGGGCAATGGCTGCAAAGAATTTTTCGGGTGTGGAATGGACGTATTCGATCTGTGTGTCCGGCATCAGCTCGCGCTGAATATCCCCCAGATCCTTTCGGGAGGGGCCGCCTCCGTGGTTTCCCACGCCCCAAAGCACTGCACCGGCGGGAAACGGGCTGCTTTCCGCGCGGCCCTTGATCACGTCGGCACTTTTCCCCAGGGGGCTGCTGTAGCCGCCGTTGCTTCGTGCGGCCTTGATCTCGCTTCCGTCCAATCCGCGCCAAAGGAATTGCTCGCAGGGGAGGGGAAGCTCGCCCGCATACGGGCGCATGAACAGATAACTGTCCTGCCCGCATTTTTTGACGATCTGTACAAGCCCCACCGTATGGCCAAAGGGGTCGAAGTTGGTGGCGGTAGTGGGGATAACGCCGAATTTTTCCTTGAAATACAGTTGACCTTCGCGGATCTGGCGGACAAAACTTTCCCCACAGGGCATATTGCAGTCCGGCTGAAGATACCAGCCTCCCATGATATGCCATTTTCCGGCCTTCACCAGCTCGCGGATCTTGGCAAACAGATCGGGGGCGTATTCCTCGATATACTTGTAGATGCTTACCTCGTTGTGGCAAAAGATGTAGTCGAATTCATCGCAAAGCTTTGCCGCAGAATAGAAGGTGGACAGCGTTGCGCTGACTCCCTCGGGCCAATCCCATTGCCAAATGGGGTCAATATGGGCGTTGCATATCATATGAGCTGTTTTTGTTTTGTCGTTTTCCATGGGGGTCACCGTATCCTTTACAAAATATTTCCTTGCCTATTCTTTTTCGATGCTGTCTACGTATTTGTTTTTGTAGAACTGCAGTTGCAGCTCGTACGTGTTTTGGTCACTTCTGTCCAACGTGCTTACGTAGTCGTGGGATTTTAGGTTGGCATCCTGGGATTCCAGGATCGTAATGGCAATGTTGGCACAGTGGGCGGCCACTCGTTCAAAATTGTTCAGCAGATCGTTGAAAATAAAACCAAGCTCCAGGGTACAGTGTCCCTTTTGAACGCGGTGAACGTGCCCGTCTTTCAGTTTCTTGGACATGATGTTTACGATTTCTTTCAGGGGCTTCACTTTACCTGCCAGCATATAATCTGTGTTTTCCATGGAGGTCTTCGTCAGCTCGCAGATCTCCATGATCGCTTCGGTGCAGATGGTCAGATCGTGCAAAGCCTGGGGAGAAAAACCGGTCTTTTTTTCGTGTAATTCCTTGGCCAGATCGGCAATGCCTACGGAATGGTCGGAAATGCGCTCGACGTTTGTAAGAAAACTCAGGTATCGGGCGGAAAGCTGGTATTCGCCGTCGTCCAGCTGCTTGGCGTGGAGGCGGACGAGGTAGGAACCCAAACGGTCCTCGAAACGGTCCACTTTTCCTTCGCGAGACATGATCTTGTTGTATTTTTCCGAGTCAAAATGGGCAAGCAGCTCAATGGAATTGCGAATATTTTTGAAGGAAGCTCCGGACATTTGATCCATGGTCTTTCCGCTTTGTTCCAGGGCCAGGGGAGGGTAGTCCAAAAAACGGTCATCAAGCAGATTTTCTTCGTAATCTTCTTCCTCTGCTCCCGATTTGTCCTTGACTAAGGCGGCGACCAGCTTGACCAGCAAGCCGGAAAAGGGAGCCAGCAAAAGGGTGGCGCCCACCTTGAAGACCGTGTTGACAACGGCGATACCCAGGCTGGTGGCAGGCAGGGACATAAGGTCAAGCCGGACGAACAAATTGACCGCATAGAAGGGAAGCATCAGCAAAACGGCACCCGACAGGTTGAAGAGCAGGTAGGTAAAGGCGGTGCGCTTTCCGTTGATGTTGGCGCCGATGGCAGAAAACAGCACGGGAACGCAGGCACCGATACACATACCGATGACCATGGGAATGGCCACGTCATAGCCGATGACCCCTGTTACGGACAGCGCCTGCAGAATGCCGATGGAGGCTGAGCAGCTTTGGATGATGGCGGTGACTACGATGCCTACCAGGATTGCAACAAGGGGGTTGGAAACGGCGGAAATGAAGTTTAAAAACGCTTGGCTTTCCTTTAGCGGCTCCATGGCGCCGCTCATAGCCTGCATGCCGCTCATCAGCACGGAAAAGGCCAGCAGGATCATGCCCAGGTTTTTCGTGGACTGCTTTTGGCAGAAGAAGTAAAAAATAATACCGATAAAGGCCACCAGGGCAAACACGGTGGCAGAGGAAAAGCCGCCGTTTCCTTCCACACCGGCCAGGACCAGGATCCAGCCTGTGGCCGTGGTGCCGATGTTGGCCCCCATAATGATCCCAATGGCATTTGCCAGCTTCATAATGCCGGAGTTGACAAAGCCGACCACCATCACGGTCGTTGCGGAAGAGGATTGGATCACAGCGGTTACAAGGGTGCCCAGCAAGACCCCCTTAAAGGTGGTGGAGGTCAGGTTGCCGAGGATGATCTCCATCTTGCTGCCGGCCACGCGTTTTAAGCCTTCTCCCAAAAGGGACATGCCGAACAGAAAGAAGGCAAGCCCACCCAACAAAGCGATCATGTTTGCAATACTCATACCTAAACAAGACCTTTCTGTTTGTTCTTTTAACCGAAAAAACTTGTACTATCTTGTACTATAAGGTCATTATAATACTTTTTTTGTCGTAAAACAAGGGTTCGGCTTGCAATTGGAATCAAAAATTGGCAAAGGAAGACGCTTGAAGGAGAAAAATGGATGCGCATTCTTGTTCGGTGAGCTTGAAATAAAGAGGGAGAGGATACTTTGTGAAAAAATACATAAGCACGCCCCGTTGTAAAAGTGGGGCGTGCTTTTGTTCAAGGCCGCTTTTTGGCTTGAAATGCAGCGGGAAATATGATACAATACATACAAAACGGCGATGCTTAAGACAAAAACCAAGCCGCCGAAAGGACAGCAAGAGGAGGATATGTATGTACAATAAGTTTTGCAAAAAGCAGCTTTGGGAATGCTCCAAGGAGCTGACTTCCGTAGCCCTTGGAAAACTTCCCGCCCAGGTCGTGATCACCAACGCCAGGGTCATCCACGTTTGTACCAAGGAGATCACAGAACCTACGGGCATTGCCATCCACAGCGGGAGGATCGCCCTGGTAGGGGATGCCGCCCACTGTATTGGGGCGCAGACCAAGGTTATTGATGCCAAGGGAATGTACGTTGCTCCCGGCCTTCTGGACGGGCATATTCACATCGAATCCTCCATGCTTAGCGCAGGTGAATACGCCAGGGCGGTGATCCCCCACGGTACCACGGGAATCTTTTACGATCCGCACGAGATCTGCAACGTGATGGGGCAGCAGGGAGTAGAGCTGATGGCTGAGGACGCGGCAAGAACGCCCTTGAAGGCCATGTTGACCCTTCCTTCCTGTGTGCCCGCCGTTCCCGGTTTCGAGGACAGCGGAGCGACGGTGACCTCTGCGGAGATCCGCAAGTATATCGGTCGGGACGAAGTGGTGGGCCTGGGCGAGATGATGAATTTTCCCGGCATTCATATGGGGGCTGAGGAGACCCATGCCATTACCGGCGAAACCTTAAAGGCCGGCAAGATCGTAACGGGGCATTATTCCGTTCCCGATACGGGGATGGGACTGAATGCCTATATTGCCGCAGGCGTTCGTTGCTGCCACGAATCTACCCGCGCAGAGGATGCCTTGCAGAAAATGCGCTTGGGAATGTACGCCATGCTTCGTGAGGGCTCTGCCTGGCATGATCTGAAAGAGGTCAGCCGTGCGGTGACCGAGCATCGGGTGGATTCCCGTTACGCTGTGCTGGTGTCGGACGACACGCATCCCCATACGCTTTTGCAGGATGGGCATTTGGATCATATCGTCAGGCGGGCCGTAGAGGAGGGAATCGATCCCGTAGAGGCACTGCAGATGGTCACCCTCAACTGTGCCCAATGTTTTCAAATGGATCACGAAATGGGATCCGTCACGCCCGGTAAATGCGCCGATCTGATCTTCCTGGACGACCTGAGCTCTCTGTGTGTCAAACGGGTGATGATCGACGGAGAAGTGGTGGCGGAGGATGGCAAAATGCTCTGCGAGTTCCCCTCTTATCAATATCCCGAACACGCCATGCATACCATGCACGTAGGGGAAACGGTAAACGCCGAGACCTTCCGTGTGCCGACGAAGTGTCAAGATCGTGCCACCGTTCGTGCCATCGAGATCATTCCCGCTAAGGTGGGTAATTATGAACGGATCGTGAGCCTTCCCGTAGAAAACGGGGCCATTTTGGCGGATACTCGGCAGGACGTGCTGAAGGCCTTTGTGTTCGAGCGCCATCACGCCACGGGGACCCACGGCGTGGGTTTTGTAAAGGGCTTTAACATTCAATGCGGCGCTATGGCCTCCACCGTGGCCCACGACGCCCATAATCTGCTTGTAATCGGCACAAATGATGAGGATATGGCCTTGGCGGCCAATACCTTGATGCAGTGCGGAGGCGGTATGTGTGCCGTGCAAAACGGCCGGGTGCTTGGGTGCGTGGAGCTTCCCTTGGCGGGCTTGATGAACACGCAAACAGCCGAGGAGATGAGCCGCAGGGTGGAGGAGCTTGACAAGGCGTGGAAGGCCATCGGCTGTGACATCGTGTCCCCCTTTATGACCATGGCACTGATCCCCTTGGCGTGTTTGCCGGAGCTTCGTTTGACAAACCGCGGCCTGGTGGATTGCAGGACCTTTCAGTTCGTGTCCCTGGAGGTAGAGAAATAGGACGATCACAGGAAAAACGAAATTTTTTCACCGTATCTGTTGAAAATTCACTTGGCCTGTGATATAATTCTTTTAAATTTTAACGCAAAGGGAGGATATTGCGATGATGAACGCAAAAGTACGCGAGTTGCTGAATGCCCAGATCAACAAGGAATTTTATTCCGCATATCTGTATCTGGATTTTTCCAACTATTTTGAAGACCAGGGCCTGGAGGGCTTTGCCAATTGGTATATGGTGCAGGCTCAGGAAGAGCGTGACCATGCCATGCTGTTTTACAAATATCTGCAAAATGAAAACCAAAAGGTCACGCTGGATGCTATTGCCAAGCCCGACAAGGTGTTTGCCTGCCACTTGGACGTGCTGAAGGCGGGGCTGGAGCACGAGGAATACGTCACCTCCCTGATCAACGACATTTATGCCGCTGCCTACGAGGTCAAGGATTTCCGCACCATGCAGTTTTTGGACTGGTTTGTGAAGGAACAGGGCGAGGAAGAGACCAATGCCAACGATATGATCACCAAAATGGAACTGTTTGGCTCCGATCCCAAGAGCCTGTACATGCTCAACCAGGAATTGGCGGCCCGTGTGTATACGGCCCCCTCTTTGGTTCTGTAAATGAAATCTTGTCAAAAAACAGCCGAGTTATTCGGCTGTTTTTTGATGTCCGCGTTTCTTTTTTTGGCGGAATATGTTGAAAAAAGGCGGAGGTTATGCTATACTTTACAGTACATATTGTAAACTGTCTGTGTAGGAAGTGGTCTTTTTGGTTCCCGCGTTGATCCTGTTTGCTTTGACGTATCTGCTGATGCTGATCTTCGGCAAATACCGCCCGTATATTGCCTTGGCCTCAGGCCTGATCTTTGTGATAAGCGGAATGCTGCCTTTGGAGCAGGTGCTCACCTCCATTGACTTTAACGTGATCCTGATGATTGCAGGAACCATGGGTCTGGTGGCTCTGTTTACCGAAAGCAAAATGCCTGCGTTGCTGGCAGATTTGGTCATGGAAAAGGTGCCCAACGTCAAATGGGCAGTGGTGGCGCTGTCTCTTTTTGCAGGGGTGATCTCGGCCTTTGTGGATAACGTCGCCACGGTTTTGATGGTGGCCCCTGTTGCCTTGGCTATTTGCCAAAAGCTGAAGACCAACCCCGTTCCCTTTATCATTGCCGTTGCCGTATCTTCCAATCTGCAGGGAGCGGCTACGCTGGTTGGCGACACCACGGCCATTATGCTTGGCTCTGCCTTGGATATGAGCTTTTTGGATTTCTTCTGGTATCAGGGAAAGGCCAGCATCTTTTTTGCCGTGGAGATCGGAGCATTGATCTCGGCCGCCATTCTTTTGGTGATCTTTCGCAAGGAAAAGGCACCGGTGGAAAAGGCTGCCGCCCGCACTCAAGTGACAGATCTTGTTCCCACGTGGCTGTTGGTGGCAACGCTGGTGCTGCTGATCTCGGCTTCTTTTATTCCTCAAAAGCCCGCAGAGACCAATGGGCTGATCTGCTGTGCGTTGTTGCTGGTCGGTTTGGTGTATACTTGGGTGAAAAAGAAAAATGCGGCCGCCTTGGTAGCTCCCTTGAAGGAGATCGACTTTAACACCATCGGTATTCTGCTGGGCCTGTTTTTGATGATCGGGGGCATTTCTGCCCGGGGTGTGATCGATGCCGCGGCAGATCTGCTGGCCAAAGCGGGTGGCGGAAATCTTTTTGTGCTGTACACCATCATCGTATGGGGATCTGTGCTGATCTCTGCCTTTATCGACAACATTCCTTACGTGGCCACGATGATCCCCGTGATCGCTGGTTTGGCTACCGCCTTGAACGTGGACCCAACCCCCTTGTATTTCGGCTTGCTGTCCGGCGCTACGCTGGGTGGCAACTGCACACCCATTGGTGCTTCTGCCAACATTACGGGAATCGGCATCCTGCGCAAGGAAGGATATGAGGTCAAAAACAAGGACTTCTTTAAGATCGGCATTCCCTTTACCTTGGCGGCGGTGGTCCCCGCATATGTTTATATTTGGCTGGTGTATGGAATATAAATTAACTGAGGAGATGTGTGAACGTGAAGTATATTAACGGGGAAAATTTGTTGGATTATGCCTTTTTGAATGAGGATACGCTCAAGCGCCCACTGAAGGGGATTTGCGTGGCTTTTCACGGATATACGGATGCGACCATGTATGAGGAAAGCCCCGAAATTGCCCGAAAATTGGGTGAAAAGGGGATTGCCTGGGTCTTCCCTTATTACAGCGTTTGGGCTTGGATGGGGAAAAATTCCCAGATCTTTGTGGAGCAGGTATTGGATGCGGTGTACGAGCGCTTGCAGGCCGATGAAAGCTTGCCTTTACTGATCAGCGGCGGGAGCATGGGTGGGCTGACTGCCCTTAATTACGTGTTGCGCGGCAAGCGAAAGGCGACTGCCTGTGCGGTCAGCTGTCCTGTGGTGGACATGAATTTTAATTTTGAGGATCATCCCAGCTTCAGAAGGGCGTTGCTTTCCGCCCATATTGAAAAAGAGGGGGATCTGCACGAGATTCTGAAGCAATATTCTCCTTCTTCCTTTGCTCACCGTTTGCCCGACATTCCCTATTTTTTGCTGTTTGGGGAGCTTGACACCTATTATACCCAAAAACACCGTCCGCTTTTGGTGGAGCCCATGAAGCAAAGGGGATTGAACGTAAGAGAATGGATACATCCCGAAATGGGGCATAACTATTTCAGCGGGCATCCCGAAGCGATGGAGGCCTTCTGTGAATTTGCAGAGCGTTGCTTCAGCTGAATCTGAATGGAATAAAAAAGTCTGAGACCTTGTTGTTTCAGACTTTTTTTGTATGTTTGTTTGAAAGATCAAAAAAATAAGAGGGGCGGAATCTTCTTGACATAAAGAGGATTTTTCATTATACTTTTTAATCGGGGAATTTGAAAGAGGGGGATTTTTATCATGTGGACCTTTGCAGATCTGATCAAGCATTTTTTTACACATAAGGATTTTTTGCCCGGGGCGGATCAGCTTCCGGGAACGCTGTTTACACCTTTACACGTGCTTTTGGCCCTGATGTGGGCGTTGGCGGTGGCCGCGGCGGTGTTTTTTGTCTCCAAAAAAAGCGAGCGGGGAATCCGACGGGTATTTGCTGTACTTTGGGTGTTTGTGCTGGTTTTAGAGGTCTCCAAGATCCTTTGGGAAACCTATTGCGGCAAAAGCGTGCGCTTTGAATGGGGCGGTATTTTGCCCCTGTATCCCTGCAGTATATTTATGTACGCCATGCCCTTTGCCATTTGGGGAAAGGGGTGCGTGCGCCGCGCTGCCTGTGGGTACGTGTGCAGTTTGGGCCTTTTGGGCGGGCTGATCAATTTTGTGTATCCGGCCAATATTCTAAGCAACTATTCCTGTGTTTCCTTTGCCGGGGCGCACACCTTCTTTTATCACGGTTCTATCGTGTTTTGCGCCCTGACGATGTTGATCTCCGGCTATCATTCCTACACCTGGGTACAGCGTCCCCGACAGCTGTTGGTGCCCGCTGGGCCGTTTTTGATCGTGTCTGTAATAGCTAACGCCGTCAATTTTTCTTCCATTGATTCCGACTATATGTTTTTCAAACTGGAATCCTTTATTTTTGCGCCTTTGGGACGCGCTACAGCCGATTGGGTGGCCGTCATTTTGGTGTATGCCGCCTACCTGTTGATCCATGCGTTGCCCTATTTGCCCCATTTCCTTTTGATACGGACAAAAACGAAGGCCCGCTGAGTTTCTGCAACAAAAAAGCTTCCGCTCGATGCGGAAGCTTTTTACGTTTTTCTTTTCTTTGGAGGAAGCTGTAGGATCGCCAGGGCGGCGATGACCAGCCCTATACCTGCCCCCTGAAAGAGATCGAAGGGTTGTTTCAGCACGGCAATGCCCAGCACAGCCGCTGTCAGCGGCTCTACAAAGGCCAAAATGGAGGCTACGTCGGGTCGTACCCCGGCCAATCCTTTGGTGTACAGCACGTAGGGAAGCACCGCCGTGCACAGGCTAAACAGCACAAACAGCCCCAATAACGTCGGCAGGGGAGCGGCAGTGGCCATCACGGTCTTCAGCTCGGCGACGTCCAACAGCCAAACGACCCCCAAAGAGGCAAAGGTGAAATTTAGGGCGGAAAAGGTCAGCCGCTCTTGATTTCGCTTCATGTAAAAGGTGGTCAGAATGCCGTACAAAGAATAGGCTAAGCCCGACAGCACCCCAAATAAAAGCCCCTTTAAGCTTACGGTGGCACCGCCGGCTATGCCGGAAACCAAGGCGCATCCGGTAATGGCAACGGCGAAGGCCGCCACCTTGCGGACGGTGATCTTTTCCTTGAAAAACAGCACCGACATGATCATGACGAACACGGGGGCGGTGTAAAGCAAAATGGCACTCACAGCGGCAGAGGTTTCTGTCATGCAGTAGTAGTAAAACAGGCACATGGCTAGTACGGAGCCTATTCCGGAGGCGGCTGCCAAGCCCCACGAGGGCAAGTCGATACGGTACAGCTTCAAGCCGCGTCCCTTGAAAAGAAGGACTGCGTTGAGGATCAGGGCCCCGCAGATCACGCGGATGGCCGTGCAGTGGATGGGGGAAAAGCCCACGGAGGTCAGCTTGTTTACAAAAAGGCAGGAACTGCCCCAAAAGGCTCCGGCCAACAAAATATACAGGGCAAAAATCTTTTGCTTCATCCGCTTTCCTCCTTTGCGCAGGCATCCTGTGGGACCGCCGTTTTTTACCGTGAGTCATTGTAATCCCAAACGAAAAAAATGTCAAGGGCGGCAGTGTAAAAACCGTTTTTTGACGGAGGATTTTTTGGAAAATCTATTTACAAAGCTCGTAAAATATATTATACTGGTACAAACAGTCCTGACATTAAGCTACGCGCTGCGTGAAAGGATGCGAATCAGCCATGCAATGCCAACGGTGCCTTTGGACCTCGGCTTTTTTGTGCATACGCCGCATCCTGTCAGGGATGCGGTTTTTGTTTTGGGAGGAAACTGAACTATGGAAACAAGAGTGGCCGTTATGAGCATCATCGTGGAAAACGGCGATGCGGTAGAGCAGATCAACGCCTTGCTGCATGAAAACGGGGAATATATCATTGGCCGTATGGGACTTCCGTACCGCAAGCGCGGGATCAGCATCATCAGCATAGCACTGGATGCCCCTCAAAATGCCGTTTCTGCGTTGTCGGGCAAGATCGGCAATTTGCCGGGTGTAAGCGTAAAGACCGCTTTTTCGGGGATACAGTCCCATGAATAAAGAAACGGCGTCGCTTGTGCAGCGTCTTTCGTGCCTGCACGAGCTTTCCGAGGCGGAATACCGATGCCTTGTCGACGGCTTTACCCCGGAGCTGGCTGAATATGCGGCTTCGCTGGCTGTCAAGGCCCGCCAAGCCGTTTACGGAAATAAGGTGTTTATCCGCGGACTGATCGAGATCACCAATGCTTGTCGAAACGACTGCCTTTACTGCGGGATACGGAGAAGCAACCGCCATTGCCAGCGCTATCGCCTTAGCCCGCAGGAGATTCTTCAATGCTGTGATGAGGGGTATGAATTGGGGTTTCGCACCTTTGTGCTACAGGGCGGGGAGGATGGCTTTTTTACCGACGACCTTCTGTGTGAGCTGCTGCAAGGCCTTAAAAGCCGATATCCCCTTTGTGCGGTGACCCTGTCTTTGGGGGAGCGCCCGCGTGAAAGCTACGCCCGTCTTCGCGAAGCGGGGGCAGATCGCTATTTGCTTCGCCACGAAACGGCCGACAGGGAGCATTATGCAAAACTGCATCCCCACTCCATGCGTTTTGAAACGCGGATGCGTTGCCTCAATGACCTGAAGGAACTGGGGTATCAGGTGGGGTGCGGTTTTATGGTGGGATCTCCCCATCAGACCTCTGCCGAATTGGCCAAGGACCTAAAATTCGTGGAGCAATTTTCTCCCGATATGTGTGGCATCGGTCCCTTCATCCCTCAGGCAGACACGCCCTTTGGGCGGGAAAAGGCGGGTACGGCGGAGCTGACCTGTTATCTGCTTTCCTTACTGCGCCTCATTAAGCCCAATCTGCTTTTGCCGTCCACCACTGCGCTGGGGACCATCCATCCCCATGGGCGCGAGTTGGGGATCTTGGCGGGGGCCAACGTAGTGATGCCCAATCTTTCCCCCCCGTCCGTCAGAAAAAAATACGCCCTTTACGACAACAAATTATCCGACGGTTCGGAATCGGCTCAGTGTAAAGCCGAGCTGGTCGCCCGCATGGCGTCCATCGGCTACGAGATCGTGACCGACCGCGGTGACATTCAAAAATAATCTCTAATGGGGAAGAACATTCTGACCCGAAGAAAGGAAACGAATATGAACACTTACGATCCCAAAGCCATGAAAGCGGAGGACTTCATTTCCGATGAGGAGATCCGCGATACCCTGGCCTATGCCGAAGCCAACAAAAACAACCTGCCGTTGATCCGGCAGATCCTTGAAAAAGCAAGACCTCAAAAAACCGAAACGGGGCACGTGTGCGCCGGCTTGACCCACCGTGAGGCCTCGGTGCTGTTGGCCTGCGAGATTCCCGAGGTGGTGGAGGAGATCTATCGGATCGCCGAAGAGATCAAACTGGCTTTTTACGGCAACCGCATCGTGATCTTTGCACCGCTGTACCTTTCCAATTATTGTGTCAACGGCTGTGTGTACTGCCCCTATCATGTGAAAAACAAGACCATTCCCCGTAAAAAGCTGACGCAGGAGGAGGTCAAGGCCGAGGTGATCGCCCTGCAGGATATGGGGCACAAGCGTCTGGCCATCGAATCCGGCGAAGATCCCGTCAACAATCCCATTGAGTATATTTTGGAATGCATTAAGACCATTTACAGCGTTCACCACAAAAACGGGGATATCCGCAGGGTCAACGTCAATATTGCGGCTACTACGGTGGAAAATTACCGCAAACTGAAGGAGGCGGGCATCGGAACTTATATCTTGTTCCAGGAGACCTACCACAAGGAAAGCTACGAGCAGCTTCATCCCACCGGGCCTAAGCATAACTACGCTTACCATACCGAAGCCATGGACCGCGCCATGGAAGGGGGCATTGACGACGTGGGCCTGGGCGTTTTGTTCGGGCTGGAGCTCTATAAATACGAGTTTGCCGGCCTTTTGATGCATGCCGAGCATTTGGAGGCCGTGCACGGCGTAGGGCCTCACACCATCAGCGTGCCTCGCCTGAAACGGGCCGACGACATCGATCCCGATCAGTTCGACAACGGTATTGATGACGAGACCTTTGCCAAGATCACCGCCTGTATCCGACTTGCCGTTCCCTATACGGGCATCATCATTTCCACCCGTGAAAACGAAAAGGTGCGCACCAGGCTTTTGAACCTGGGCGTATCTCAGGTGTCGGGTGGCTCGCGTACCTCCGTGGGTGGCTATGCCGGTTACGAGGCAAGCGAACGCCCCCACGATACCGAACAGTTTGACGTGTCCGACCAACGCTCGCTGGACGAAGTGGTTCGTTGGCTGATGGAAAACGGGCATATTCCGTCCTTCTGCACCGCCTGCTACCGCGAAGGACGCACAGGCGACCGCTTTATGAGCCTGTGCAAATCGGGGCAGATCCTTAACTGCTGCCATCCCAACGCCGTGATGACGCTGTCCGAATATCTGGAAGATTACGCCTCCGAAAAAACGAAGGAGGTCGGCTATCAAACGGTGGAAAAGGAACTGAAACGGATCCCCAAGGAAAAGGTCCGTCAAATCGCCGAGCAAAATATTCGGGATATCAAAAATTCCAATCGCAGAGATTTCCGCTTTTAACGGAGGGAAGAACTTATGGGTTTACAAGATACCGTGTCCGCAGAGCGCTTGCATATCGGCTTTTTCGGCCTGCGCAATGCGGGAAAATCCAGCCTGGTCAATGCCGTCACAGGGCAAGATCTTTGTGTGGTTTCTCCTGTGAAGGGCACCACCACCGATCCCGTGCAAAAGGCCATGGAGCTTTTACCCCTGGGCCCGGTGGTCATTTTAGACACCCCCGGATTGGATGACGAGGGGGAACTGGGCTACCTGCGCGTGGAAAAAGCCAGGCAGGCGCTGGCCAAAACCGACATCGCCGTATTGGTGGTGGACGGTACGGTGGGCCTTGGGGAAAAGGACAGGGAACTGATAACTGAATTGGAAAACCGAAAGATCCCCTACGTGCTGGTCCAAAACAAAGCAGATCTGGTTACACAAAAAGAACCATTACCCCAAAACGCCGTTTACGCCAGTACCGTGACCGGGGAAGGGGTGAATGAGCTGAAGTCTTTGCTTGGTGAGTTTGCCAAGCAAATGAAAAATCCCAAGCTTTTGGTGGGGGATCTTCTTTCAGCAGGGGATACGGTGGTGCTGGTGACCCCCATTGATGAGGCGGCCCCTAAAGGGCGCCTGATCTTGCCACAGCAGATGGTCCTTCGGGATGTGTTGGATGCCCACGCCACAGCCGTGGTCTGTCAGGATACCGAGCTGGCACAGGCGCTGCAGGGTCTGCAACGTCCCCCTCGCATGGTCATTACCGATTCCCAGGCCTTCGGTAAGGTGGCTAAGGTCGTTCCCGCTCAGATCCCCTTGACCTCCTTTTCCATTTTAATGGCGCGGTATAAAGGGGATCTGCAGGCGCTGGTGCAGGGCTTTGCGGCCCTTAAGGGCTTGCAAAACGGCGACAAGGTCCTTATCTGCGAGGGATGTACCCATCACCGTCAATGTAATGACATCGGTACGGTGAAGATGCCCGGCTGGATCGAGCAGTTCTCGGGCGTCAAGCCGCAGTATCACTTCACCTCCGGTGGCGAATTTCCCTCCCAACTGTCGGAATATCGAGTGATCGTGCATTGCGGGGGGTGTATGCTCAACGAAGCGGAAATGAAGCACCGCATGCAGCAGGCCGCTCAAGCGGGCGTTCCCATGGTCAACTACGGGGTGGCCATTGCGGGAATGCACGGCATTTTGAAGCGCAGTGTGGAGCTGTTTGCCGATATCGCCGCCTTGTTGGATTAAGACTTTAAAAAAGTTCTTTGGGAGGAACAGGTATGCGTAAGGATTTTGGAGCTCAAACTTGGCTGTATCCCATGCCCGTGCTGATCGTGGGAACCTACGACGAAAACGGGGTCCCCAATGCCATGAATGCGGGTTGGGGCGGCATCTATGACGTCAATCAGGTGGTTATTAGCCTGGCTGACGATCACAAAACCACCCAAAACATCAAAAAAACGGGGGCGTTTACCGTTAGCTTTGCCACAGCGTCCACCGTGGTGCCCTGCGATTACGTGGGCATCGTTTCAGCCAACGAAGTGCCGGATAAATTTGAAAGGGCGGGCTTCCACGCCGTCAAAAGCGAGCACGTGAACGCACCCATTATTAAGGAACTGCCCTTGACCGTTGAGTGTAAGCTTATCAAATTTAACGAGGACGGTATTTGTATCGGGGAGGTCGTCAACGTTTCGGCCGAGGAAAGCATTTTGGATACCAACGGCAAGATCGACGTGCAAAAACTGGATCCCATCCTTTTAGATTGTGTGACCTATGCTTATCGAAGGTTTGGAGAAAAAGTGGGACGCGCCTTTTCGGACGGTAAAAAGCTTCGGTAAGGAGAACGGCTTCCAAATCCTTCGTTAAGCGTTAAGGGTCAGCAACCTGTGTGTGAGCCGATGCTGCTTTATCGCGCTACTCGGATTTGAATTGTAAGCATAAAAGCTGCGGACAGAATTGTTCTGTTCGCAGCTTTTTTACAAGGTTGTATTGAATGTCTTGAGCTGATGGCAGAGGCTTTTGCTGAAATGAGCAAACGGAAAGACCTTGAATGCTTGTAATGGAAAAATTATAGATATAAAAATTATAGATATAAAAATTTTATGTGGGTATCTCTTGACGAA
Organism: Clostridia bacterium; assembly: GCA_017507855.1. Classification (GTDB taxonomy): domain Bacteria; phylum Bacillota; class Clostridia; order Oscillospirales; family RGIG5554; genus RGIG5554. Next base: position 21,889 of record JAFWAE010000028.1, read on the forward strand.
GACTATACAACATGGTATAATAGTATAAAATTGAATAGTTATAACAACATTTAATGGATCCAGCTGTCTGCAGGGGAAGCTAGATCCATTTTGTTTTTTTGCAGCAAAATTGACTAAATATAAAAGGAGATAGAATTATGGAAGTTCAACTTCAGGAGCTTATTGAGCAGATCAAGAAGGACGGTGCGGAGGTTGCTGAGGCGGAAGCCAAGGCCATAGTTGAAGCGGCAAAGTCAGATGCCGAAAAGATTATTGCCGATGCACAGGCAC
>JAFWAE010000029.1 GCA_017507855.1 Clostridia bacterium
TCCCCTCTCCACGCCGACCAGCCGCCGAACGAGGATTCAAAGCAAGGATTTGCAACGCTGCCAACACTACCCTTTGCCGATCCCTTTCTCTACAGTTTTCACAGCCGAACCTCAGCAGCACACAGAACCGTCCCCTGTGCGGCAGAGTCCCCTGTGCGGCAGAACCGTCCCCTGTGCGGCTATCCGCTGAAAAGACAGCTTTTCAAAAAAGTCTGCAACCGCTGTCACACCAACGTAAAATAAGAAAGGGACTTCTGCAATAATTCACCCCCGAGTCTGCAATGCAGACGCAGGGGTGATTTTTTTAATCCAATTTTGCCTTGGGGAAATAGGTAATGCGGAGATTGGTACAGCCGTAAGGCTCCAGAGTCAGATCCAAGCGGTCGGTAACGTATTGGTATTTTTCGAAGGGTTCAAAGGTTTTGGACTGATACGTGGCGTTGAGATAGGGCGCCTTGTAGCAGTGGGTATGGAGCAGAATGGGGGGATTTTCCCAAACGTAGCCTGCCACGTCCCGTTCCTCCACGGTAATATCCGCGGGAGAAAGCTTTTCATCCAGAGCAAAGTTCCAGGAATACTGCCATCTTCTGAGACCGATCTCCTCGTGACCGTCTTCCACGGAGGCGGGAGTAAAAGCGGCGCGGACGTTGAACCAGCTCCAGCCCTCGGGCAGGGGCGTCATGGGAGTTCCCTTGATGGGCGTCCACTTTTCGGGTACGTGGTAAGCGAATACCAGCGCGCCGTAGCGAATGGAAAGCGGGAATTTGGACGCCATATCCGAGTCGTCCACGGTCTGAACCTTGACCGAAGCCTCAAAGGAGATCTCCACCTCGTCGCCCTTTTTCCAAAGGCGCTGGACGGGCGCGTAAGAAGCCTCGTCTTTTTCCGTCTTGACCTCTTCCCCGTTTACCGTTACGCGGTAGCCTTCACTCCAGGAAGGAATCCGCAGATGCAGGGCAAATTCCCCGTCGCATTCCAGCGTGATCTTCACCCGATTGCGGAAGGGATACAGCGTGTCCACCCGCAAAGCCCGATCGCCGTATTTCAAAGAGCAGGGGCCGTAGGCGGCAAAATACAGATTATCCTCTCCGTCGCGCAGGATCAGACCGCGGATGAATTCGGGCGGAAGCAAAACGGACATTACGGGACAGCAAGCCGTCGGATAGCAGGGCGCGTAGACCTGCATATCGCCCATTGCCCAAGAGGATTTGGTGGTGGCGTAAAGCTGATTGGGAGAATTGAGATACGCGATGGCGCGTTCGTCCTTCTTCCGCGCGCCTTGGGCGCCGTTGTAAAACAGCTCCTCCATATATTCGCCGTATTTGGCGTCGCCCGTGATATAGCTCATATAAGAGTACATCATATGCCAAACGGTATAGGTGCAATATTCCGTTTCCGTCACCGATCCTACGGGACCCAGATATTCACTGGCGGAAACGGGACTGCCCGTGGCGTGGACGCATTTTGCCCGCACCTTGCGGATCATATTTTCCGAAGCCTGAAGATAGGTCTTGTTTCCCGTAGCGGTATAGACCAGAGCGGGCAAGCGGGTCTTGGTGCCCACGCCGCCGGTATGGCAGGAACAATAGTGCAATTCGTCGGTAAGCATCGCCTTATAGGACAAGAGAAAATAGTCCTTGCGGCACATAAATTCCAGATAGTCCTCGCAAAAGTCGATCAGCCTTTGATCCTTGATATAGCGATAAACCAGAATCATAGGCTCGATGATGGTAGGACCCGCGTAAGCGGTCTTCTGTTCTCCCGCCCATTTGTCGCAGAACCACAGCTAGCAGCGATATACCGCCTGCAAAACGTCGTCCCGCTCCGTCGCCTCGTAAAAGGCGATCAGTCCCCGCAAAAGGCAAGCGGTTCCCCAAGCGTTGTAGTCATCGTAGATTTTGGAATCCGGCTCGTTGAAGGTGCCGAGATATCCGTCGGGCATCTGATTTTTCAGCACCTTGTTCACCCAATCGGTGCAGATCCCGATCATTTCTTCATCCTGCAGGGTGTAGGCTTGCTGAATATAGCCTGCCCAGAAATTGCCGGAGATCTCCGCCGCCCAGCCGTCGTGCTCCCATTTGGTCCACACGCCAACCTGCTTTTTCTCAATAAAGGGCCAATAGATCATTTCCGGCTCCAATTTGTAAAGGTTCCCCGCAAGGCCGTTTTTGTTCCGCTCCAGCTGCTCTCTTAAAAAGCCCTCGGCGCGAATGGCTCCCAGCGGAAATCGATCCAGTTTCTGATACATAACTGCCTCCCTATAAATTCAGCAAGACCACGCTCACCGCACCAATGGCAAAGCCGATGATCTGTTGCCGCGAAAGTTTTTCTTTGTAAAAAAGGGTGGAAACGAAAAAGGTCGCCACCACGCCGCCTGCCGAAATGGTGGGAAACATCAGCGAAGCAGGCAAGCAGTTTGCCAGTACGATGGTGAGAAAGTTGCAAAGTCCGTTCACCACACCGTAGCCAAGACCCATCCACCAGCCGCATTTCAGACAAGGCAGAAGCTCTTCCCGCTCCCGCAGAAGGGTCAGGATCAAAAGGGCGGTAAAGACCAGAACCAAAGCAAGAAACATAAATTCGTTTTTATATTCCCCCTTGAAAACGGACTGCTGCAGCTTTTGCACCGCAGAGCAGGAGCCGTTGCCGATGAACAGAAGCACGGCGTACAAGATCCAGCGGGGGGTAACGGGAATCGTTTCGTTCTTTCGGTTGATCAGGTAAATGGAAAGGAACAAAAGGATAAGACCCGGAATCAAGCTGAATCTTAAGGACTCCTTCAGAAAGAAAAGTCCGAAAAACGTGGGCAAAATCAGTGAATAGGAGGTAACCAGCGCCGTAAAGGATAAGGGTCCGCAGGACACGGCAAAGGTGCCGAAGACGATCGCCATTCCGAAAAAGATGGCAAAGGCGACGGAATACGGGATAATGGCGGGATTCCACTCCAGCTTCCCCGCAGTCACAAGGAAAAGCAGCGCCGCGGCAAATACCGCTACGGTGCCGAAGAGTAAAATTCCCTTCCCCTGCGTTTTTTACTGTAGAATTTTTTCGTTGCCTGCTGAGCGCATACGCCGCAAACCACCGCGATCAAAAAATTACGTTCATACCTGTCCCTCGCTTTCAAGCCCATTATACCGCAAGGCGGAAAAAACACAAGAAAGATTTTCCCCGAATTTTTGCACTTTCTCCCCTCTCGGTATATAATAAGGGCAAAAATAGCACAGGGGACGGTTCTGTGTGTGAAACCAAACACGTAGCCGCTTCTGTTTGCCGACAGTATGCCAACCAAGAAAGTTTCCGGAGATGTCAAGGCAAGGCTTGGCGGGATCAAGTTGGTGGAAATGATTGCTGCGAAAACCCATCAGGTTTTGGGTATAAAAAGAAGCCTTGCTATTCGAAAATAGCAAGGCTTTACTTATGGTTGCGGAGGCAGGACTCGAACCTACGACCTCCGGGTTATGAGCCCGACGAGCTTCCAACTGCTCTACTCCGCGATATGCTGCACCTCAAGTGCCTGATTATTATAGCACGGGGAGGTATGTTTGTCAACCCTAATTTATCCCCCTGGTTTCGACAGTATTGGAACTGTTTTCGGCAAAATGCGGCAGTTTGGCTGAAAATCCGGTGCACGTACTTTGATTTTTCTCATTTTTCCAAAAAAATACTTGTCAGCACCTGCTGTATGTGATAAACTTAGCCCATACAAAACTGTAAATTTTAAAAAAGGAGATTCCCTTATGAAAATGACCAAGAAACTGCTCGCCCTGGTTCTGGGCGCTTTGATGCTGCTGGGTCTGCTGGCCGGTTGCGGCGAGACCCCTTCTAAGCCCAGTGAGACCAAAGCCCCCGCCCCCCAGCTTCCCACTCTTTCCGGCATGCTGGTGCTCAGCGCCAACGCCGTCTTCAAGATCAACTACGATCAGGACGGCATGGTGATGGAGATCACCGGTAGCAACGAAGAAGGCGCTGCCCTCGCAGAAAAATACGACTACAACGGTAAATCCTGCTCCACCGCTGTGAAGGAGCTGATTGCCGCCACTGCCGAGGCCACCCTCCTGCGGGAGACCAACAACATTGTGCTGAAGCTGGCTGTTGGTTCTCAGTTGCCTTCTGAGACCTTCTTCGACGGTCTTGCCAAGGACGCTGCCGATGCCGCTGCTGACAATGCCTCTACCGCTTATGTGGTCGCCATCGGTCTGGACGGTCTGGACGAGAATGGTTACATCAACGCAGAATTTGCCCAAAAGCTGCTGGCAAACCACTTGGGCGTTACTTCCTTTGATTCCTACAACGGCGA
>JAFWAE010000030.1 GCA_017507855.1 Clostridia bacterium
TCTTCCGCTTTAATCATTATATCATTAAACTGTATATATGTCAACTACTTTTGAATTAGCATTTACGCAAAAGCAATCGTCAACATATACATTTTTTATGTTACCTTTTTGTTAATATTGCACACTGTTCATCCAAGCACGTCGAAACTGTCTGCGCAGACCTCACGGCTACCAATAAAACAAGCCCCTTTCCCCCATTCGACAGCTCTGCAGCTCGCGTAGTCTTCTGCGTATCTCTTATCCGTAAAACAGAAAGAGACCGCTCTCGCGATCTCTTTCTGTTTTTGCAGTGAGTGATGATAAATCCGAACCAAATGCCTCTTCAAAGTGGAGCGTAGATGAAAAACGGCAAACTACAATAACATTAGAGTTCTTTAAAAAAAGCCTCGGTCTTTCCGTGAAGGTCAAAGGAATGCCACGCGATTGCAATGTTTTCATTGTAATTTATATAAAGATATTGTCCCATCATTCCGCCTTTTGCATATCCTTTTTCTTTTTTACCAAATTCGTAAGCGCGTTCCAATACAATGTTAACCCATTCTTGTGATATAATTCTTTCTCCGTTCCATAATCCGTTATTCAAATAAATACGCCCAAGCTTTACCATATCCTCTGTGCGTAAATAAAGTCCGGTTGCACCAACAGGATAGTTTTTAGGGCATTTTGACCACGCAACTTCACGACAGCCTATTTTTTTAAAAAGACGGTCCATAAGAAATTCATCAAGCTTCTCGCCGCTTATTTTGGTTACTATACGGGAAATAAGATAGTAGGCTGCATCAGAATAAACCCTGATCGTTCCGGGATCATACGTCAACTCGCGGTCAAGCACAATAAACAGAAAATCATCCGTAGGGTATGTTGTAATGTCTTCTGTGTCAATATCAAGAAAGCCTGCGGAAAAGCCGATTTTATGGCGCAAAACATGATCGATCGTAACATTTTGCCATTTTCTTTGAGGAATTCCATACTGTTTCAGCTCGTCAGAAAAAATATCTGCAATCGTTGCATGGGGTGAAAGTTTTTTTTCGTCAAAAAGCATCCCTATTGCTGTGACGCAAAAAGCTTTAGCGACCGAATAACAGTTTTGACAAGGATTTGCCGGTATTCTTTCAAGAGTCTCAATTCCGTTTTCTGTAGACACACTCAAACAGTATGTGTTTATATCATTTCTTTTGGCAATATTATCAAGCTTTGTCAATATGTCCAACATTTTCTTCTCCAATCAAGTCAGTTTGATTATTTGCATGATCGCTTTGGTATAAAATTGCAACGGGAATTTTTTATACCGTTTATAGTATAGCATAAAAGTCATGGAAGAGCAAGTGATATGCGATGGAACTGATCAAAGTAGCGCTTTCATAATACTCATTTGCAGCAAGTAAGCATCACAGATCACCAGAACACGAGTTTTCTGCGAAAACATAAAGAAATCCGAACCCAAAGCCGGTAGGCGAAGGGTTCGGATTTCTACTGTTTGGTGCGCCTGACAGGAATCGAACCTGCACATCACAGATACTAGATCCTAAGTCTAGCGCGTCTGCCAGTTCCGCCACAGGCGCAAAGGTGGAAAAAAAGACCTCTTTTGCCGGGAAGACAAAAGAGGCTTTTTTGGTGTACCACCGGAGGCTCGAACTCCGGACCCCATGATTAAAAGTCATGTGCTCTACCAACTGAGCTAGTGGTTCCCAAACCGCCTATTTATTATACCAATGTGCGGGGCTCTTGTCAAGCCATTTTCACCAAAAAGACCAAATAAATTTATTTTTTTGTTTTTCCGAAAACCGCGCGGCAGAGGGGGAGAGGGCATTGACATTTGTGGCGGTTTTTGATATACTCTTCCACAGAAAGAGGAAAAGAGGCTGGATTTATGAACGTAGACAGACCCGCTGTGTTGGTGCGCGCTATGACGCAGGACGGCAGCGCCCGTGCCCTGGCCATAGATGCCACGGCTATCGTGCGCCGCGCCCAAGAGATCAGCGGCTCCTCTCCCGTGATCACGGCGGCCTACGGGCGTGCCCTGACGGCGGCTTCCCTGATGGGTAGCCTGCAAAAGGACCCCGAGGACGAAATGACCCTTCAAATTCGCGGCGATGGGCCTGCAGGTACCATCGTTACCGCCTCCGATTACAGCGGAAACGTGCGCGGCTACGTGGAAAATCCCCGTGTGGAGCTTCCGCTGGCGGCCAATGGAAAATTGGCTGTAGGGCGTGCCGTGGGGGAGGGATTGCTGATCCTTTCCCGTAAGACCGGCATGGGAGGCGAGCCTTATACGGCTCAAAACCCCTTGGTCAGCGGCGAGATTGCCGAGGATATTGCCCATTATTACGCCACCAGCGAGCAGATCCCCACGCTGATCGGTCTGGGCGTGCTGGTGGGGCCGGACGAAAGCTGTTTGGCCGCAGGGGGATTTCTGATCCAGCTTTTACCCTATGCGGATGAAGAGATCATCCCCTTGCTGGAGCGTAATGCCTCCGCCTTTGGGGACGTGTCCCGCCATATTGCCGAAGGGATGACCCCGCAACAAATGCTGGAAGCTTTACTGAAGGACATTCCCTTCGACCTGTTTGACGAGCTGGAGGTGGGCTATCGCTGTCCCTGCACCCGCGAGCGTACGGAGCGCGCTTTGATCAGCTTAGGCCGCCAGCAGTTGCAGGAGCTGATTGACAACGACCACGGCGCCCAACTTACTTGTCGCTTCTGTGATAATGTGTACGATTATTCCGAGGAGGAACTGAAAAAGCTCCTCGCGCAAGCCCTGTAAAAATAAAGAAAAACGGCTCCCCGCACGATGATCGGGGAGCCGTTTTTTTGTTTTTTAAGTCCCATTTCTAGATAAGTATTGGTCAGTTAAAATAGACAAAATCACTTATCCTTATTCAACTCATTCATATAGCCAGCAGTAATGATACCTGTTGGTAAAGCAACAATAGCAATACCCATAAAAGAAGACAGCATACTCACAACTCTGCCTATATCACTTGTGGGATATATATCACCATAACCAACAGTAGTTAAAGTAACCACTGCCCAATAAACAGCGTCAAAAAAGGTTTCAAAACTATCTGGCTCCACTTGGAACATAATCAAGGCAGACAACATAATATATCCGCCAGCCAAAACGCAGACAGCAAGTAATCCTTTCTTTTCCCTCTTAATGACTGAAAGGATTAGATTGAAACTCTTGGAATATCGCAACAACCTTAATGCTTTGAATGCTTTATTCAGCCTAAACAACCTAAACAATTTGAAACCAGAGTTGAGAACTGTCAATGACGGCAGAATAGAAAGCAAGTCCACTATTGCAAAGAAACTAAATGGGTATCTCAAAAAAGCAATTCCCTTTTTTGCTTGATACTTCATATCAGCAGTAATCCAACGGAGCAGATAGTCTGCAATAAACACCGCCACAGTTACTCTGTCTATCCATATAAAAAGAGGTGTAGTTTCTTTGAAACAGAGCGGAATAATACTGCAAACAATGCAGACCAACATAAAGCGGTCATAGCAAACTCCACTTTTCTTATCACTTTCAAGCATTTGATATATTTTCTCTCTCAAATGAACTCACACCCTTTCCGTATGCAGTAATCCTTAACTGTCATTTTCAATTTTCAATACTTATCTAGAAATGGGAGTTTTTTAAAACACGAACAGCACTGTGGCCACAAAGGAAAGGAGGATGCCGCAGGTGGCCCATTTGCCCGTCTTTTCCTTGAAGAACAGGCGGCTTGCCAGATCGGTCAATACCACACTTCCTCCCGTAACCATGGAATAGAGGACCACGGCAGGCAGATTGGAAGCGCTGTTGAGCTGTAGCAAGGAGCTTACACCGCCAAAGGCGGCCGCGCACAGGATGGCAAGAACCACTTTGAATACGGAGGGCTTTGGGGCCTGAGCAGACTGCCGGTGGCCTTTCTTGTGTTCTTTGATATACATGATTGCCATGATAGGCAGGAAAAGCACAATTTTTATGAGGGAGGAAAGAAGCACGAAGGCGGGCGTGTCGACGGTGGGAAGGGTGCTTTCTATCTGATGCATTTTAGAAAAAATGCTGGTAAAGCCGTTCAGCACAAAGGCTCCCAGGCAAAGCAGAAGGAAGACCTTGGGGATCTTTTGCCCGTCTTTTTTGGCATCCAACAGGGGTAAAAGCAGGGAAAAGACCATCAGCAAAAGTCCTGCCACGCGCCAAGCATTCAGCTCCTCATCCAAAAACAGAACGCCGTAAATATAGGGAAGGGTCATGCCTCCCAGCATCAGAAACAGGGTGAATACCGACATTTTTCCCAACGCAAAAGCCTTGAAACCCAAAAGCTGATACAGCGACACTACTAAAGAGCTTCCCAAGGCCATCGCCACGGAAAACGGGGTCCAAGTCACCCGAAACCCGTTGACGGGGAAAAAGATCAGCACGGTGCAAACGGAGGTCAAGCACATAAAGAGCAGGCTGGTGAACACAGCGGCGCCCATCTGCTTTTGGTACACCTTGTTGCAGGAAAATTGCAAAGCCAGCAGAACCACGGCGATGAAAACGGAAAGGTAATCAATCATTTTCGATCTTCTCCTCCATTGGCGTGGGAGCATCCTCCAAAGGACAAACGGCTTCGCAGCGGTGAATGGCAAAGCCCTTTTCGGACCATGCCTTTTCGTATTCGGTCATAATATTTTCTGCGGCAAAGGGGCTGTTATGCAGGTCGTCAGTCAGGTTTTTCAGCTCAAACCCGCAAAGGCGGAACTCCTCCAAGGAAAATTCATACAAGGGGGTATTATCCGTTTTAAACCAGATCTCTGCCCCATATTTCAGCACCTGCTTATAGATCTCCAAAAACGTGCGATAGGTCAGGCGGCGTTTCTTTTGACGGGATTTTTTCCACGGGTCGGAAAAATTCAGGTACAGGCGGTCCAGCGTATGGGGGCGGATCACCTGCGGCAAAAGCAGGGCGTCTGCGCACACAAAGCGCACGTTGGAAAGCTGGTTGGCAAAGGCCTTTTCCATGGCCATAACGATCACGTCGGGTACTTTCTCAAAGGCAATAAAGTTGATATCGGGGTAGCGCTGGGCCATACGGCACACAAAAAGGCCCTTTCCGCAGCCGATCTCTGCGTGCACGGGATTGTCGTTGCCAAAGACCGCGGCGGGATCTTCCAGCACGGACGGGTCATCCAGCAGATAAGCTTGGCAGCGGGCCATGCGCTCGGGGGTATGTTTTTTCTTGCGAACTCTCACAGACTAAGCTCCTTCGCCTTGGCGGCAATATTTTTAAAATCACGAAGGGTATCCGGTTTTTTGCGGGGGTCGCGCAGCAAAGCGGCGGGGTGGAATACCGCCGTGCAAAGCACGCCGTTTTTCTCAAACCATTGCCCGTGTTCCTGGGTGATGCGAAAATCGGGGCGAATGATCTGCATGGCCGCAATGCGGCCCAGGGCCACGATGATCTTGGGGCGGATGAGGGCGCATTGGGCGCGCAAATAGCCAATGCAACAGGCCTCCTCCTCGGGCAGGGGATCGCGATTCTTCGGCGGGCGGCATTTGAGAATGTTGGCAATGTACACGTCCTCACGCTTTAGGTCCACCGCTGTTAAGAAATCGTCCAGCAACATGCCGGCGCGCCCCACAAAGGGCTCTCCCTTCAAGTCTTCCTGTTCTCCGGGGGCTTCTCCCACAAACAGGATGGAGGCGTGGCGGTTGCCTACTCCAAACACCGTGTTGGTGCGCCCCTCGTGCAGGGGACAGCGGGTACATTGGCGGCAAAGCTGTTCTAGCTCTTCCCAGGTTTGCATATTACTTTTCCTCCTCCACGTGGATGACGGGGAATATCATTTCCCGGCGAAGCAGCTGCTCAAGGGCTTCCTCGCGGGCATAGGCGTAAACGGGCCGATCAGCGGGAAGCAGATCCCTTGCCTTAGCCAAGCAGGCCAGGGCAAAATCCTCCGTGCGGGAAAGGGCAATGCCGTTGATGGCCGCATTGTCGGGATATTGGGTAAAGTCGGTGTCCAAAAGAAAATAGTCCACATCAAGAGATTCCCAATCCGCGTCAGCCAGTCCGCTGTTTTGGTAGCGGGTCTTGTGGTAAAAGGCCACGCCGGGAACGGTGTAACCCAAGCTCATACCTTCGTCCAAGCGCTCGCGCACCTGCTCTGTAAAGGAAAGGATCGCCTCGGCCTTGGTCTGCGCCACGTCACCGAAATCGATTACATCCATAATGCCGCGGAAAGGGAAGAAGGCGTAGTCCAGCACCAGGTCGTGAACGCCGGCCTGCACAGCCTCGTCTACCAAAGCCAGTAAATAATCCAACGAGGAGCGGTTGTACGGGTCCAACCATCGTTTGTATTCATTATCCAACCAAATAACACCCGACTCGTGCTGCACGCCCCAAGAGGATTTGATCCGCGTGACCGTATCGTCGCGGAAGCAGGAAAGACGGCCGATCACCTGGATCTGCTTGTCCTCCATGGCCTTTACGAAGGCGGCCAGGTCAAAAGGAACGTTCACAGCGGTGTCATCGCGAACTTGAGAAAGGTAGGTAACCTTGCCTGCGGTGTTCTTCAGGTCGATCTGCACGCTTTTGGCATCCA
>JAFWAE010000031.1 GCA_017507855.1 Clostridia bacterium
CCGTAGAGCAGGTGCCACAGTTATATTCGCCTGCGGCGAGTTCTATTGCTTTGCAGTGGTATTCGGCTATCGCCGAGTGGTATTCGCTACGCGAGCTTGAGAGGCGAATATAATATCACTGCGACCATCGGGAGCAATATCTCTGTTGCTTGCAACAATATCACGCTGACACGGTCAGCATATCACTTCCAATTTGATACGGCATTTGTGTCTGCAAATGCAGTGCTTGTCAAGAAAAGAGGACAGAGAATGTAAAACACTCTCCGTCCTTTTCCTGTCAGTTCGAGTATACTGCTCTATGGAAGGCACCCCTTGCTTCCCGTCCTTTTCTTGTACAAGCCATTATTTCCCTTCCAAATACGTGCGAATGGCCTCAAAAGTGGCGTCACTGATGTCGTGCTCCATACGGCAGGCATCCTCGGAGGCGATCTGCTCGTCCACTCCCAGGGTCACCAGCAATTGGGTGATCAGGCGATGGCGGTCGTAAATACGCTGGGCCTCCGCGCGGCCATCTTCCGTCAAAAAGATGCGGCCATCCTCCTCCACCGTGACGTAGCCCCCTTTGCGAAGCAGGCCCACCGCACGGCTGACGCTGGGCTTGGAATAGCCCATATGATCGCTAATATCCACCGCGTGCACGGAGGTACTGCGTTGGCTTAAAATTAAAATGGTTTCCAAATACATCTGGCCGGATTCCTGCAACTGCACGTAAATCCCTCGCTTTTTCACTCTTTTTTATAGCATACCATATTTTTCTTTTTTTTTCAAGTCCTTTTCCCTATTAAGAAAAGTAAAAACGGCAACGAAAAACACCGAGCCTCAGCCTCGGTGTTTTTCACGACCTTCAAATCAGCCTTCCTTCTGCAACATAGCCTCCAAGCGAAGTTTTAGGCGTTTACCGAAGGCCTCGGGAGCTTCAGGCAAACGAAATTCGCCGGGGGCCTTCTCGCGCCATTGCACCTTGTTCAACGCCGCCAAGGCCTCTGCGGAAGAGGCAAAGGGCGTATCAAAAGCCGGAAGCTGGTGGGACGCCGGCATTTTCTTATGCCAATTGGAGTCGTTTTCAATAAAGCGAAGAACGCCCTCCACCGTTGCGGCCCATTCCTCCTCTACCAACAGGCGGGCATATTCCCCGATGGCCTTCTGTGCCGTCAGGGAGGCATCCTTGGCCATGCGGGCAAAGGCGTAGAAATTCACCGCGCGGGTATAGGCACCGCCGCCTGACCAGTTGCCTGTCACGCCGTTGAAGCCCAGCTGACGAAGGGTGGTCAGCAGTTGATGAATATAGCGGGTCTCCAACTGTACGCCGCCCCCTGCTCCGTCGCCGTCGTCGCATTCGTCCAGCAGAAAATAGGGCCAGCTCCAGATCCGCTCAACGCCCTTTTGCTTCAGTGTCTCCAGTTCCTCCTTACGGGGGAAGGGATCCGGCTGTACCTGCTCCTGCTCGTAACAGCGCAGGGTCAAAGCACGGTAGTAATCGTGGCAGGGCAATTCCACCCCCACGGAAGCGTTGACGGTGTTTTCATCCGCCAGCAAGCCGCGGAGCATTTCGCTTTCACGCTGCCAAAAGCAAGCCTGCCAAGGGGTATAGTCGGGTGTGGCAAAAGCGGACAGAGCCCAAGGATTGATGACGATGGGCTTTTCGGGCAGAACCTGACGGAACACCTGCACAAACCGCTCCGTCAAGAGCAGATAATCCTCCAGCTTTCCCTCGCCCAAGTCTTCGGTAATACCGCCGGGATCCGCGCCAAACATCATCAATCCGTCGGCCTCGCCACAGGCGGCTACACTTTGACGCAAAATAGCCTCTCGCGCCTCCATTTCAACCTGATTACGGGGATGAAACAGAGAAAAATACCAAGGCGTATCCCCCTCGGATACCTTGAAATTGGTTTGAAAGCCTACCCAGACCTCAAATCCGGCCTCTTTTGCGCTGTGGATCTCCTTTGCCATGCGCGTGCAATAATCCTCCAGCTGCCCCTCGCTCATGGCCTTTACGTCCAGCACCCAAAATTCCAAACGGTCACTGCCACAACTGCGCCAAAAATCGTGCATAGAGGGAATATCGTTAAAGGAATACAAACCAACTGTTTTCATTACGTTCACGTCCTTTAGGCTTTTTTTCATTGTACTTGAAACAAAACGTAAAAGTCAAGTGCTTTCGTGAATTTCCCATACAAAATGCAAAAAGAGACGGAAGATCCCGTCCCTTTTTTAAGAAAACTCATGTCTTATCCCTTCAGCGACTGAAAACGGCTGTGAGAACGAAGGTGATCAAACTGCGCCAAGTCAAGATATTCACCCAGCTCGCAGATCATAGGCGTCCCTTCGTTGCCCAACCACTCCCGCGTATCCTCTTCGATATGATCGAACCAGGGCGCCGTATATTTGTACACCCCCGGATTGGAGAAAACGATCCTGTCGTAAGCTGCAGCGTATTCCTTCATTTGTTCCAGCAGAGGGCAGATCTGCTCTGCCGAAGCATTGGGCTCCTGTCTGAGAAGATAATTGACCTTCTTTCTGACGGCATAGTACAGACGATGGTTAAATTCCACGTAATTTCCGTCAGGTATCATCACGTCAACGAGCTTTTGCATCATGTCCGTATATACCTCGGGCATCAAAGAAAGATCCCAAAGGGCAGCTTCTAAATGGCCCTTGATCCGCTTTTGCTTGAACAGGATCAGCTCGTCGCCCTCCAAAACGTTCTCCAAAATCGCATCGCGGGTGATCACGGTCTGCTCCGGGAGCATCTCGGCATATTCTCTGGCTTCGTTCTTGCGGCCTCTCCACCCCAAAAGCTGAGTGATTCCCTGAATGGCGTACCCGCGAAGTATGTCATCCTGGCAGTTTTTCACTACGTCATCAAACAGCTTAATAGCCTTTTCCTGCTCTGCCGCGTACTTTTCCTCATCCGCATACTCAAAGGAGCGGTTGGAAACCACCCACGCCAGATTGCTCAACCATTTCATATCTCCGGGATATTCGGATACGGCCAGTTCACAGATTCTTTGCCGTTCCGCAAAATCTTCCGTTTGGAAAGTGTGCTCGTAGGCTTGCTTGAGTTCCTCATAGCGTTGGTCATTCGTTCCGTCGCAAATGCCAAGCAGCTCGTCGGCGGAAATGTGAAAGATTTTGGTCAAGGGAATGATCAGTGACAGATCGGGGCTGGAAACTCCCGTTTCCCATTTGGAAACAGTTTGGAAGGTAATGTTAAGACGCGAAGCCAGTTGTTCCTGCGTCATATAATTCTTCTGTCTGTATTCCTTGATCTTTTTTCCGATAGAGTTCATAACAAAACTCTCCTTTGTAAAAACAAATTCCGTTCCGGCTCGGTAATCTTATTATAACAGAAGCGTCTATAAAAGCAATAACGCATTTTTTGAGTCAAACTCGAATGCAAGGCGAGTTGCAAGGCCAAAACCGAACTTAACAAAAGTTTTTTACGAAAACGCAAAAGGTGACTTGACACAACCGAAAGGTTGTGCTATAATAATTCGGACGTTGAGTATTGATTCTTTCTCACGTAATATTGGGATATCGCCAAGTCGGTAAGGCACAGGACTTTGACTCCTGCATTCGCTGGTTCGAGTCCAGCTATCCCAGCCAGAAAAAAGCACTTGCATTTGCAAGTGCTTTTTTCAACTAAATCCGCCTTCTGCGGAAGAAATCCACCTTTGGTGGATGAAATCACTTCGTGATGAAATCTGCCTTGCAGCAGGAGATGGAGGCGGATTTAGTTTATCCGAAGCCGCAGGCTTCGATTTCACCTGAGGCGGAACGCCGAAGATTTCATCCGAGCTTCGCTCGGATTTCATCGTGCGTAGCACGATTTCATTCTTTTCGGGTCTGTAGACAGATACGAACCGGCGAAACGGTTGAAATGTTTACAAAATTGTGGTATAATGAAAGTAAGAAAGGCGGTGGAGATTTGCAAGACATTAAAACTAAAATCATATCACTTGTCGATAAATATAGAGAGCAATTAGCATCTAAGGGAATCAAAATCGTTATTTCCAAGAAATACGTAGAAACAGAAGTTGAAGAAAGATCGGGAGGATATGCATATGCAGGACAAGCGATTTTTAACATCTTTGACCGAGTAAACGATAAAAAAAAGGAAAAAGAAAATGGATATAATTTTGAAAAGAATAAATACCATAGCATTGTAATAACGGTTATTCCTTTAGATAAAACACTTGTCAGTGTATCGGACTGTCGTGAATATGCGTTTGTTCTAAAAAAAGCGGAACGTGCCCATCTTGGATTAGAGCCTCAAAAAAAGATATATCAAGAAGAAAAAGTTCTTGCCAAAATAGAAAAAAGAATATTACGAATTCTCAAAAAGGCAGACAAAAAATCAGTGCAAAAAGTATGTAAAAATACTTTTTGGGATGCCTGTCGGTACGCTCATTCTTCGAAATATGCATACAAAACCGAGTTTTGTGGCAAAGAACGCTTTACATGGGACATGATATTCATGTTTTTAACGGTTGCCGTTGTTATTGCTATTTTGGCTACTGCATGGACAATAATTAAATTGCTTTAATTTCATTACATAGGCCTCGTTGCAAGCATGGCGTTAAAAGTCCGGTAGAACGCGGAAACTTTTAACTCCCATCATCGCCAAGGGGGTAGTCTACCCTCTGCAAAACCTACGTGCATCTAAATCAGCCACACATCACAAAGATCCCCATTCGGCTTTTGCCGCGTGGGGATCTTTCGTTTGCTTAACCGTAATACGGTAAGAAGCCTTCTCTGAAAAAAGAGGGCTTCTTGTTTTTTAGCGACGCGAGAGTTTCCCTTTGGCCTGTTGGGCAATGCGTTCCACCCCTTCGGCAAAACGGTCTATCTCGGCGGCGGTGTTGAACGGTCCCGGACTTACTCGCACGGTGCCCGTTTCCAATGTTCCGTTATAGCGGTGGGCGGTGGGGGCACAATGCAGACCCGCGCGCACGCAAAGCCCTGCTCATCCAACCGCGAGGCCACCTCTCCGCAAAAAAGCCCTGTCACGTTAAAGCTGACCGTGCACACACTGTTACAGGGACTTCCGTACACGTGCACCCCTGCAATGGCACGCAGGCAACGGTGTAGCTTTTCCAGCAGGATCTTTTCATTTTTTCGAATGCTTTCTCCGTGCTTGAGCACGTAATGAACCCCCGCTCCCAATCCGGCAATTCCCGGAGTATTGGGGGTCCCCGCCTCAAAGCGCTCCGGCCATTCTTCAGGAGGCAAAAATTCTGTGGAATTGGTTCCGCTTCCCCCTTCAATCCAGGTGCGGGGCGAAAGAGCTTCCCCCAGAATCAGCACCCCCGTTCCCTGAGGTCCCAGCAGACCTTTGTGTCCGGGCATACACCACGCGCTGTGCCCCCTTCCCCCGCTGATGGGCAGGATCCCCGCACTTTGGGAAGCATCGCAAAGAAACAGGATCCCCTTTTCACGGCAAAGGTCCTCCAGTTTTTCCACGGGGAAAATACACCCCAGCACGTTGGATGCATGGGTGCAAACGATCGCCTTAGTTTCGGGGGTTATGGCCCGTTCAAAGGAACGGACCGTAGCCTCGTCATCTTCAAACACGTAATCCGCCGCCGTCCAACGAACCTGTGCCGCCGTCAGCGGCCGCATGACCGAGTTGTGCTCCATGGGTGAAATCACCACGTGGTCCCCCGGGTGTAGCAACCCCTTGATGGCCAGGTTCAAGGCGTGAGTCGCATTGGCGGTAAAAATGATCTGTTCCGGTTGAGTATGAAAGAGACTTGCCAAAAGGCTGCGGGTTCGAAAGATCTCCTCCGAGGCCCGCATAGCCAGCAAATGACCGCTCCGTCCGGGATTGCCTCCCCAGCGTCTCAGCGTCTCCCCGCAGGCACTCCACACCCCCTCCGGCTTTGGAAAGGAGGTGGCGGCATTGTCCAAATAAATCACGTTGATTTCCTCATTTCCATTTGATCTTTTGCGGCGTTTCCTCGTCGCTATACACACTTCGAGGGCGATGGGGGAAGGTTTTTACGGTCTCTAACGCCTTATAAGAATCCGCGGCTGATATGCGCAAGCAATAGTCACAGCTTGTTCCGGCAATATGCCTGTCCAGCTTCACCAGCAGGCTTTCCATACCCTGTTCCTCCAGCCTTTGACGGCAGCGTTGAGCGCCCGTCACAGAGCTGAACAAAAGCAATACCCCCTTGTCTTGGGGCAGATCGGTCATTTTTTTCAACTCCTTTCCGCATGTAAACCATGCTCACTTCATTGTATGCATTTATTCATTGGCGGTGATTGGTGAATAATCTCCCCGCCCCGGGTAAACAATAGATGCAATTCCACAAAGGAGCTGAAAAAGCATGAAAAATATGAGTATTCGAGGCCTTGTGCGTTGTATCACTTTTTCTTTGGCAACCGTATTGCTGGTATTCGGTTGGGGTCTGACCCAACGCAACGAAGCGGGCAAAGTGACCCGCTTGCGAGCCATGGCCGATCAACGCACCTTTGCCGAGCTTTGCGAGCACATCGATAACATTCATATGGGCCTCCAAAAAGCCTCGGCCAGTGCCTCTCCCCGACGCTTCGTTACCTTGGCCTCGGACGTTTCCCGTTACGCGGGCGGAGCCCTTTCCTGCCTGGGACAGCTTCCCACCGCCTCGTCGGAATTACACGGGGTATACCTGTTTTTATCCCAGGTAGGCGACTTTGTACGCTACGCCTCCCAAAGTGCGGTGGACGATAACGCCGTTTCTCAAGAGCATCGGGATACCGTTTCCCGCCTTTGCACGTATGCCTCTTCCTTAAGTGAATCCCTGTATCGCATTGAAGACCAGCTTCACGAGGGCCGTTTTGTCATCGACTCCATGGCCTATGAGCCCCCTGCAAAGGAGTCCGAGGAAGAGCAAGAGGCGCAACAGGCTTCGGCTATGGAGGAGGAAGAAGCCCCTTCGGAGGAAAACGGAGATAAAGGTGGAAAGCTTTACAGCTCGTTCGGTGAGGCTCTCTACGACTTGGAGCAGGGCTTTGCCGACTACCCCACGCTTTTATACGACGGTCCCTTTTCCGAGCACCTCAACCGCCGCGAGGCCTTATATGTAAAGGAGGAGCCCTATATCTCCATCGGGGAAGCCCGTGAGCTGGCCGCCCGTTATTTGGCCGTTCCTCTTTCACAGCTCACCTACAACGGCGGAAACAGCGGTCTGCCGGAGACCTACTCCTTTTCCGCAGACGACCGAACCGCTGACATTACCATGCGTGGAGGTCTGCTTTGCGCCCTTTCCTGCAATCGCCCTGCCGGAGAAAGCCGCTTGTCCCACGAGCAGGCCGTTGAGATCGCGGCCGATTACCTTCTCAGTTTAGGTATTCCCAACATGAAGGAAAGTTATTATTACGGGGAAAGCGGCTCTCTTTGCATCAATTTTGCCTACGAAGAAAACGGGGTCTTGCTGTATCCCGACCTCATCAAGGTGAGCGTTTCCCTAACGGACGGCAGTATTACCGGCTACGAAGCCAGAGGCTATTTGCTCTGCCACACCCAACGGGAAAGCCTGACTCCTTCCCTGACGGAGCAGGAGGCCGCCGCCTTGCTTTACAGCGGTCTGAGCCGCGAACAGGACGGCCGTCTTTGCATCATTCCCTCTGCCGGAGAAAACGAACTGCTTTGCTGGGAATTTGCCTGCCGTACGGAAGACGGCTTCCCTCTGCTGATCTATATCAACGCCTTCAGCGGCGCAGAGGAGGAGATCCTGCTACTGTTGGAAAGTGAAAACGGGACATTAAGCCGATGAACGTGCACGACGACAGCCTTTCCTTTCAAAAGTTGACGGCCTGTTTGAAGGGAAACCAGGATCTGTATTTCAGACAGGAGGGGATCGTGGGCATCGCGTTGGTAGATGGCATTGCCAACAAACAGCATTTTGCCGATTACGTGCTTCACCCCCTTGGCAAGTGCAGCGGCTTTACAGAGGGAGATGCGGAAAAGCTGCACCGCCAGATCACGGAGGGCTCCCTTTGGTACCCCGCCTTTTGCGAGACCCAAAGCTTTTCGGAGCTGGTGACCAAGCTTTTACGCAACGGTGCGGCCTTGATCGTGGGAAACATGGCCTATGTCTTTGATATGAAGGCATTCGACCGACGCGCCGTCAGCGAACCCACAGGGGAAAGTCTAGTCAAAGGGGCCAAAGATTCCTTCGTGGAAAACATCTCCACCAATACAGCCATTTTACGGCAAAGGATCGGCTCTCCCGACCTGCGTATCGAAAGCCTGCAATTGGGCCGTCGCACCTCCACTACGGTATGCGTGATCTATTTGCAAGGCGTGGTGGACCCCGCTCACGTCAAAGAGGTAAAGACCCGCCTCGGGAAGATCGACATAGCGGCACTGTTGACCACCTCCCCCGTAGAAGAGGCGTTGACCTTTTCCCCTCGCACCCTATTCCCCCAGGTGCTTTACACCGAACGACCCGACGTAGCTTGCGCCCGCCTTTGCGAGGGGCGCGTGGCCGTGATGATCAACGGATTGCCGACGGTACTCATCGTCCCTGTAACTCTGCCTACGTTTCTCCATTCCAAGGAGGATATGGCCAACAACTATATCTTCAATTCCTGCGTACGCATCCTGCGCCATTTTCTGGTGTTTGTCGTGCTTTATGCCCCTTCCATGTACGTGGCGCTGACCACCTTCCATGTGGAAATGATGCCCACCTCCTTCGTGGCAGCCATTGCCGCCTCCAAAAGCGGCGTGCCGCTAACCATTTTTTTGGAAGCGTTGTTGCTTTTACTGGCCTTTGAAACGTTGATCGAAGCCGGATTGCGCCTTCCTAAAACCGTGGGTCAGTTGGTCTCCATCGTGGGGGCTTTGGTCGTGGGCGAAGCCGCCGTAACGGCCAAGCTTCTTTCTCCCGGAGTGGTGATCATCGTATCTCTTTCCGTCATTTCCAACTTCACCGTGCCCAATCAGGATTTTGCCAACGCCCTGCGACTTTGGCGCCTGATCCTGACTGTTTGTGCAGGTCTTTTTGGCGTATTGGGCGTTTTTTCGGCCTCTCTATTGCTTCTGACCGATCTTTGCTCCATTACCCCGTACGGCATTCCTTATTGTGCTCCCTATGCGGGAGCTTCCCCCGTACAGCTGGAAAATTCCCTGCTGCGAGCCCGTTACAGCCGCGTAAACTATCGCCCGCGCTTTCTGACACCGTTAGACATCAAGCAATCCCCCATCCCCCCTGACGAGGAGGAATAACATGCCCAAAAAGCCTTTTTTGATCCTTTCCTGCCTTCTGCTTTTAACCATTGCTTTTTTACCCGACAATGCCTTGGATCTGAGACGGCGAAAATTCATCGAGGACCTGTGCCTGATCCGTGCCGTAGGGGTGGACGTGGACCGTGACGGCCGCTTCGTGCTGACGGTCTGCGCTCCCAGCCCCTCCACCGAGGAGGCCTCCACCATCGTATACACAGCCACAGGCAACACCCCGGCCGAAGCGGAAAAAGCCCTGCAGACCTTTGCTGGATACGATATTTTTTGGGGGCATTTGGATTTTTTGGTTCTAGGCCATTCTGCCCTGGAGGTCGGCATTTCTCCCATCGTGGAATTTTTCCTTTTCAAGCCTGAGATCAGCTTTAACCTGACCGTATACGCCTTGGAGAACGCAGAGGCTTCCCGGGTATTGGTGCAGGAAAAGGAGCAGCAGCCCGTTTTTGAACGCTTGGCTACCTTATCCCGTGTCACGGAGGTGGGAAGTCCCAACAGCATTTTTACCATTTTGGATACCGCCACCTCCATTTACCAAAATCAAGCCCCGCAACTTCCGTTTTTAAGCTTTTTCATTCCCTCCGACGGGGGGGATTACGCCCCCGGAGGAACCTTACGCTATACTCAAACAGCGTTTTTACCCGTACAAAAGCCCTTGGGGACCCGCGCCTCCCCCTTTTCTCATACCCTTTCCATTTCATCCTTGGGGCTTTTCTTTGCTTTTTTGGGAGCCATCACCTTCTTTTCGGCCCGTCACCTAAAAAAGAACAAGCTGAAAAAAGAAGCCCTACTCAGCTTTTTTTTAACGGCGGGAGGTGTCTTATTTACCGTTTGGGGTGCTTTTCACCGCCAGGCTGCAGGCCCTATTGAATGGCTGTTGGAGTTGTTAGCCTTAAATCCCGGGCCCGTTTGACCCGGTTTTGTTGAAAAGAGGTTTTTATGGAAAAATGGACTTGCCGCCAAACAGCCATGCTCGGCGGATTTATGATTTTTTCGGCAGTAGTAGGGGTAGCCCCTTCTTTGGTCACCTACGGCGCAGGCTCAACGGGGTGGCTGGCGATCTTTCCCGCAATAATCGCCCTGCTTCCCGCTTTATTCCTCTGGACGGCCATCTGCCGCCGTCAAGGCGGCTTCAGCGAGCTTTGCACAAGGGCTGTGGGAAAAGCGGGCAGTAAGCTTTTGTTCTTTCTTTTAGCTGTGTGGAACACGATCTTTACTGCCTACAAGCTGTACTACATGCTTGAAAAGCTGGATTTCACCCTCTATAATTTTATTTCTCCCTCCATGCTTTGCGTCATCGTGCTGATCCCCGTTTGCTTTGCCCTGTTCTACGGCCCCGCCTTACAAGGACGCATGGCCCAGCTGCTCGGACCGCTGATCCTGCTGACCTATCTTCCCTTTTGCTTTCTGCTGCTCCGCACGGCAGATTGGAGCCAGTTGCAAATACGTTCCCAAGATCTTCCGAACGCGGCACTTACCTCCCTGCAACTGACCGGGCTTTGGCTGACAGGCCTGTACCCCCTACTCGCCTGTGACCTGCTGTCCGACCGTCAAAACAGCTCCCACATTGGCTGGACAGTGGGCTTGTTTTGCCCGCTGATCACCCTTATCGCCGTGATACCCGTGGTAGCCGGGCTG
This sequence comes from Clostridia bacterium, assembly GCA_017507855.1. Taxonomy (GTDB): domain Bacteria; phylum Bacillota; class Clostridia; order Oscillospirales; family RGIG5554; genus RGIG5554. The sequence goes on from JAFWAE010000031.1 coordinate 10,868, forward strand.
GGCGCCACCTTAACCGCCCAGCTGCCCACCCCCGCCCTGTCCGCCATGAAGCTGGTCACCCTGTTCAACCGCATCAAGCGAGTGGAGGCTTTCGTATTTCCCGCCTGGTTTTTAACGGATTTCATTTCTATTATCCTGCTTTCCTTCCTGTCTTTGCGATGTTGGAAAAAAGTTTGGCACTTTCGGGAAATTCCTGCCGTTGTCCCCGGCTTCGGCGTGTTGCTGTTTGGGCTTTCCTCACTGTTTTCCGCCAATCAGCAACAAGTGCTGGCCTTTGTCTCCGTGATCCTTTCGGGGGGGAATTGGCTGTTTATGGGTGTCATTCCCCTGCTGCTTTGGTTGACCGCCACCGTCAAGGAGCGCTTACACAGCAAACGCCCGCAGCCCGCTTTTCCCTCCTCGGTGTAAAAACGCATACAGCCACACAAAAAAGCCGATACGGACTTGTTTCCGTATCGGCTTTCTGCTTTTCTTCTTTTGTTTTTAAACGAAATGTGCCGCGCACCTCGCCGCGGTGTACCTTTCCTATTTCTCAACCAAAATCGTGCCTTGCTCCGCAATCGTTTCCTATTTCTTCAAACAGGCATACAAGGCTCTCGATTTTCTCAAAGCACTCCTTATCATCCAAGCTATCATCCTCCAATATCACTTTGATTCTTTCCAATACTGCATAACATTCTTTTTCAAAAAGCTTTTCAATGTCTGACTCCGTAATTTTTCCCTCACACTTTTTTGTTACATTAGCCAAAATCGTTTGACAGAGTTTCACAAAAAACATCTCCATTCCTTTTTTATGGGGATTATATCCCCTTAATAATTCAGATTATAACCCCCATAATAATAAATGTCAAGTATGGAGGATTTATCATGATCATATTCGATAAGCTTTGGAAAACAATGAAGGAAAAAGGCGTGTCTACTTACAAGCTTCGCGAAGTGTGCGGTATAGACAGCAAGACTGTGCGTCGTCTTAAAGCGAATGATAATATTGAAACGAAGACGCTCGATAAACTTTGCGCCGCTCTTGATTGTAAACTTGAGGACATCGCGGAGTATAAGCCGTAATTTTTCCACAACAACCGAGTCAAATTTGTCATGCTTGGGGCAGAGAATTGATATTTCGGCCAAATAGCCATGACGGCTTAAGCCCCGCACCGTATGACAAGCAAAAAGAGAGAACAAGTCGGTAGGTAACCGAAATGTTCTCTCTTTTTCTGTCGGTAGGGATCGTATTGTGCTGAATTTCAAAAACGGTTCTTTGAAACACAGCGCCTTTCGTCGGGACGTTTTTTGCGCTTTAATAGCGCACAGCCTCGATCTGCTTGCTGTTTAAATAGAAGGTGGTTCCGTCGGTATATTCGATGCTCACGGAGCTCAGCTCGGCATCCTCAATATCCCAGTTATAGTAGGGGCCCCAGTTCCACGAGCCATCCGTCAAGCCCTCTCCGGGGCCGTAAGGTCCGGTCTTATAGCAACGGAAATAGGAGGAATCCTCAATTTCACAGTCCACGTAATCTCCCACGGCATTCAACAGCCAAAAGCTGAAATTGAAATATTTGATGGTCTTGGTCTTGGACATATTGATGAAATTGATGTACACGCGCACACCGCCCACGCTGTTGGGACTGCCGACATAAAACTTGGTAATGCGGATCAGGGAGCGAGCCTCCTCGATCTCTGCCTTCTCCTTGGCCTCCTTCTTCAGCTCGTTGAGCTTGGTATTGGCCGCGGTATAGGTGTCGTAATTGGTCACGTTCTTTCTTTCGGCGGAGGTGAGCTTGTTATAAGCCGTGCGGGCGGCGGTAATGGCCTCCTCGCTTTCCAGCTTCACCGTGCCGATGGCGTTGATCAGAGCAATAACGTTTTTCACCTTCAGATCGGAAAGGGTGGCAGATGCCTGAGCCACTTTTTCGTAATTATCCACTAAGGCGCGGATCTCCTCGGGATAGCTGTCATATACAGCCTGTGCATTGGCAATGGCCGCCTTGACCTCAGCTTCACGGGCCAGCGTCACCTCTCCGATGGCATCCACGGCCTTTTCAATATCGGCCACGCGCACATCTATGTAGCTTTGCTCCGCATCCAAAAGCACCTGATAATTGGAAACGCGCTGCTGCAGGTCGTTGAGGGTTTCGGGAGCAGCGGGAATCTTCACATTGGAAGAGGTCTTCTCGCCCTCATTCTCCTCGCCGATCAACGAATCCGGCCTGTCGGAGGAGGAAGAGGAAGAAGAGGAACCTGTTTTGGACGGCATAGGCAAGGCTTTAAGGTTGTTAAATGCCTTTCTTGCTTCGGCGATCAGGTGGCCGTTTGATACCGTGACCGTGCCGATGGCATTGATCTTTTTCTCCACGTTCGCAACCATTTCATCCTGTTTTTCTTCCCGCTCTACCAGCTTGTCGTAATAGGCGCGGGCATCCTTCATGACGGACAGGTTTTCCAGCTTTTCAACCTCTTTTTTCTCCAGCAAAGCCACGGCCTCTTCAGCGGCAACGATAGCAGCTTCGCTTTCCAGGGTAACCTCTCCGATGGAATCGATCAAAGTGCGGGCGCTTTTCAGCTCCTCGCTTTCGCATCCGAAAAGGCCCAACATAAAAAACAAGGCCAAAAACAAAACCAATGTTTTTTTCATAAGCGTGCAACCTTCTTTTTTTAATTTTAACAAGTATATACCTATTTGCTTTTTTTGTCAAATAAAAAACCGCAGAGAAAAAATCTGCGGCTTTATGGGTCTATCCGGCCAGGCGCTCCAGCTCCTCGGGATCTACCCCGCGATGCAGTGCCCCGTTGATTCCCCGAGCCAGAAGCTTGGAGACTTCCTCCAGAATATGGCCGATGTCCTTGGGGGTAACAAAAAAAGCGGAGGCCTCGTCCTGGCGGGGCAATTCCCGTTTCAGCAGATCCTCTGCCATGGTACGGGCAGACACCACCGTTGGCACGCCGATCCCGATGACGGGAACGCCAAGTGTTTCCCGGCTGAAGTGAGGGCGGGTATTTCCCACCCCTGCCCCGGGACGGATACCCGTGTCCGTCATTTGCAGGGTCACCGACAGGCGGGAGATGCTTCGGGCCGCCAGGGAATCGATGACCAGCAGGCAGGAGGGGCGCACTTTATCCATCAAGCCGCGCACTACCTCCACCGCCTCCACCCCCGTTTTTCCCAATACCCCGGGGGCAATGCAGGATACGCTGCGGGGCCTCCAGTCCTGAAACAAGGCAGGATCCTGCTCCAACAAATGGCGCGTCACAAAAATGCGGCTGGCCGTGCGCGGTCCCAGGGAATCGGGGGTAATATCCATATTTCCCAAACCAATGACAAGCACGGGGGCGGGCTCTTCGGGTAGCCCCAAAGCCAAAAGCTGAGTCGAGATTTCTTCGGCCGCACGGCAAAAATCCTCATAGCTTCGCTGCCAGATCTGCCCGTAATCCAGCGTGACGTACGTGCCTTGCGGTTTGCCGATGGCCTCGGCCCCCCTGTCGTTGAGCACCTGAACGGTGGTCACGTTCAGTTCTCCTTTTTGTTGAGTCCGGGATGTGACTCCCCGAGCCTTTGCCGCCTCATCCGCCTGTTCCATGGCCTCGTAAGCCAGATCGGTCTCTTTCATCCGCGTTTCACCTCTTGGCTTTATTTTGCACTTTTAAGCAGGCAATATGTATTTTCCCCTTTAAAAGAATTGAATTTTGACGAAGGCTATGGTATAATAGAAAAAACAGCCAATCTAATGAAAGAGGTTTTACGTATGAAGATCTTACTGGTGGGTAGTGGCGGACGCGAGCACGCCATTGCCGTAAAGCTGGCCCAAAGCCCGCTGACAGAAAAAATATACGCCGCTCCCGGCAACGGCGGCATGGCACAGATCGCCGAATGTTGCCCCGTCAAAGCCACCGATCTGGAAGGAATGGTGGCCTTGGCCAAGGAAAAGCAGGTGGATCTGGTCTTCGTAGCTCCCGACGATCCCTTGGCCATGGGCTTGGTGGACCGCCTGGAGGAAGCGGGCATTCCCGCTTTCGGCCCCAACGCCGCCGCCGCGCGGATCGAGGCCAGCAAATCCTTTGCCAAGGATCTGATGAAAAAATACCGCATTCCCACCGCCGATTACGAGGTGTTTGAGGACAAGGAAAAGGCCTTGGCCTACCTGCGGGAGAAAAACGCCTATCCCACCGTGATCAAAGCCGACGGATTGGCCTTGGGCAAGGGCGTGATCATTGCCCAAAATTACGAGCAGGCCGCCGAAGCCGTGACCGATATGCTGGAGGGCGGCCGTTTCGGCACCTCCGGCAAGCGCGTGGTCATTGAGGAATTCCTGACGGGCATCGAGGCCTCCGTGCTGGCCTTTACCGACGGCAAATGCGTACGCCCCATGGTCTCCGCCCAGGATCACAAGCGGGTGTTTGACAACGATCAGGGTCCCAACACCGGCGGCATGGGCGCCTTTTCTCCCAGCCTGGCTTATACCGACGAGCTGGCCGAGCTGTGCATGGACACCATTTACCTGCCCACCGTCCGCGCCATGGCTGCGGAGGGCTGTCCCTTTAAGGGCGTGCTGTACTTTGGTTTGATGCTTACCCCCAACGGTCCCAAGGTGATCGAATACAACTGCCGCTTCGGAGATCCCGAAACCCAAGTGGTGCTTCCCCGTCTGCAGAGCGATCTGGTGCCCATCCTGCTGGCGGTGTGCAACGGCACGCTGGAGCAGGCGGATATCCGCTGGGATCCCCGCCACGCCGTCTGCGTGGTTGCGGCCAGCGGAGGCTATCCCGGCTCTTACGAAACGGGCTTCCCCATTGCGGGGCTTGAGCGCGCGGAGGCGTTGGGATGCACGGTGTATCACGCAGGCACCAAGGCCGAAAACGGGCAGATCCTCACCGCCGGAGGCCGCGTGCTGGCGGTCAGTGCTTTGGGAGATTCCCATCAGCAAGCGGTAGAGCAGGCCTACAAGGGCTTGGCGGAGATCTCCTTTGAAAAGCTCCACGCCCGCAGCGACATCGGCAAGCGTACCGTATGAGTCAAGAGACCTCTTCCTTTGAGCCCACGGTATTGGAGGGCTTCCTATCCGTCAACGCAGCCCTCAACGGGCAAAGCCGCCGCATCTACGAGCTTTGGATCGCGGAAGGAAAAAAAGAGCCCAAGGTGAGAAATCTGGCCAACCGCGCCAAATTTGAGGGTATTTCCGTTCGCACCGTGAGCGCCGAGACCCTTGCCTCCAGGGCGGAGGGGCGCACCCACGGCGGCGTGCTGGCCTTCGTAGGGGCACGTCGAACGGTGACTCCCGCAGAGCTGACGGCCTCCCTGCCCGCTGACAGACCCGCCTTTTTAGCCTTGCTGGAGGGAATCGAGGACCCGTACAATTTCGGAGCTTGCGTACGCTCCCTGTATGCAGCCGGAGTGCAAGGACTTTTGCTCCCCTCCCGCAACTGGATGAGTGCGGCCGGTACGGTAGCCCGCGCCTCTGCCGGTGCATCGGAGCTGATCCCCACGGCCGTATACCAGGACCCCGCCGAGGTCCGTCTGGCCATGGAACAACACGGCATTACCATGATCATGGCCGGGCGGGGCGAGCGTTCCGTCTCCTTGTATCAAGCTCCATTGAATATTCCGTTGCTCCTTTGCATCGGCGGTGAAAACCGCGGCTTGAGCCGCGCCGTGGCCGACGCCTGTGCCACGCAGGTGTACATTCCCTACGGCAGCGATTTTCGCAATTCTCTGTCTGCCTCAGGCGCCTGTGCGGTATTTGCTTTTGAGATCTTGCGCCAGCGGCTGTCTGAATCATAAAAAAAGACCGATCCTACCCCAAATGGGAGAAGATCGGTCTTTATTTTTTTTGATTCTTACCGTCTGTAATATTCTTCTGCGGCGGCAAAGAAGGCGTGAATATTTTCCCACTTGGCTGCAGGGGGAATGTCGCAGCCCGAGGAAATGACAAAATTGGGATACAGGGGGCAGCAATCTTCCATCAGCTTCAGCGTTTCCTCGCGAATACTTTCGGGCGTACCGTTTAAAAACTGACCCGCGGGATCCACGTTGCCCATAATAAGGGTGTTGGGATCCGCCAGGGGCAAAATGCGGCGCATATCCACCGCGTTCCCGAAATGATAAGCATCGGCCCCCACGCGGAAAATGGAGGCAGCCATATCGGCCACGTTATTGCCGCAATTGTGGTACACCACGGCAAAATGATCGTCCCTGACCGAAGCGATCAGCTCACGCACGTAGGGCTCGGAAAACTCTTCTGCCAGGGCGGGAGACAGCATACCCGTCAAGGGCTCGGCAATGACCACCCCATTGGCACCCGCCTCGCGGTAGGCCAGCATATATTCCTTCAAAAAGGCACATGCTTTTTTCATGACCGTGTGTACCGCATCCGGCTGGGTATAGCAGGCTACCATGATCTCCGTCACGTCCATGAGGCGACCGGCCAAAGAAAACGGCCCGATCACCCCTGCCAGCACGGGACGGTCGGTAATCAGCTCGCAGGCCTTACGGATCTCCTCCACGTACAGACCCGTGCGCCCTGCCCCCACAGCAGGGATCTGCAAGGCCTCGGCTTGCTCCTCGTCCTCCACCAGTGCCCCCACTACAGTGGGCACCTCATCCTCCGAACGACGGATCTGGGCGCCGAATGCTTCCGCCTCTACGGAAAGGTCCATCATGCTGACGCAAGCCGCGGCATCCACTGCCTCTGCCACCAACTTCATGCCCTTGGATTGCAATCCCGGCAAGGAAGTCATTTCCCTTACAGTAACCCCCATTAAAGAAACGGAGGGAAAGGAAAGAATGGGTAGCGGTTTTTTGGAATTTTGAAGACGCATCTGATCAAAAAACTGTTTCATATCGCGTTGCATAATTTCGGCCTCCCAATGATTGTGCACACAGTATAGCATATTCGACTGCAAAAAAGATAGCAATATTTTGCTGTTTTTAGTAAAATCCCCTTCAATCTTCACCGAGGCTTTTTGTCAAAAAAGGCGAAACTTTTTTAGACAAATTCTTGACAAGTACACGGGCATCTGCTATAATTCGAGATAGAGTTCTTTGTCGGGCTTTTTCGACAGAACTGCTTGACCGCTTTTGCCTTTGCAAAAGCCAAGGCCACACGGACAGCCGGGTCAACTGCCGCGGGCGGCGACAGCGCCGCATTATTGATTGCGTTAAAAGCGCAAATTTTATGAGTTGGTTACTTTATAACCAAAAATTGTGTACGGGGTACACAGCTTGTGAAACGGTCAATAAGAGCAGTAAAAGTAGTTCTTGCTGTATAGGCTCTGCAACCTCTCCCACCGAACGGGCATTTTCCGTGCCGTAGTTTTTCCGCGTGGGGATTTGGTCGTTTTCTTGGCACGCTGTGTATACCGCAGCGTGCTTTTTTATTTTTCTTGAAAAGGGGTAAGGTTTATGGCAGGGGACGAAAAAATCATTGAACTGAAAAACATTTGCAAAACCTACGATCTTCACGAGGCGGTCACCAATTTGTCGCTTTCCATACGGAAAGGCGAATTTGTGACATTGCTGGGACCCTCCGGTTGCGGAAAGACCACAACGCTGCGTATGATCGCCGGGTTTGAAAAGCCTTCTTCCGGCACGATCCTTTTTAACGGCAAGGACATTACCCAGATCCCCGCCCATCAGCGCAACATCAACACCGTGTTCCAAAAATATGCCCTTTTCCCCCATTTGAACGTATTCGGCAACATTGCCTTCGGGCTTCGTTTCAAAACCGTGCCCGACGGAGAGCCCTATGAGGAAAACGGTGAAATGTATCAAAACGTGCGAAAGCTGACCAAGGTGGAGATCGCCGAAAAGGTGGAGCGCGCGCTGAAAATGGTGGATCTGGAAGGCTACGGCCACCGCCATGTCAATACCCTCAGCGGCGGTCAACAGCAACGCGTGGCCATCGCCCGCGCTTTGGTCAACGAGCCTGACGTTTTGCTTTTGGACGAGCCCTTGGGGGCTTTGGATCTGAAGATGCGTAAGGATATGCAGCTGGAACTGATGAGCATGCATAAAAAGCTGGGTATTACCTTCATCTACGTCACTCACGACCAGGAGGAGGCTCTGACCATGAGCGACACCATCGTCATCATGCGCGACGGTGTCATTCAGCAGATCGGCTCCCCCAAGAAGATCTACGACGAGCCTGCCAACGCCTTTGTGGCCGACTTTATCGGAGAAAGCAACATCTTCTCGGGCATCATGCGGGAAGATTTCAAGGTGGAATTTATCGACACCCTGTTTACCTGCGTAGACAAGGGCTTTAAGAAGGACGAGCTCATCGACGTGATCGTACGTCCCGAGGATATCCGTGTGACCGAAGCAAACAGCGAGAATGCTCAGATCAAGGCCGAGGTCCTCTCCTCCGTATTCAAGGGCACCTATTACCAGACCACCGTACTCACAGTGGACGGAGAAGAACGCAACGAGCTGCTGGTGCATGACAACGTAGAATGCCGCGAGGGCTCTGTCATCGGCCTGTACATCGAGCCCTACGATCTGCATATCATGCGCAAGAGCCGCCTCATCAACACGCTGGAGACCGTTATGTGGGACGAGGGCGTGGTGGAGATCTGCGGCGGCCGATTCCCCTGCACCTCCCTGCTCCCCTCCGGCACTCCCGTGAAGGTGGAGATCGATTTTGACGACGTGCGTCTGTTTGACGACGAGGAGGACGGCATCATCGGCGGCGAGGTGGTGGACAGCATCTACAAGGGAAGCTACTACCAATGCATCGTCCGCGCCGACGACCGATATCAGTTCTTTATCGATACCGAGGACGATTGGCTGATCGGGGACAGGGTGGGCATTTCCGTGGATCCGGACAAGCTCATCGTCACCCCCTTGGAGGAGGCCTCCGCGAATGCGTAAGAAGCCTGTATCGGCGGTTTCCAAGGTGGGCCGCTTTTCCTTCCCCCGAAAGGCCTTTGCCTTTCCCTATATGCTGTTTTTGCTGGTGTTCATCATCGTTCCGCTGGTGATGGTGCTCATCAACGCCTTTATCGACGATGCCACGGGCAGGCTCACCCTGCGCAATTTCGTGACCTTCTTTTCCGATTCCACAGGTCTGCGGGTGCTGGGAAATTCCTTGGTCATCGGCTTGCTGACCACGGGCATCTGCCTGCTTTTGGGCTATCCCGCCGCTTATCTGCTCAGCCGCCACCATGCAAGCAACCGCATTCTGGTGCTGCTGTTCATCCTCCCCATGTGGGTCAACTTTTTGATCCGTACCTTATCCACTAAAGCCATTTTCTTGGCTCTTGGCGTGGAATTGGGCATGGGAACGGTCATTTTCGGCATGGTGTACAACTACCTTCCCTTTATGATCCTGCCTCTGCACACCACCCTTTCGGACATCGACCACGCCTACACGGAGGCCGCCTCCGATTTGGGCGCCGACGGGGTGCAGACCTTCCTGCGCACCACCCTGCCCCTTTCCGTCCCCGGCATCGTTTCGGGCATTACCATGGTGTTTATTCCCACCATTTCCACCTTTGCCATCTCCGAGTTACTGTCCAACCGTCAGATCTTTCTCTTCGGCGACAGCATCCAAACCAAGTTTTCCCAAGGATTGTACGGAGTGGGCAGTGTGATGAGCCTGGTCATGCTGGCCTTCGTATTGCTTTCCAGCGCCGTACTCAACCGCTTAAACCGGGATGACCCGAAAGGAGGCTCTCTGCTATGAAACCGAGCAAGCTCTTCGGCAATCTGTATTTGGCAGTGATCCTTACGCTGCTGTACCTACCCATTGCGGTGATCGTGGTATACAGCTTCTCGGGCAACAGCAATTTCAGCTTCTCCCAAGGCTTTACGCTGGAGGCTTACCGCTCCATCTTCACCAGCAAGCAGACCCCTCAGCTGCTGGCCGCCTTGAAAAACACGCTGATCATTGCCGCCGTTTCCTCCGTATTTGCCACCGCTCTGGGCACCTTTTCCGCCGTGGGCATCCACGCGCTGAGCCGCCGCGCCAAGAACGCGGTGATGGGCGTCAACCAGCTTCCGTTGATCAACAGCGAGATCGTGATGGCCGTGTCCTTGATGATCTTCTTCGTCAACGCAAGCTTTATTCCTGAAGGAATGACCCGCCTCATTCTCAGCCACATTTCCTTCTGCACGCCCTACGTGGTGCTTTCCGTTATGCCCAAGCTGGTACAGATGGACCCCAATTTGTACGAAGCCGCCGCCGATCTGGGGGCCAACCGCTTCCGCACCATGAGCGACGTCATCCTCCCCTGCATTTTCCCCGGTGTGGTCTCGGGCTTTGTGATGGCCTTTACCATCTCTTTGGACGATTTCATCATCACCCAGATCAACAAGGGCGAAACGGGGATCGAGACCCTTTCCACCTACATTTACGAGGACGCCCGCCTCAAAAGCCTGCAGCCGTTTTGGTTTGCCGTATTCAGCATCATCTTTGTTGTGGTGCTGGCAGTGCTGCTGCTCATCAATCTGCGCCGAACCAAGCCCATCTCTTCCCCGGCTATTCATTAATTTCCGAAAGGTAGGACTGTTTCATGAAAAAAGCTTTTGCCGTTTTACTTTCCCTCTTCCTGCTGTTGGCCTGCGCCCCCACGGCCTTGGCCGCCGAGGACAAGCTGGTCGTCTACAACTGGGCAGACTATATTTATGACATTGAGCTGACGGAGTTCAAGGCCTATTACAAACAAACCACGGGCCGCGAGATCGACGTCACCTACGTGACCTTTGACACCAATGAGACCATGCTGACCAAGGTACTCAAGGGCAACGCCCAAGTGGACGTCATCTGCCCCTCGGAATACGCCATTCAGCGTCTGATGGAGAGCAACGCCCTTCGCAAGCTGAACTATTTTACAGACGAAAGCTTTGTCAACAGCGACAAGATCAACCCCGATATCGTCACCAAGATCCGCGAAAGCTTCTCCGATCTGGAGCAGGATATGACCGAATACATGGCTCCCTATATGTGGGGAACGCTGGGCATTCTCTACAATGCGGATAAGATCGATTCCGCCGATGCCGAGGCAGCCGGCTGGGGCTTGCTATGGAACCTGCAGCAAAACGGCACCGCCGTGGGCGCACTGGACAAGAAGATCTATATGAAGGACAGCATCCGCGACAGCTACTGCGCCGTGCTGCTGTACATGAAGGAGCGCAATCTCCTCCCCGAGGCCTATGCCTCCATGTCCGTACAAACGCTCATCAACACCGTAGACGACACCTTGCTTGCCTTGGCTAAGGAGACCCTGATCTCCCAAAAGGAAAGCCTGTACGGCTATGAGGTGGACTTCGGCAAAAACGAGCTGATCGCAGGCACGGCTTGGGTGGATCTGGCATGGAGCGGCGATGCGCTGTACGCCATTGAGGAGGCCGAGGCCGAGGGCGTAAACCTGCAATACTTTACGCCCGAGAGCGGTGCCAACATTTGGTTCGACGGCTGGGTCATCCCCAATAACTGCCAGAATGAAGAGGCCGCACGTCTGTTTATCGACTTTATGAACCGTCCCGACATTGCCATGAAGAACATGATGGAGATCGGCTACTCCTCCGCGGTGGATGCCGAGGCTCTGCGCCAAAGCGAGGAGGCCATTGCTGTGTTGGCAGAGGCCTATGCCGACGATCCCGAGGATGAGCAGGAGGTAGCCGAGCTGGCGGAGGCGTACCTGTCCAATCCTGTTCGCTACCCCAATGTCAACGACGATACCCTGGGCGTGATGCGGGACTTCGGTGTCCACAACGAGCAGGTCGTGGTCATGTGGGAAAGCGTACGCGGCTCCAATATCTCCGTCGTCTCCATTCTGCTGGTGCTGGCCGCGGTACTGGTCGTGCTTGCCGCCGCCTTTGCCGTATTTACCTTGACCAACAAAAAGAAGCGCCGCCGCGTAAAGGCTTCCTGATCTTCCCTTGTAAAATAAAAAAGAACCCCTTGCCGACTTGGCAGGGGGTTTTTGTGTGGCCAAAGGAAGACGGGGCGGTCGATTCGCGGCAAATTTCGAGGCAAAGCCTTAACGGTTGTAGGGTCGATTCACGAATCGACCGCTCGTTTTCCTTTTCACCCAACGCCGTTGAAAAGGGGTAGCACGGACCGTCCGGAGGCCGGTCCCTACAAGCTCATTTTGTTTCGTTGTTTTACAGACATGGTGTTTGCGGAAACGGGATGTGTTTCGGTCGATTCGTGAATCGACCCTACAAAATTGATTTTGTTTCGTTGTTTTACAGATGCAATCGGCACCGCGACCGAGGCAAAACCGTCGCCGTCCCTTGCAAAAAAGGATCCCCTGCCCAATGGGCGGGGGATCCCGTTACGCTTTTACGAGGGAATATTGGCGTCCAGGTAATTGTAGCGCCGTTGGAGGAAATTCTTCAGATATTGCAGGTTTTCCTCATAGGTCTTACAGCGGGAAGCCTCGTTGGAGGAATAGCCCGCTTTGGTTCCCAAAATATCCCACACTTGGAAATTATATGCGGCCGAAGGAGCCACCAAGGCACCCATGGCATCGATCTTTTCAAAGCACATGGCTAAAAGCTCATCCTTCACCTCGTCCCAACGGGCGCGCAGGCGGGCGGTGAAGGCGGGATCCTCAAACAGATAATTGAACCAAGTCAGCTTGATATAGGCATCCTCATCGTCCTTGCCCAAAGTGCAGAATTTTTCATACTGACCCCGATCCTGGGAAAAGTTTCCGAAAGCCAAGTCAAAGTCCCACAGGGGGCCCATTTCCAACAGGCCGCCGTCCCGCTTGGTGAAATAACAGCTGCGGCGGAAGCAGGAATCCAGATTATAGGTGATCTCGTGAGCAATAAACCAATCAATGGCGGAGTCTACGTCTATATATTCCTCATATCCGTCCAAAGCGATGACCGCCTTGTCTGCCTTGGCACACCAATCGTTGATGAAGCTGAAGTGGAGGGAGGACATCTTTTCGGTATCGGGGCTTTTGATGCGCACGAATTTCAGAATATCCGTATGAAAATAGTCGCGTCCCTTCTTATCCTCGGCATCCGAGCCTCCCACCTCCAGCAGGTATCCTGTGTCCGTGCGACCGTAATCCTCGTCGATCTCTACACGCCCATCCTTAGCCTCCAGCTGTTCGCCCAAGGTGTACACGCCCTTGTATTCTCCGTTTAAAAACAAGTCCACGGGAATTTGATGCAAACGGGTAGATAAATTGTCCAGCACCGTGGGCATCTCGTGGGCAATATAGCTGCGGATCAGGCTTCGGTCGCTGTAATTGGCCAACAAAACCCAATCCTTAGCCGCCTCCAGCCCCAACAGGGACTGCTTTTCAATAAACTTGATCTTATAGGGCTTCTTCTCCCAAAGCCAAGAGGAATGCCCACGTCCGCGTAGGGTCAGCTCCGTCATTTCCAAGGTGGGATAGCCGCCCCCGTACATGGTCATAGCTCCGGTGACGTAGGTCTTCTGATCGTCCTGGGGAATATCCTCCCCCGTATCCAGCCAGATCTCCACCACGGGAATGCTTTGAGCCTGACGGCGCGTCAGCACCCGATAGCTCTTCGTGCCGTTTTCGGAGGTCACCGTCAAACGGGCTCCCCCCGTCAGATCTACCGTGCCGTCCTCGTTCAAGGAGCCGCGATCGAAGGTATAATCCCCTTCACTGACCTCCACCTGCAAACGCAGTGCGGCCAAATGCGCCTCGTCAAACAAAAACGGAACCGTGCCCACCGCCGTATCTCCCGCCAGCGCAAACACCACGTCCTCTTCCAGGCAGGGATTTTCCGAAGCCAAAGCTTTCAATGCCGTCATCTCGGGCAAAACGGGGGGTGGCTCAGTGGTGGGGATCGTGGCAGGCTGAGTGTCAACGGGTTGCGTCACCGCAGGTGAGGCTGTACAACCGGCTGCCGCCAGCATCCACATTCCCACCAGCAACACCGCCGCCCAACGCAAGAAGGAAGCTTTCATATAATTCTCCTTTTATTACGGAAAAATCTCTTGGCTCATTATACCCCATAGATTCCTTTTTTGTCAATATAGCTTGCGAAGGAGTTTCTTTTGTGGTAAAATAAAAACATTCGCAGAAAAGAAGGAGCTTCTCTTCACTATGCTTTTTGCCAACTATCACACCCATACGCCCCGCTGCAACCACGCCCGCGGGGAGGAACGGGAATATATCGAAGCCGCTATTCAAGCAGGCTATCAACTGCTCGGATTTTCCGACCATTCTCCCTATGTTTTTGAAAACGGACATGACTCCGGCTTTCGCATGAAATTGGAGGAAACCGAAAATTACGTCAGCACCCTGCAAGCCCTGCGGCGGGAATATGAGAAGGACATCACCCTGCTGATCGGCTTTGAGGCAGAATATTACCCCCGCCTTTTTGCCAAAACGCTGGCCTTCCTGCACCCCTTTGATTACGATTTTCTGCTGCTGGGCCAGCATTTCACCGTCAATGAAACGGACGGGGTCAGTGTCAACCTTCCTATGACAGACGGTGATCTGCATCAATTCGTAGACCAGACCTGTCAAGCCATGCACACCGGCGCGTTCACCTATTTCAACCACCCCGATATGCCCCTTCACACGGGCAGTCCCGCGGCGTACGAAAGGGAAATGACCCGCTTGTGCCAAACGGCCTTGGAAACGGACACTCCCCTGGAGTTGAATCTGTTGGGCATCCGCGGAAAACGGAACTATCCCCACGAGCCGTTTTGGGAGATCGTACAGCAAATTGGGAACCCCGTCATCATCGGCGTAGACGCCCACGATCCGCGCAATTTGGATCATCGCGAAGCCCTGGACGAGGCGTTAAAGCTGGTGGAAAAGTACCGTCTGCGCCTGATCGACCGCGTGCCGATAAAAGATCCGCACACCTGTGCGTTGGCTAAGGAGCTGAACCTATGCTAGGCAAACATTGCCCCCGTTGCGGGGCTTGGATAGAGGAGGAGGTCTGCTGTCCCCTTTGCGGGGAGACGCTGACCTATGAGAATGCCGTGGAGATGAAAAAGGAGCGCCTCCCCTTCAACGCTCACACACGCTGGTTTTGGATCAAGACCTGCGGCTTGAGCGCGGCGGTGTTGTTGATCTGCCTGATAGCGGCGTCCTGCAACGGCACTCTGCCGAAGCTCGGCTGGCTTCCTGCCCTGCTCTCCCTTTGGTTGGGGTGGCAGGAAAGGGCTTTGATCCGCGCTCTTATGTGGAAATACACCCCCTCCTACGCCAAGTTTTCCCTGCTGATCCTTCGCATTTTCCTTTCCGCCGCATCTCTGCTTCTTTGCCTGTTTTTGCGCTGAAAACAAGCTCCTTTTCCCTTGCGGAAAGGAGCTTGTTTTGATTTCTCACATTTTCTCACATTTGGCTTGGTCGCCTTGCAAAAAAGTCTGAAATGGGGTATAATAAACTTGCTTATGTATGGGGGCGTACCGGTTTCGACAGGGGCGCTGCAGTGTGATAAGCGGGCAGCGGTGCGGAACCGCTATAAAAGCCGTAAAACAAAAATAACTGACAACTCTAAGTTAGCTGTCGCTGCCTAATTAAGGCAGCCGTCATACCCCGGAGGACCACGGCCGGGGCTATGGCGTGACTGAGTGGTGCACGTGAGGCGGCCAAGCTTTGCCCCGCCCATGAATCATGAAGCTACCAAAACGCAGAGCCTGCTGTTCGGCGCTGCGCAGAGGGAACGTTAAACGACCAGCTGCGCCCGGAGAAATTTGCATGAATTTGCTTTTGGACAGGGGTTCGACTCCCCTCGCCTCCACCAGAAAACGACAGATTCCGACAGGAATCTGTCGTTTTCAACTAAATCCACCCTTGCGGGTGGGTGAAATATTGCTTTGCAATGTGAAATACGCCTGCGACGTGTGAAATTCGCCTCGACGGCGAGTGGGTGGATTTCATTTCACTTGATGCGATAGCATCAAATTTCACAATTTACGGAGTAAATTATTTCACCGTGAGCGTAAGCGAACGATTTCACTAAAAACGAACGGTTATGTGAGAGTTCGAATTCATACGTAAACTGCCGAAAATATCTTTTTCGTAGTCCATAGACAAAACAAGCAAATCCGAACTGTTTCGTTACGACGGAACTGTTCGGATTTGTTTTTTACTTTGATTATCCATATTAAAAGATACCGCCGAGAGCGACCAAACGATTACTCTCGGAGGTGTTTTCTTACAATTTCTTTTTGACAACGCAGGTTTCAAGCATTCTCAAATGCCGCATCAAATATACTTCTCCATCCGCAAATATCTCGAACAACCTTTGCGGATAAACCTCAAAAAGAAAGCCGCGCGTGCTTTGGCATTGCAAATGCCGCAAAAACATGGTATAATATCTTCAAGGCACAGGAAACGGCACTTTTTTCATCTGCCGTGCCCCCAATATAAGTGACGGGACGTGATCCTATGAAGATCAACACGCGCACACTGACTTACGAAGAAGTATTAAAGCTACCGCGGCTAAAAAGACAGAAGCCCCTCAAACCCAGCCGTCTGCTGGCCACAGTGGTGCGCATTGCCTCTGCCCCCACATTCCGCAAGATCGACTTCTCCTACACCACCGAGCGTATGGAGTTGGTAAAGGGGCAGCCCTGTCTGATCCTGATGAACCATTCCAGCTTCACAGACATGAAGCTGGCCTACGCTATTTTTTACCCCATGCGCTTCGGCATCGTATCCTCTGTGGACGGCATGACGGGTATTTTGGGCAAACTGATGCGGCTTTTGGGCTGCACTCCCACCCACAAATACGTGGCAGACCTTTCCCTCGTTCACGATATCCGGTATATGCTGAAGGTAAACAAGACCAGCGTATTGATGTACCCCGAAGCCGGCTACTCTTTTGACGGCCGTGCCACCGCCCTTCCTCGAAAGCTTGGCGTGCTGATGAAGCACCTGGGCGTCCCCGTGGTAACGGTGATCACCCAAGGTGCCTTTGCCCGCGACCCGCTGTACAACATGCTGCAGCTGCGCAACGTAAAGGTCAGCGCTCACGTAAAATGCCTAGCTACGGCAGAGGAGATCCGCGAAAAAAGCGTGGCTGAGCTGGATGCCTTGCTGGACGAAGCCTTTTCCTTTGATAATTTTGCCTGGCAACGGGATCACCGCATTGCCGTGACCGAGCCCTTCCGCGCTGACGGGCTGCACCGCATTCTCTACAAATGTCCCCATTGCGGCGCAGAGGGTCGTATGGAGGGAAAGGGCATTTTGCTGACCTGCCACGCCTGCAATAAGCAATGGGAGATGGACGAATACGGTCAGCTTTTGGCTTGCGACGGGGAGACCGAATACCCCCATATTCCCGACTGGTACCGTTGGCAAAGAGACTGTGTGCGCGAGGAGCTGGAAAAAGGCACCTACCGCTTGGATGAGGAAGTGGACATTGCCGTACAGGTCAATTTAAACGGCATCTGCAAAATCGGCACAGGCCGCCTGATCCACGACTTCAACGGCTTTCATCTAACGAGTACGGACGGTAAGTTGGACTATGTACAGCCCCCAACGGCCTCTCACACTCTGTATGCAGACTATTATTGGTATGAGATCGGAGATATGATCGGCATCGGAAACAACGAGTTTTCTTATTTTTGCTTTCCCAAACCCCACGTTTCCGTCACCAAGGCCCGCCTGGCAACGGAAGAGCTGTACAAAATGAAAATGGCCAGAAAAGCGAAATACTGACAAAAAAACGAGGACGGAGAAGCACTCTCCGTCCTCGTTTGCTTTATGCTTGATAGAAGCACGTATAACCGCTGTATTCCTTGGTCTTTACCGTGCCGCTTTGCTCGCTTTCCACTTCCTTGGTGAGGTTGCCATATTGGTCGTAGGTATACTCGTACTCCAACGAATATCCACTTTCCGTTCGCACACATTTGGCCAGCCTGCCCTTGGCGTCGTATTCGTTTTCAAAGGTGACGACGTGGCTATCTCCAATGGTCTTGCGGGTAACGTGGCCGCGCTCGTCGTAAGTGTAGCACACTGCCTCGGGATCGTTGGGCATGGTCTCTTTTACCAATCGGCCCAAGCTGTCGTATTCATACATGATGACCTGCACGTCGGAGCCGCCGTAGACGGAGGTCTCCTTGCTCACGCGGCCTTGGGCATCGTATTCATAGGTAATTTCCGTTTCGTACCCCGCAGTGGAGGAGGCCTTTTGGGACAGGACACGCCCCTTCTCATCCAGCTCGTAGGTATAGGTATAGGCGTTGGCATAATACTCGCTTTCGTAATCCGAGGCGACGAGCAGACCGTTTTCGTCATAGGTGTAGGTGTACACCGTTGTTAAATCGCCCCCCAAATTGGTGGTTTCCGTAAGCCCGGTGTATTTCCAAACGAAGTGCTCCAGCAGCTGCTTGGCATCTCTGTAATCTCCCAGCTGTAAAAGCAGGGTGTAGGCCTCGGCGTACTGACTGCGGCCGATCAGGCTGACGGCCTGCACGTAGATCTCCTCCAAGGAGTCGTCGGGGGAAGTATGTTGGGTTTGAGGCTGCGTGGGCTCAACGGCGGGCGCCGAGGGCTTGGTGGCGGGATCGGATGCGGGGGCGGAACAGGCAACCAGCATTACACAAAGCACCCATACAAGAAAAAGAACAGCTCGCTGTTTCATAAAAACAACCTCCAAATCGTTCTGCCTCAACATTATAGCACGCCTCTCCCGTTTTTTCAAGCCGCCTTTCCTCAAAAAGAGTGTGTTTTTCCTGCTTTGCGTTGAAAAAAAGAAAATGCCCCGCTTTTTCCTTTCTTTTTGACTTTACTTTTTGTCCGCAATTTGTTAAAATACAATGTAATTAAATTAAAGAAGGGTCTATAGATCATGGAAAAACGGGAACGCTTATCTTCCCGCCTGGGTTTTATTCTGCTGAGCGCAGGCTGTGCCATCGGTTGCGGAAACGTATGGAAATTTCCCTGGATGGCGGGACAAAACGGGGGCGGTGTCTTTGTCGTCATTTACTTGTTGTGCCTGCTTTTGCTGGGACTTCCCGTCATGGTGATGGAATTTTCTTTGGGGCGCGCCTCTCAGGCCAGCCCTGTGATGATGTACCGCAAGCTGGAAAAGCCCGGTCAAAAATGGCATATTCACGGTTACTTTGCCCTGTTCGGTAATGTCTGCCTGATGTCCTTTTACACCTGTGTATCCGGCTGGCTGATCTATTATTTTTACCGTTTCGTCACCGGCCAAACGGCCGGGCTGGGCTTTGGCGCCATGACTGCCGATGCAGGGGTAAACATGCTTTTCATGGCCGTCGTCGTAATTGCGGGGTTTGTTATCCTCAGCTTCAAGCTACAGGGCGGGCTGGAACGCATCAACAAATACATGATGCTGGCATTGCTGTTTCTGATCGTCGTGCTGGCGGCGCACAGTCTAACTATGAAAGGCGCCCCCGAAGGCCTGAAATTTTATCTATTGCCCGACTTTTCCAAATTCAGTCCTTCCGTAATCGTCAGTGCCATGAATCAAGCTTTCTTCACCCTCAGCCTGGGTATCGGCTCCATGGCCATTTTCGGCAGCTATATAGGCAAAGAGCGCTCCTTGTTGGGTGAATCCGTCAACATCATTCTACTGGACAGCTTCGTGGCTATGACCGCAGGGCTGATTATCTTTCCCGCCTGCTTTACCTACGGGCTGGAGGTCAAATCGGGCCCGTCCCTGCTTTTCGACACCATGGCCACCGTGTTCAACCACATGGAGGGCGGTCGTCTTTGGGGGTCTGTGTTTTTCCTGTTCATGGTATTTGCCGCCATGTCCACGGTTTTGGCTGTATTTGAAAACATTTTGGCCTGCGTGCGCGAATTAACGGGCTGGAGTCGCCGCAAGGGCTGTGTGATCTGTGCCATTGGGCTGTTGCTGACCTCCACGACCACGGCTTTGGGCTTTAATTTGTGGAAATTCCAGCCCTTTGCCAAAGGTTCTACCTGGCTGGATCTGTGGGATTTCCTGGTCTCCACCAACCTGCTTCCCTTAGGATCCCTGATCTTTGCCGTTTTCTGCTGTAACAAACGCTACGGTTGGGGTTGGGATAAATTCATGACCGAGGCCAACACAGGCAAAGGGCCCAAGGTTCAAAATTGGATGAAACCCCTGTTTTTCTACGTAGTGCCCGCCGCGATTCTGACCCTGTATATCATTGCCTTGATCAACTTTAATTGGAAATAATAAAGGAGAAGCTTATGTCATACGCCGCCTTGATCAGCCGGGAATTTTCCGTTTTGGAGGAATATGTGGGCAATATTATTGCCCTGTTGGACGAGTGGAACACCATTCCCTTTATTGCCCGGTACCGCAAAGAACAGCACGGTACCATGGATGACCAGCTGATCCGCCGCATTGCGGATAAACTGGAATATTTGCGCAATCTGGATGCACGGCGCGAAGAGGTCCGCGGGCTGATCGACGGACAGGGCCATTTAAGCGAGGAGATCGCATCCTCTTTGGCCAAAGCCTCCACCCTGGCAGAGATTGAGGATATCTACCGTCCCTTCCGCCCCAAGCGAAAGACCCGTGCCTCCGTGGCCCGGGAAAAGGGGTTAGAGCCCTTAGCGGCGGCCCTCTTGATCAAGCAGGATTCGGCCGAAGATCCCCTGACCTTGGCTCTGCCCTTTGTGGACGGAGAAAAAGGGGTGGAGGATGCTCAAGCCGCCTTGCAAGGGGCCCAGGATATTATTGCCGAAGATGTTTCCGACAATGCCGAGGTACGCAAGCGCGTCCGCAATTTGGTGCGCATGCACGGCATCGTTACTGCCTGTGCCGCCAAAGAAGGAGAGCAGGACAGCGTTTACGCCACCTACTACGACTTTGCCCAAGGGGTCAGCAAGCTGGCAGACCATCGGGTATTGGCCTTGAACCGCGGAGAAAAAGAGGGCTTTTTAAAGGTGGATATTCAAACCGAGCCCACCCGCCCTCTCCACTCCATTCGCTCGCTGTACGTCCACGGGACCTCTCCCTGCGCACTGAAAGTGCAGGAGGCCTGTGACGATGCCTATTCCCGCCTGATCTACCCCTCTATTGAAAGGGAAATCCGTGCCGAACTGACGGAACAGGCCTCCGAAAATGCCATTAAGCTCTTCGGCACCAATTTGCGCCAGCTGCTCATGGCTGCCCCCGTCAAGGGAAAGGTGGCCATCGGCTTGGATCCCGGCTACCGCACGGGCTGTAAGCTGGCTGTGGTGGACGCCACAGGCAAGGTGCTGGACACCGCTGTCATCTACCCCACCCACGGTGCCGCTCAGGAGGAGCGCTCCGCCCGTTTGCTGGGAGAAAAGATCGCCCGTTGGGGGGTGGAGATCATTGCCATCGGCAACGGCACGGCCTCCAAGGAAACGGAAATGTTCTGCGCCAAGGTGCTTCGTCAAATTCCTCAAAAGGTGTCCTATATGGTGGTCTCCGAAGCGGGGGCCTCCGTGTATTCCGCCTCCAAGCTGGCCGCTGAGGAAATGCCCGATTTTGACCTGACCCTCCGTTCCGCCGTATCCATCGCCCGCCGCTTGCAGGATCCCTTGGCCGAGCTGGTCAAGATCGAGCCCAAGGCTATCGGCGTGGGGCAGTATCAGCACGATATGCCTCAAAAGCGTTTAGAGGCCGCCTTGGACGGGGTGGTGGAGGACTGCGTCAACAGCGTGGGAGCAGACCTGAACACCGCCTCCGCCGCCTTGCTCAGCCATATTTCGGGGCTTTCCTCTACGGTATGCAAAAATATTGTGGCCTACCGCGAAGAAAACGGAAGCTTTACCTCCCGCGCGGAATTGAAAAAAGTTCCCAAATTGGGAGCCAAGGCCTTTGAGCAATGCGCCGGCTTCCTCCGTGTGCCCGGAAGCAAAAATCTGCTGGACAATACCGGCGTACACCCCGAGTCCTATCAGGCCGCCAAGGAGCTGTTGGCTTGCTTACAGGCCGACCCCATCCGCGACGGAGCCTGTCTGCTTCAGAAGGCGGAGGCCTTCGGCCTTTCGGCTTTGGCAGAGAAGCTGGGCATCGGCGAGCCCACGTTGCAGGATATTTTGAAGGAATTGAGCAAGCCCGGCCGCGATCCCCGCGACGAGCTTCCCCCTCCCCTGCTTCGGGAGGACGTGCTGGATATGAAGGATCTGAAGGAGGGCATGATCCTGCAAGGAACGGTGCGCAACGTCATCGATTTCGGCGCCTTTGTGGACATCGGTGTTCACCAAGACGGCCTGGTGCACGTGTCCCAGATCAGCGATAAATTCATCCGCCATCCTTCCGAGGCGCTGAAGGTGGGTGACGTGGTCAGCGTCAAGGTATTGGGCGTAGATCTGAACAAAAAGCGCATCAGCCTGACCATGAAAGGTCTGTAACAAAACAAGCTCGTCTTGCCCCTTGGGCAGGACGGGCTTTTATTTTGATCCAAAAAGCCACGCAGTGTTTTTTTGCATTTTTTCTTGCATTTTTCTGTTAGACGGAGTAGAATAAAGCAAGTACCCTGCAAACAAACTCCCTGCAGGTATAATTTCGTCAAACAAGGCGGTGACTCGGCATGACTTACATGCTTCAAGAAATTCTTGCCTCCCCCGACATTCTTGCCTCTTTGGAGAAAGAAAACCGACATGTATTAACGGCGTTAGGGGCCGAATTAAGACAAAAACAGATCCGCTCGGTTACTTTTGCAGGAAGGGGAACTTCTGACCACGCCTCCATTTACGGGCAATATCTGCTCTCCATCATCGGCGGAGTGTGTGCAGGTCTGGCCATTCCCTCTGCCATTTCCCTGTACGGCTCTCAGATTGATTACGGCGAAAGTCTGGTCATTGCCGTTTCCCAATCGGGTAGCGCGGCAGATGCCTTAGCCGTGCTGGAATGTGCCCGACAAAGCGGAGCCGTGACCCTGGCGATCACCAACGATCCCCAAAGTCCCTTGGCCAAGGCTGCCCAATGGCATCTTTTCTGCCACGCCGATGAGGAAAAATCTGTAGCCGCCACCAAAACTTTTACCTCTCAGCTGGCCCTGTTGTATCTGCTGGCGGCCTATTGGTTTGAAAGGGAGGATATGAAGCAATATTTTGCTCAACTGCCCCGTAAACTGAATGCATGGCTGTCCGAAGCCGTTCCCCAAATGGAAAGCTTTGTGCGGCCTTACAGATATATGGAAGACGGCTTTATCCTTTCCAGAGGCATTACCTATCCCATCGCTCTGGAGACTATGCTAAAGGTCCAGGAGACCTGCTACGTCAAGCTGAAAGCCTATTCCTCTGCTGATTTTTATCACGGACCGCTGGCCCAAGTGGACCGCCGTACCCCTGTAATCGTTTACGCCCCATCCGGAGCCGCTTTGCAGGAAAATTTGGCCATGGCAGAAAAGATCCGCTCTTTGGGCAATGAACCGCTGGTCGTAACTGACAGTGAGCAGGTCTTTCAACAGGCAAGCTCGGCGTTCTTGCTTCCAAAGGCTGAGGACGAGCTGGCCGCACCCCTCTTTTTTGCCGTGTTTGCCCAATTGTTCGCCCAAGCTCTTTGCTTGGAGCGCGGAGGAGATCCCGATCATCCCCGCAACCTGAAAAAAGTTACGGTGACGAGGTAAATACTCATGAAATTTTTATCCGAACGCCCCAACACCCTGCTCTTTATCCCCGATAACTGCCCTCACGGCGAGCAAAGAACCACCCACCTTTGCATAGCTGCCCACCAAGACGACGTGGAGATCATGGCCTACGCCCCCATTGCGGAATGCTATGACTGCGGTCAAAAGCATTTTATGGCCGTGACTCTGACAGACGGAGGGGGCTCCCCCCGCACGGGCCGCTTCGCCTGCTGTACGGACGAGGAAATGATCCGCCTGCGTATGAGGGAACAGCAAAAAGCCGCCGAATTGGGCCGTTACTGCGCCTTGGCTATGATGGGGCATACCAGCAACGCCGTCAAGGGCGGCGATCCTGCCGTCACGGAGGAGCTGGCCGAGCTGTTGCTGCAGACCCGCCCTCAATTTCTGTACACCCATAACCTGGCCGACAAGCACGACACCCACGTGGCTACCGCCCTGCGTACGGTGGAGGCCCTGCGCCTGATCCAATCTGACTACCGCCCCGAGCGGGTGTATATGATGGAGGTGTGGAGGGGCTTGGATTGGCTTTGCGAGGAGGACAAGGCCTTGTTTGACACCTCCCCCCGCCCTCAGCTGGCCGCCGATCTGCTGGATGTGTTTGAAAGCCAGATCGAAGGGGGAAAAAGCTACCGTTCGGCGGCATTGGGGCGCAGGATCGCCAACGCCACCTTTTTTGAAAGCCACCGCGTAGACGGAGGCTCTTCCCTTTCCTACGGGTTGGATGCCACGGATTTTGTGTATTCCCCTCAAACGCCGCAGGAATTTATAGGGCAATGCATCGCCCGTTTCCGAGAGGATGTGCTCAGCCGCTTGGAGCGGCTGAGCCGATAAGGAACGTTTCGCGGACGGGGGGGCGAAACGGTGGATTCGTGGCAAATTTCGAGGCGAAGCCGAGAATTTTGCAGATCGCACCCTACAAATTTCCATAAACGCAACCGCCCATCTGTAGGGGCGATTCAAGAATCGCCCGTTGGCAACATTCCCCCGTTGCCATCGTTTCAACGGAAATGCATGGAAACGCCGTTCCGTAGCCGTTGGGATTGCGAAAGGGGTGCGAGGCGGGCGATTCGTGAATCGCCCCTACAAATTCATGTTTCGTTCTTTCACGGATATATCAACAAAAAAGAGAGAGTTTTCATCAACTCTCTCTTTTCGTTTATATAGCTCAGCCTGCAAAGTCCTCGGCGGCGCGGGCCATGGCCTCCACGTTTTCCTCCGAGATACCGTAGAACAAATAATCCGACGCGGCCAAAATATGCTTGCGTCCCAACTTGGCCGCCGTTTTCAGGATTTCCGTACTACGCTGATAGATCTCCTCGGGGGTCTTGTACAGCAATTCATCCAACCCCACATTGCCGCGGGTGCAAATATGGGCGGGGATCTTTCCCAAAGCATCCTCCAGCGAAACGATATTTCCCACAGGGGCCTGGGAGAGGGTCTCGAACAAGTCTGGCTTCATATCGTTATAAAAGCCGTAGGTCAGGAAGGGCTCCACGGGGGAACAGACGTGAGAGTAAACCAGCAGGCCCTTGGAACGGGCATTGTCCGCCACTTCAGCCCCGTGAGGGATAAAATAGCGCTTGTACAGGTCGGGAGAAGAGATCTCCGGGCCCGGACCTCCCAAAAAGATGAAATCAGCCCCGCCCGCCTTAACCGCATCCAGGATCTTGTCGTTGATCTGCAGGATCTTGGGATAAAGGGCTTCCACGCGCTCTGTGTAGTCATAGGGGAAAAGCACCATATTCATGGTGGTGATCAGGCCCAGCATGCCCAAAGGATGGGCTTCCCATTGAATGGAGAGAGCCTCGTCCTCCCCGATGATACTGCGAATATGCGCCACGTGCTCGGTGATGCGGTGGTAATGGGTACTGCCCAGCAGAGCCTCCACATACAGCTCAAAGGCATCCAGATCCCCTTCCTCCTCCAAGGGTGTCTTGGTGGAGAAGCCTCCCTTCAGGCGATCCTCGATGGTACGCATGGTCAGCTTCAACGCAGGGTCGGGGGTAAAAAATTCGTTTTCAACAATGCGGCGATCCGCCGTTTCCGTTAAGGACACATTCCGCCAGCCGAAGCCGTCCTCCGCCACGGCAATGACGGGATCCAGCCCGAAATTGTACAGCGGCACGATGTTGAACCGTTTGCAAGCGGCCACGGTGTCCTCCACCGTTGTTTGGGAAAACCACTCTTTTCCTGCCAAGCGAGTGTCAAATCCCGCTCCGGCACCGATCTGAGGGGAACAAAAGGGCTTTCCGCTTCCGTATTTGACATAAGAAACAAAGCGCTCCCGATTGGTCATTGTAACGCCTCCTGTTGTTTATATATATCAGCATAAGACAAGGATATTTTTTTGTCAAGGCCTTTTTTGAAAAGACATGAAAAAGCACCAAAACAACCCCAAAAAAGTCAAAAAAAGATTTCGGGCGGGAGGCATATTGGCACGTGATGCTGTTTCACGGATGGGGGCGGGCTCTTTCTATTTCCCCAAGCATCCTGCCTCCGAGAGAAACGAAACCGCAAATTCGCACCCCTTAAAAAAAGCCTTTTTCACAAACAGGGCTTCAACGTCACACAATGCAGCCACGTATGTTTCCACTGCCGCTTTCTGTTCCCCGTCGAGCAAAGCGTTTGCTGTTTCATGCAGCTCTGCGGCCTTTTGGGTAAGCCTGCGCTCCTCCTCCGTATCCATTTCGGCACACTCGTGCAAAAAATATTCGTCCCATAGCTTTTCAACTGTTTCTTTCATGGCGTTTCTCCTTCAAAGTTCGCATTTGATCGAATGCATAAAATTATTATAGCATCCATTCGAATGCGTGTCAAGCATTTTTTTGAATGCGGTGATATAATAATTTTGTCAAGCACATTTTGGAATTGGAGATCATCTATGTACGTGTATCAAAGGCTGAAGGACACGCGGGAAGACGCGGACAAAAAGCAAGAAGACATCGCTTCCGTTTTACACATCACCAGACAGCAATATCAGCTTTATGAAAGCGGAAAGCGGGAAATGCCCATGCACCATTTTGTCACCTTGGCGAAATACTACAACGTTTCTCTCGACTATCTGGCAGGACTGACCGACACGCCGAGAAAGCTTAAATAATTGACAAACGGAAAATCGGCAGGGCGCTTTAGCCGCATGACGTTTGCTCACAGAAAAAAAGACAGGGAATTTTACGTTCTCTGTCTTTTTTGGTGTAACGATGACGATCCCTCCGTTTATAAAAGGGAGGGATATTGGCACGTGATGCTGTTTCACGGACGGGGGCGGCATCGTGACCGAGGCAGGACCGTCCGGGAGGCCGGTCCCTACAAGTTCCCATGGGCCTCATCTTAACAACCGTAGGGGCGATTCAAGAATCGCCCGTTGGCAACAATCCCCCCCGTTACGATCCTTTTAACGAAAATGCATGGAAACGCCGTTCCGTAGCCGTTGGGATTGCGAAAGGGTTACGCGGCGGGCGATTCTTGAATCGCCCCTACAAGCTCCCGTTTCGTGATTCCGCGGACGGGGGCGGCATCGTGACCGAGGCAGGACCGTCCGGGAGGCCGGTCCCTACAAGTTAATTTTTTCGCCGTTGCTGACGAAAAAAAGCCTCCCTTATCCAAGGGAGGCTTTTTGGTTGCGGGAAAATTACTGGCCCAACATGGTATCGATGGTGAGCTGAGTCAGCTCTGCATGAGCCTCGTATTCGGCAGCAAAGTCGATTCCCTGCACCAAAGCAGCCGCCACAGCGAAGCTGGTGGCGTTCATAATGCTCATATCCACCATGCTGAGCAGGGTGATGACGGGCATGACGGTGAGAGTTTCGCGGATGATATTCAGCATCTCCATGGATTCCTCGTCACGGAAATCGGTCAACTCATACTGCTCCAGCAGCATGGGCTCGATGACGGCCTGGGAATAGCAGGCGATGGCATCCAGCACCAGACCGACCTCCTCCAGCTTCTCCACATTGGAGGGGATCAGGAAGCCGTAGGTGTTGTGGTCCATATAAGAATAGTAGCCTGTTTGCTGGTCGTTCAGTTTGGGCAGGGGCAGGAAGCCGAAGTCATCCATTTCGCTGAAATACCACTTACTGCCGACAGCGGGATAGGGCGCAAAGAGCATACGGTCCTCTTGGAACATATCGTAATAATAGCCCCAGCTCTCGCCGCCGCTCAGGTCGTAGATGCCGTTTTTCAGCACCTCACGCAACTCGGAGACCAGATTCATGGTCTCAGCCGTGCCGGTGTTGAGCAGCCATTTGCCGTTTTCGTCCTTGCGCAGCATTTCGCCGCCCGCGCCGATGAACATGGCCAGGTCTACGTCATTATGAGGACCGCCCCAACCGTAGCTGTCTTCGCCGGTCCACACATTGTCACCGTTATCCTTGGTGGCCATATTCACATATTCGCCGAATTTTTCGATGGTCCACTTGCCGTCGCGCACCAGCTGGTACAGATCGGGCAACCCCAGATCCTCGGCCATGGCCTTGTTGAAGAACACGCCCCAGGCATATTCCCAAGCAAAGGACACGTTGGGGGTCAGCACGTACTGCTTTTCCCAAAGACGGCCCACCTCATCGCCCACCTTGGTCCAATAGTCCTGCTCGGACTGGATGGTACTGATATCGTCCATATTCATGGCGTAGCCGTTATAGACGAAGTAGCCCAAGGACCAATAGGTGGAATAAAGGGCATCCGCATAGGTCTCGCCGCTCATGAGAACGGGATAGGCATTGCTGAACAGGGAGGTAGCCGCATCGGGGAGGAACTCAAAAGAGCAGTTGAAGCGCTCGCCCAGCACGCTGTACATTTCAGCCAGCTTCTGCTGTTGCAGGGAGCCTTCAACAACACCTGTCAGAGTAGTACCTGCCGCATTGGCAATGGTAAACACTCTTTCGTTCAGGTCCACCTCGCCGATGCCGGACTTATACAGCGGATCGTCGGGATCCAGCCCGGAGGTAGGAGGTACGGTGGTTGCGGGGGTGGTGGCGGGCGCGGTGGTGGCAGGGGTAGTTGCGGGCGTGCCGCCGCAGGCAACCATGGACACAACCATCATCAGCACCAGCACGAAAGCCAAGATTTTTTTCATACTGAGGTCTCCTTTTCTATTTTTATCGTTTCACCCGAAACGATTGGGGTTTAAAAGATGCGGTCAATCGTTGATCTGGGCGCGGCGGACAAAGACTCCGTCGCCTTCCACGGCCTCCAGCTCCACGTAGGGAGGCTTCATCACAGCTCCCTCCAGTTGGATCTCATACGTGGTCCAGGCGTCGCTGTTGCTTAGGGTCAGCTCCTTGGTTTTAAGACCTTCGTTCGTATTCCAAGTGATCTTGACCTTGCTCCCGTTGGAATGAAGCTTTATCTCCAGTTGCGCATCGAAGGTGCCGCAAAGATCCGCAAAATAGTCGGAGGTGGGTCGCAGGGTCACCTTCTTGTTGCCCGCACCAGTCTGGCCGTTGACCTTGATCTGCTGCAAGCCTTCCTCGGAAACCAATTCCAAGCCAATACTGCCGTCCGAGGTGGGGGTGCACACCATACGGGGCACCTCCGCCTTTTGATTGGGAGCATGCTCGCCGTTAAGATACCAGTACAGCACGTCACCCGCAGGGGAATAAGAACCGTCCTTGCGGATCAATTGCATCCCCGCAGAGCCTTCCGTGCTGAACAGCGTCCAATACAGTACGTGAGAGTAGCCTTTTTCACGGGCAATGCGGATGGCGCGGTCGGCGTTGATATGAGATTCCCCCGACGACTCAGGCAGACCGAATTCGCCGATGACCAGCTGGGCGTCCTTGCCCTTACCGCTCTCCTCCACCTTGGAACGCAGATAATCCAGCGCGGCGGCGTAGGCGTGATCGCTGGCCAGCTCGTAGCAGGAATAGGAATAGAAGTCGCAGGAGGTGTGGGGAATGACGTTGTTGGTGACGGTGGGTCTGCCCCTCATGGCCTTTTGAACCAGGTTGACTTCCAGCATATTATACACCTGTACGCCGTCGGTACCCACGTCCTGACGGGCCTGCTCCACCGCCTGCTGGCGCACGTTGATCCATTGAATGAGATTGTCAAAAACCTCGTCGGAAGGATCGTATTCGGGATTGGACTCGTCCATACAGGCCCAGTCGCCCTCCCAGTTCTGGATGACGAAGGTCTTTCCGCTTCCCTTGTATTCGGTCAAAAACCAGCAAGCCAGATCGTAGATGGCGTTATATTCGTTTTGCAGGGTCTTCTCCGTCACCCCGTTGCGGAACCATTTGGCATACTCGGGATAGGGGATGGTCAACTGATAGGCGGCCACGAAGAAGGTGTGGAAATCCATGTCCCACAGGGGCTTGAATTCCGCGCCCGCAGCCAATTCTTTGGGAGTATGGTAAAAATTGCCCGCCCATTTGATGTTGGGCTGATACCAGGCAGTATAAGCGGGAGACAGCTGTACCTTAATGGTCTTCGTTCCCATTTCCAACGCCTTTTTGCCCCCGCTGATAATGCAGCTTTCGCCGTCAAAAGCATAGCTCGGGCCGATATTGATGACCCCTACAAAGTCCTCCATACTGTTCTTTCCTCCCCAATTCTGTTGTGAAACGGGCCCCTTTTGCCCGGGAACTGCCGCCGTGCACCCGCACAGGCAGGTCAGCATCAGACCAACGGCCGTTAACCGCACAACAAGGTTTTTTTTCAATTGTATTCTTTTTCGCACAAATACCTACCGCCTTTTCTGATAAGCTTTTCTCGCGAAGCGAAATCCCGACTCAGAGAGGATCAAACACGCTCGTTTTCGCTGTCCCACCCGTCTGTTTCGACTTTCCTGTTAAGAAAAATGTACAAAATCTCGGGCTTTTTGACAAGGTCTCAAAAAGAAAATGCGAGAATCGTCCTATTTTTTAATAGCATTCTCGCACTTTCCTAAATCATTCACATTTACCGAGTGTTAAAGGGGAAAATTCAAGAAGCCTACACGCTGTACAACAATTGCGCGTAAGTGGGCAAGGGCCAATAGGCGTGATCGGTAATCTTTTCCAGTTCATCCCCTGCCGCGCGCAAATCTTTCATGGCCGAAACCACTCGCTTGTCAAAAAACAAAGCCCTTTCGGAAAGATCTGCAATAGAAACGGACTCCGCCAAGGCCTTTTCCAGCCTTTCGATCCCCTGCCAAAGCTCGTCGGCCAGGTTCCCCAAGCGGTCAGCCAAAAGCGCGGGCGCTTTAGCCTCCGGAAGCCCTGCCTGGCGGCGTTTTAACACGCCTTGACAAAGCTCGGTCTGATAGCGCTCTACTGCAGGAAAGATCATTTGACGGGCCATGTCCACCATGGTCAAAGCCTCAATATTCAACACCTTACAATAGTTTTCCAGCAGGATCTCACAGCGCGAATGCATTTCCGCAGGGGTAAGGATCCCGTGGCGGCCGAAAAGCAGCAAATTCTTTTCATCCAGCATATGGGGAACGGCCTGCGCCGTGGTGGTCAGGTTGGCCAAACCGCGGCGGGCAGCCTCCTGCTTCCATTCCTCGGTGTAGCTGTTGCCGTTGAATACGATGCGTTTGTGGGCGGCGTAGGTTTTGGCAATCAGAGAGTCAATGGCCTCTTGCCCGTCGGTTTTCTCCAATTCCTCCGCAAAGGAAGCCAGCACCTCACCCACGGCGGTATTCAGCACGGTATTGGCAGAGGCCACGGACATGGCCGCGCCGGGCATACGGAATTCAAATTTATTTCCCGTGAAGGCAAGGGGGGAGGTACGGTTTCGGTCCGTGGTATCCTTGCGGAAGGTGGGCAGGGCATGAGCGCCCGTTTCCATGGTCACACGCTCGTAGGGCACATAGGCCGTGCCGTGCTCCATGGCCTCCAAAATATCCGTCAGCTCATCCCCCAAAAACATGGACACGATGGCGGGGGGCGCTTCGTTGGCGCCCAAGCGGTGATCGTTGCCCGCCGAGGCAGCCGTGATGCGCAACATTTCCTGATATTCGTCCACCGCACGGATAACGGCGGCCAAAAACAACAGAAAGACCTTATTTTCCGCCGGTTTCTTGCCGGGCTTAAAGATATTTTTTCCGCTGTCGGTGCTTAAAGACCAGTTGTTGTGCTTGCCGCTTCCGTTGACGCCTTCAAAGGGCTTTTCATGCAACAGGCAGACCATCCCGTGGCGCTCCGCCACCTTTTTCATAACCTCCATAGTCAGCTGGTTATGGTCGGTGGCCACATTGGCCGTGCCGAAGACGGGGGCCAGCTCGTGCTGGGCGGGGGCGGCCTCGTTATGCTCCGTGCGGGCGTACACCCCCAGCTTCCACAGCTCCTCGTCCAGCTCCTTCATAAAGGCCGTCACACGGGGACGCATGGCGCCGAAATAATGGTCGTCCATCTCCTGCCCCTTGGGAGGGCGGGCACCGAAAAGGGTGCGCCCTGCAAAGCGCAGGTCGGGGCGTTGCTCAAACAGAGCGCGATCCACCAAGAAATACTCCTGCTCGGGGCCGAGGTTGGCGATGACCCGCTTTGCCTCCGTATCCCCGCAAAGGCGAAGCACCCGCAGGGCCTGCTCCTCCACGAAATCCATGGAACGGAGCAAGGGGGTCTTCTCGTCCAGCACCTCGCCGCTGTACGCGCAGAAGACGGAGGGAATACACAGGCATCCGTCCTTGATAAAGGCGTAGGAGGTGGGATCCCAGGCCGTATAGCCCCGCGCCTCGAAGGTGGCGCGCAGGCCGCCCGAGGGGAAGGAGGAGGCATCGGGCTCGCCCTTGATCAGCTCCTTGGCCGAAAACTCCGCCATCACCGCGCCGCCGTCCAGGGGAGCGAGAAAGGCATCGTGCTTTTCAGCGGTCACACCGGTCATGGGCTGGAACCAATGGGTAAAATGGGTGGCTCCGTGAGCCAGCGCCCAATCCTTCATGGCATTGGCCATGGCCTCGGCCAGCGCACTGTCGGGGCCTTGCCCCTCCTCCACGATACGCTGGTATGCCGCAAACGCTTCCTCGGGCAGCCATTGACGCATGGCCTCCTCGTTAAACACCGCTTGGCCGAAATATTCTGTAAGTGCGGGCATATGCACCCCGTCCTTTCCTTTCTCAGCATAAAAGAAGCGCCGCGGGCAGGAACCCACAGCGCCTTTCCTACGATACGTTTATTATAGCTTTGCCCCCTTTCCTTGTCAAGGTTTTTTTGTTTTTTTCTTAGATTCTCTTGTCAAAAAAGCTCTTTTGTGATATGCTTTAGAGGCGATTTCCCCCAAGGCTTTCTTGTGAGAAGGCCCAAAAACTGAAAAAGAGAGGTTTTACACATGAAGTATCTGTCCCGCTGTTTGGCGCTTCTGCTGGTAGCCGCTATGGCTGTTCTGGCAGGCTGTGCCGGTGCTCCTCAAGGTGCCTTTGAAGCCTATGAGGCTGCCATGGAAAAATTCGATTCCTTGGAATCGCTTCACGCCACCCAAGACGTTAAGGCGAAGGTATCCGTGAGCGGTGTTTCCGTGGATGTGCCCGTAAAGGCAGACCTGAAAATCGGCAAGGACGGTTCCATGAGCATGAGCATGGAAATGTCCGTGCTGGGAATGACGATGGAAATTCCCATGTATTACGCCGACGATGTTTTGTACATGGAAATGTTTGGCATGAAGGTCAAAATGCCCGTCACCGATGAATTGTTGGAGGAAGAAATGGACGTGGATTCCGTAACTCCCCAATTCAATCTCCCCGAGGAAGCCCTGAAGGACGCCTCCTTTGAAAAGAAGGACGGCAATACCGTCTATTCCGCCGAGTTTGACGGTCAGCTGATCGCCGAAGAGTTGCTGGAGCTCGTCACTCCTTCTTTGGAAAATGCCGGTGAAGACGTGGTCCTTTCCTCCGTGACCTTCGGTGCGATCAAATACTCCTATACCATTGACAAGAACGGCTATTTGGCAGAGCAAAACCTGGTCTTTTCCATCACCTTCACGGCCGATGGAACCGAGGCCTCCGGTGAGTTTGACATGACCTTTAAGCTGGTGGATGCCGGCAAGGACGTAACTCCCGACAAGCCCGCCGATCTGTCCGAATATCAGGACCTGTCCGACATCGAGTTTTAAGCGAAACAAAAAACGCCTCTTGCGTAAAGAGGCGTTTTTTTGTTTGTCTTTTTATCGGGTCTTGCTGTACAGCCAATCCATGGCGACAGCCAGATCTGCCACGGTGGAGAAATCGTGGCCGCGGCCGGGGAATTCCACGTACACATAGTTATCGGAATTCATGGCCTTGAACGCCGCATCCATATTGCGGGAGCCTTCCACCTGCACAGTCACATCGGCATCGCCGTGGACAATGTACAAGGGAGTCTTGGACAGAGCCTCTGCCACGGTCACGTCACTGGCGGCACAGCCGATAAAGGCGGCAGCAAATTTTTCGGGATAGCGAGCGGCAATATCGTAGGAGCCCATACCGCCCATGGAGGCGCCGGACAGATACAGACGCTTCTCGTTAACGGAGAACTCGTCCGACAGGCTGTCTACCAGCTCAATGAGGGCCTTGGTCAGCACGCTTTCGGGGGTCTCGCTGATCTTCACGTAATACTTGGCCTCGGCAGCGTTATAGATCATGGAATCGCTCCAGAAGCGATCCACAGGGCATTCGGGCACGATGAAGATGAATTCTTCCTTCTTTTGGTGCTGAACGAGCATATTCAGCTGGTTGAAGTCGCCCATGATCTGGGTAAGGTTATCGTTGCCGCGCAGACCGCCGCCGTGAAGATGCAGGTGCAAAGGATACTCCTTGGAAGCGTCGTAATTGGCGGGCAGGTAAATGCGATAATTGACCTTAAAGCCGTTAGCCGCAGTAAACACGCGGGGGGTAGTGATCGTGCTCATCACACGGGTATCGATGCTTTCCACCGCGCTGACGTCATACATTCCCACACCGTTGACCTCGCCGGTCTTGACGGGCTTGGCAATGGTGGAAGGCACGTCGCTGTCCGTACCGCGTAGGCGCACCACGCTATGGCCGCCCTGAATGACAAAGTTACCGGCCTTCATATAAGTTTCACCGGGAGCCTCGTCCACACAGTCGACCACCAGCTGGCCGTTGATGGATATGAGGATACGCACGTCCTCCCCTTCGTTAAGCATGGCGATCTCGTAATGGTTATAATCCCAAAGGTCGATGAGCTCGTTGAGGACGATGGGTTGAGAAAGGGCGACCTCTTCCGCGCCGCTGTTATTGTAGCGGGAGAGCTTGACGGTGACGTTGGTGCCGTCATCGTAAAAATACAGCAAATAGCAGGGCTGTCCCGGACCCAGACCCGAGTTTTCCATGGGAGCGCGGAACAAAAGATTGACGGAGGGACGCAGGATCAAGCTCATATCCATGGACAGAACCTTATTCACCAGCTGTTCGGGTGCGCTGTAGGCGCCTAAGCAGTACAGTGCGTCCACACCCATGCCGAATTGCAGGGTGCCGTCGTTTTGAGGGAACATATAGTTGCTCCAGATTCTCTTCCAATTGGACACGTCCAGCTTATCGGACGTAAGGGCATACACTTCCAGATTTTCCATGGGATCTACCTCCGGTTCAGTTGTGGGAGCAGCGGTTGCGGGAGTCGTTGCGGGGGTCGTTGCTGGGGTCGTTGCTGGGGTCGTTGCTGGGGTCGTTGCGGGGATCGTTGCGGGCGCGGTACAGCCTGCACAAAGGGCGGCCAACAGCGCCAGGCACAAAAGCCCTCTCAAACAGCGCTTGTTCATGACGATTCTCTCCTTTTTCGGAATTTTGAGAAAAATCTCTTTTGTTAAGTGTACGGCTTTTTTGGACGTTTGTCTATGGATTATTTTCATAAAAGCAGGACGATTTTCATATAGAATGCATTTTTTCGCCCTTTTTGCGCCGCATACACCCATTGATCTGCGAATTTTCGATTCTTCCCCTTTTCGTTCAGTATAATCCTTTTTTCACCTCTTGTCTATGGACGATCCTCTCTTTTTTCAGGATATTCCCGCAAGGAGCGAGTGAAGAGTGAAGAGGTCATGCACAGACGGATTCGGCACGGTGACCGAGGCAGGACCGTCGGGTTCTCACTGCGGTTCGGTCACGGCACGGCTCTGGAAGTCCCCCGGACTTCCATTCACTCCCGTGCCGC
>JAFWAE010000032.1 GCA_017507855.1 Clostridia bacterium
AGAAAAGACAACAAGAGATATTAAACGACTTATAAACAAACTTGACAATTTAATAAGAACAATAAACTTACAATCAGTTAATTAAATTTCAGTTCATCCGCAAGCAAACAAAAATCAAAAGGGCTATGACATTTCGTGTGTCATAGCCCTTTTAAAATAATTTGCACCAAAGCAAAAAGCAAGGCATAAAGAAAACCCCGAAAACCGTGATGGTTTCGGGGTTTTTGACTGCTCTTTGAAATAAGAAATTATCTCTTGGAGAACTGGGGTGCGCGACGGGCGGCCTTCAAGCCGTACTTCTTGCGCTCCTTCATACGAGGGTCGCGAGTCAGCAGACCGGCGGCCTTCAGAGGGGCACGCAGCTCGTCACCGGCCTGCAGCAAAGCGCGGGCCACACCGTGACGGATGGCACCGGCCTGGCCGGACACGCCACCGCCGGTAACGGTGCAGATGATGTCGAACTTGCCTTCCATGCCAACCAGCACCAGGGGCTGACGGGCGATGTTCTTGAGAGTCTCCAGACCGAAATAATCGTCAATATCGCGGCCGTTAATGGTTACGCTGCCGGTACCGGCAACCAAGCGGACGCGGGCAACAGAGCTCTTACGGCGACCTGTGCCATAGTAATAGGGAACGGCGGATTCGTACATAATTCTGTTGCCTCCTTACAGGGTCCAAGCTTCGGGCTTTTGAGCCTCGTGCTTGTGAGATGCGCCGGCATACGCCTTCAGACGCAGGATCTGAGCGCTGCCCAGCTTATTCTTGGACAGCATTCCCTTAACGGCCAGGGTGACCATCTTGGGGGAATTGCTTTCCAACAGGGCGCGGGCAGAGACTTCCTTCAAGCCGCCCACGTAGCCGCTGTGACGGTAATACTTCTTTTGGTCAAGCTTACGGCCGGTGAGGACCAGCTTGTCGCAGTTGATGACGATGACGAATTCGCCGCAATCCACATGGGGAGTGAATTCGGGCCGATGCTTACCGCGCAACAAAGTGGCGGCGGCTACGGCGACCTCACCCAGGGTCTTGTCGGCGGCATCGATCACGTACCACTTGCGTTCAATGGCATCTTTGTTGGCCATGAATGTGGACATGTGAGTACCTCCAAATACAAAATACTTCTCAATCTTTTTCGATCGCAAGGCCTATTATACAAGGCTTTTCGCCCCTTGTCAAGGCTTTTTTCAACTTTTTTTAACAAAACGGGAG
Source organism: Clostridia bacterium (assembly GCA_017507855.1). GTDB lineage: Bacteria > Bacillota > Clostridia > Oscillospirales > RGIG5554 > RGIG5554. Next base: position 1,210 of record JAFWAE010000032.1, read on the forward strand.
TTTCCTTCCGGATCCTCCCGTTTTCTCTTGTTTTCTTCGATTTGCTCGAAAACTATTTTATCTTTTGTAGGTGATATTTTTCTTCAAATCGTTTACCTGAGAGGCAAACTGGGGATCCTCCTCCATTTTTTCGCGCACCTTGTTCAGCGCGTGGATCACGGAGGAATGGTCCTTGCCGCCCAACTCCAAGCCGATGGAGGGCAGCGACAGCGAAGACACTTCACGAAGCAGATACATGGCCACGTGGCGGGCGTTGACGATAGGCGCCGTTTTTTTGCGGCCGCGCAAATCCTCGGCCGTCAGGCTGTAATAGCGGCACACCTCATCCACGATACGCTGAATGGTGACGGCCGTGGGCCTTTCGTCGTACATAATATCCTTGATGGCCGTTTGAGTCAGAGCCAAAGTGGGCTTTTCGCCCGTTAAGTAATACAGCGCCTTCAGCTTTTTCACCACACCCTCCAGCTGGCGGATGTTGGTCTTGATGCGCTCGGCAATGTATTCGGCCAGCTCGCGGGGAAGTTGCAGATGCACCTCCTCCGCCTTGGCCAGGATGATGGCCATGCGCAGTTCAAAATCGGGCGCGGCTACATCCGCCACGATGCCCCATTCGAAGCGGCTGAGCAGGCGGGCATCCAGATTGTTGATCTCCTTGGGCGGGCGATCGGAGGTCAGGATGATCTGGGCGTGGTTTTCGTACAGAGTGTTGAAGGTGTGGAACATCTCCTCCTGCAAACCCTCTTTATTGGCCAAAAACTGCACATCGTCCATCAAAAACACGTCCACGTGCTGGCGGTATTTTTCCTTAAATTTGGCCTGTTGATTATGCTGAATGGCAAAGATCATCTCGTTGATGAAATCCTCCGCGCGAACGTACAGCACCACCTTATCGGCGTAGCGCTTGGCGATCTCGTTACGCACGGCGTAGAGCAAGTGGGTCTTACCCAAGCCGGAATCACCGTAAATAAACAGCGGGTTATAGTCCTCCCTGCCGGGATGGGCAGCTGCGGCCATACTGGCTGCATGTGCCAATTTATTGGAGGACCCCACAATAAAATTATCAAAGGTATAATCCGTCATGGAATCGGGCCAGGTCTGGCAAATGCGCTTTTCCTCCTCCTCGGAGATGAAATCGATGGGGCGCGGCAGGGGTTGCTCTTCCTCGGCAGGCTCGTAGGTACGCGTGTCCACGTACAGCTCCACCTCCACCGCATGGCCGAAGATCTCCTCCATGGCCTGGCGGATGCGGTCCAGATAATCCTGCTCAATGCGCTCCTTCAGGTAGTCGGAGCGCACCGTCAGTTCCATACGGTTACCCACCATGGCACGGGCGGAGATGGGCTGGATCCACAGACGAACGGAGGTTTCGGACAGGTTCAGCAGTTGGGCTGCGTTTTCCGTAAAAAAGCGCCACACGTCATGAAACGAGCGCATGGGATTTTCCTGAGGCATCTGTTCACATCTCCTTTCTGCCTTCCAAAGCACGCATCAACGTGACCTCGTCGGCATATTCCAGATCGCTGCCCACGGGAAGACCGTAGGCCAATCTCGTTACTTTTACCCCAAAGGGCTTGATCAGGCGGGAAAGATACAGGGTGGTGGCCTCCCCTTCCACACCGGCACTGGTGGCCAAAATGACCTCGCCGATGTTTCCTTGGCTGAGGCGCTCCAGCAACTGGGCAATGCGCAACTCGTCCGGTCCCACGCCGTCCATGGGGGAAATGCGGCCGTGCAACACGTGATACACACCCCGGTATTCCCCGGCACGCTCTAACGCCACCACGTCCTTAGGCTCCTCTACCACGCACACGGTGGAAAGATCTCGCCCCATGTCGGTGCAAAGACCGCAGGGGTCTCTGTCCGACAGATTTTGACAAATATGACAAGTGCAGACCGCACGGCGGGCGTTGACCACCCCGTCTGCAAAAGCCTGCACCTCTTCTTCGGGAGAATTGAGCAAATAAAAGGCCAGCCTTCGGGCGGTCTTACGCCCTGTACCGGGTAAGCGGCGGAACAGATCCGTCAGCTCCTCCAAAGGTGTCAGATGATAGTCTGCCATAGTCTTACATCAGCCCTGCGGGCAGACCGAAACCGGCAGTCATGCGGCCCATTTCCTCGCGGTTGGCATCCTCCACACGGCGAATGGCCTCGTTGACGGCAGCCGTGATCAGATCTGCCAGGGTCTCCGTATCGTCGGGGTCCACCACGTCGGGCTCCAGTTCCAGATTGAGAACCTCTTTTTTGCCGTTCATGGTCAAACGCACCATGTTGCCTCCGGCGGCTACGGTATATTCACGGGCATCCAGCTCCTCCTGCAGGGCGATCATATCTTCCTGCATCTTCTGCAGCTGTTTGAGGCGGTTTCCGCCTCCCATATCTCCGGGAATGCGTGCTTTCATAGAGATCTCTCCTTGTAAATTCTTTTGTTTTATCCGAACAGACGTCCCTGCAATTCATCCAGCGGGTCCCGTCCTGCCCCGTCGTCAGCGATCACGACGGCCAAAGGTGCACCGTTAACAGCGCAGGCATGCTTTTCCAACAACTTTACGGAATCGCCGTCACGCAGAACGCCGGCGGCATAGGGAGCGGCCGAAATACACAGCTTGCCGTTTTTCAGCACGGCTGTGGCATCCGACAGAAAGGCTCCGATCATGGGGTTTTCCCCGCGCAAATTTTCCCGCAACTCGTTCCAGCGGGTAAAGGGAGCTTCGCCTTCGGGAGCCGGATCGACCTGTTGCACGGGGGCGGGCTCCGCCACGGGCAGAGGGGATGAAAAGCTTTCCTCTGCAGGGGGCTGCTCCGGCCAGGGGATCTCTTCCGGAGGCAATTCCGCTACAGGCTCTTCCTTCACAGGAGGCTGCTCCGCAACGGGAGGCTGCACCTGCTTTTCGGGCAGAGGAGCCACAGCAGGCGCGGAAGGTCCGACAACCACCTGTGCACCCGCCAGCTTAGCCTCCAGCGCCGCAATACGGGCGCGCAGGGCCGCAGGATCGTCCCCCTGAGGCGGGGACGCCAGCCGCACGGTGCAAAGCTCCATAGTCACCCGCTTGGAGCCGCTGTAGGGCAAACGTGCCAGGGTATCCTCCAACACGGAAATATGGTAGAACAAGGTCTCGGTGGAAATGATCTGCGCCAAAGCCCGCAGTTTTTCCAACTCTCGAGAGGACAGTTCCAGTAATTCCACCGCCTGCGGGGCGGATTTTAAGATCAGCAGATCCCGATACAACTCCGTCAGCTGTTCACAAATGCGGGTCATATCGGAAACATTGCGGGCACTTTCAAACAACAGCGAAAGAGCTTTTACCCCATCGGAGCGGACACAGGCCTCTGCAAATTCGCAAAGAAGATCGCGGCCGAACACACCCACAGCTTCCGCCACACCGGCCTCATCGATGGCCTTGCCCGTGCCGGCACATTTTTCCAACAGCGAAAGGGCGTCTCGCATAGCTCCATCGGAAAAGCGAGCGATCTCGGCGGCTGCCCCGGGGGTCAGCGTCATCCCCTCCTGTCGGGCCACGTAAGTTAAGCGGTCCGAGATCTGCCCGGGAGTCAAACGCTTGAAATCAAAGCGCTGGCAACGGGACAGCACCGTAGCGGGGATCTTATGCAGCTCGGTGGTGGCCAAAATAAAGATCACGTAGGAGGGAGGCTCCTCCAGGGTCTTGAGCAAAGCATTGTAGGCACTGGGGGTCAGCATATGTACTTCGTCGATGATATACACCCGGTAAGCCGCCGCAGCGGGGGCATACACCACCTCCTCCAGCACGCGGCGGATATCCTCCACCTTGTTGTTGGAGGCCGCGTCCATTTCCACCACTTCCAAAATGCTCCCGTTATCGATCCCGCGGCAGGTAGCACATTGGTTGCAGGGATTTCCGTTTTGAGCGTGAGGGCAGTTAACGGCCTTGGCCAGGATCTTGGCACAGCTGGTCTTGCCCGTGCCGCGCGTGCCCGTAAACAGGTACGCGTGCGCCACCCGTTTTTCGGCCACTTCGTTTTTCAGCGCGTTGACGACAGCCTGCTGACCGCATACGTCATCAAAAGTTTGCGGACGCCATTTGCGATATAAAGAAACGTGCATAGACCAACCTCCTGAAAAAAATCCGCACAGCAAAACGCACGGAAAAACCACACACCGCACCGTTGAACGAGCCTCTACGCGCGTTACCTTCGCGGGTCGCTCCCGGCAGGTGACCCTTCGGCACAAAAAACGGTCCGCTTAATGCTGCTTGGTTCCCCATCTGACATGGTTCACGGTGTTTTTTTGCGAAGGACCCGCCGTTCAGCACGACGCACTGCGAAGGGCAGCCGCACAGTTGCTGCCCGAGGGCGCGGAATTCATCCCCTCTGTGGCGGATTGAGGGTGCAGGGCACCGCCGGCTCCCCGACTAGTGTGGTTTTTCCGTACGTTCCGGAAGGTGCTTTTTTATTATAACAACATTTTTCCCCCTTTGCAAGTATATTTTTTTGTGAATACTTAAAAAATTTAAAAAATATTTCAATGATTATATGGAAATCAAGGAAAATATATGGTATAATACTTTTTCAGACAACGGCAGATCCGGTTTTCCGGCGCCGGGTCTTGACTACCATACAAACTATTTTTTGGAGGTTGTATCACATGGCTCTCATCAAGCAAGAAAAAACCGAAAAAAATACCATTCGCCTGAAGATCAGCGTTTCTGCTGAGGCCTTTGAAAAGGCTATCGGCGAAGTGTATTTGAAAAACCGCGCCAAGATCACCGTGCCCGGCTTCCGCAAAGGGAAGGCTCCCCGTGCCGTCATCGAAAAAATGTACGGCAAAGGCTTCTTCTACGAAGACGCTATGGAAGCTACCTACGGCCAGGCTTACGAGGAAGCTTTGGCCGAGGCCGGCATTGAACCCGTTGCCCGCCCCCATATTGAAATCACTGAGGTCGGCGACAACGGCTACTCCTTTACCGCCGACGTGGTCGTCAAGCCCGAGGTCACTTTGGGCGAGTACAAGGGCCTCATTCAGAAGAAGGCTGCCGTTCGCGTAACCGAAAAGGAAATCGACGGCGTGCTGCAAAGAGCCCGTGAGCGTCAGGGCCGCGAGGTAGACGTAACGGACCGTGCCGCCGAAAACGGTGACACGCTGACCATTGACTACGCCGGCTCCATCGACGGTGTGGCTTTTGACGGCGGCACTGCCGAAAAGCAGCCCCTGCGTCTAGGCTCCGGCCAGTTCATCCCCGGTTTTGAGGATCAGCTGGTGGGCAAAAACATCGGCGACGATGTGGACGTTCACGTCACCTTCCCCAAGGAATATCACGCTCCCGACCTGGCCGGCAAGGAAGCCCTGTTCAAGGTACATATCCATGCCATCAAAGCCACCGAGCTGCCCGAGCTGGACGATGAGTTTGCCAAGGATGCTTCCGAATTTGACACGCTGGATGCCTACAAGGCCGACATCAAGGCCAAGCTGAGCGCCGACAAGAAAAAGGCCGCCGAAGCCGAATGGGAAAACGCCCTGTTGGATCAGGCTGTGGCAAACATGACCTGTGACGTACCCCAGGAAATGATCGATGCACAGGCCGATATGATGCTGCAGGACTACGCCTACCGCGTGCAGTCCCAGGGCATGGATTTCAATATGTACCTGCAATACACCGGCAACACCGTGGAGAAATTCCGCGAAAGCATGCTCCCCCGCGCCGAAAAGACGGTCAAGACCCGCCTGATGCTGGAAGCCGTTGCCAAGGCCGAGGGCTTCACCGTTTCTGCCGAGGAGATCGAAGCCGAATACGCCAAAATGGCCGAAAAGTACGGTGTGGAAGCCGACAAGATCAAAGAGACCGTGCCCGCCTCCGATCTGGAGATGGATACGCTGTACACCAAGGCTGTGGATCTGATCAAGTCCACCTCCAAGGCAAAATAATTTCCGCATAGTTTTCCCTTTTTCCCGCATACTGTAACCAAAACAAGCGCTGAAAGGAGCCGCATTCACATGAGTTTTGTCCCTATGGTCATTGAACAGACCAACCGTGGCGAACGTTCCTACGACATTTTCTCCCGTCTTCTTAACGACCGCATCGTATTCCTCTCCGAAGAGGTCAACGATACGACGGCCAGTCTGGTAGTGGCTCAGCTTCTGTTTTTGGAGGCCCAGGACCCGGATAAGGATATCAGCTTTTATATCAACAGTCCGGGCGGCTCCATTTCAGCCGGTATGGCCATTTACGATACCATGCGCTATATCAAGTGCGACGTATCCACTATTTGCATCGGCATGGCCGCCAGCATGGGCGCGTTCCTGCTGTCCTCGGGAACCAAGGGCAAGCGCTTTGCCTTGCCCAACAGCGAGATCATGATCCACCAGCCTTTGGGCGGCTATCAAGGCCAAGCCAGCGATATTAAGATCCACGCCGACCATATTTTACGTATCCGCGAAAAGATGAACCGGATCCTGGCCGAAAATACCGGCAAGGACTACGACACCGTCTGCCGCGATACCGAGCGCGACAATTTTCTCACTGCCGAAGAAGCCCTTTCTTACGGCATCATTGACCGCGTGATCGAAAAACGCTGATCTTCAGAAAGGACAACCTTCCATGCCCAACAAAACCGAGAACGAATCCAGGCCCCTGACCTGTTCTTTTTGCGGAAAGCCCGCTTCCAAAAATCGCCGCGTGATCTCCGCCCCGGTCATGCTCAACGGCATCACCCCCTGCATTTGCTACGAATGCGTGGAGATCCGCAACGATATTTTGGAGGAAGAGGCGGAAAAGGCCCGCGCCGATAAGCTGGCGCAGATGACCCTTCCCCGCCCCGCCGAGATCAAGGCAGCCCTGGACACTTACGTGGTCGGGCAGGACGATGCCAAGATCGCCCTGGCCGTTTCCGTATACAACCACTACAAGCGCATTACCTGCAAAAACGATGCCAATGAAGCCGAGCTTTCCAAGACCAACGTGCTTCTTTTGGGCCCCACGGGCACCGGCAAAACTCTGCTGGCCCAAACTCTGGCCCGCACCCTTCAGGTTCCCTTCGCCATTGCCGACGCCACTACCCTTACCGAGGCCGGCTACGTGGGCGAGGATGTGGAAAACATCCTGCTTCGCCTGCTGCAGGCCGCCGATTACGACGTAGAACTGGCGGAAAAAGGCATTATCTATATTGACGAGGTGGACAAGATCTCCCGCAAATCCGAAAACACCTCCATCACCCGCGACGTATCCGGCGAAGGGGTACAGCAGGCTTTGCTGAAGATCCTTGAAGGCACGGTGGCCAACGTTCCTCCCCAGGGCGGGCGCAAGCACCCCCAACAGGAGTTCATTCAGTTGGACACCAAAAACATTCTCTTTATCTGCGGCGGTGCCTTCGACGGAATCGAAAAGATCATCGAAAAGCGTACCAACTCCACCGTGATGGGTTTTGGCAGCGAGTTAAAGACCCATGCCGAAAAAGAAATCTCTGCCCTGCTCAAGCAGATCGAACCTCAAGATCTGGTGCGTTTCGGCCTGATTCCCGAGCTGGTCGGCCGCTTGCCTGTCACCGTCACGCTGGACGCGTTGGACACGGAAGCACTGAAGGTGATCCTCACCCAGCCGAAAAACGCACTGACCAAGCAATACGAGCGTATTTTTGCCATGGACAACGTACGCCTGCGTTTTTCCGACGACGTACTGCAGGCCGTTGCCGAACGAGCCGCCGCCCGCAAGACCGGGGCACGCGGTCTGCGTTCCATCATGGAAGATATGATGATCCCCCTGATGTACGAAGTCGCCTCGCGCGAGGATATCAGCGAAGTGACCGTCACCAAGGACATGCTGGACAAAAAGCGTCCCGCCTGAATTCTGAAAGTTTAAGGAGACATCCATGAAGCACTATGTCGAAGCCGTGGAGGAGACCTCCCTGCCCGTATTGGCTTTGCGCGGGCTGACCGTCTTCCCCGGTATGACGATGCATTTTGATATTGTTCGTAAAAAGTCGGTGGCGGCCGCGGAACGCGCGGTGAAAAACGCCACCCCTTTGTTACTGATCACCCAAAAGGATATTTCGGTGGAGGATCCTACCCCCGCCGACCTGTACACGGTAGGCACGGTTTCCAAGGTCAAGCAGATGATGCGTCTGCAGGACGGAAACTTTCGCGTGCTGGTAGAGGGGATTGCCCGCGGCGAAGTGCTGGAATACATGCGCACAGAGCCCTATTTCCGCGCCCGCGTGCTGCAAAAGGAGATCGCCGTGGTGGACTATCCCTCCGTCAAGCAGGAGGCCCTGATGCGCCGCCTGCTGGACCTGCTGCACGAATATGCGGAAATGTCCCCCCGCCTTTCCCCGGAGCTGGTGTTGGCCGCCGTGGGCACCAAGGATCTGGCTGTGCTTTGCGACTTTTTGGCCTCCAACCTGATGCTCCGCTCTGAAGACAAGCAGGAGATCCTGGAGGAATTTGACCCCATCCGTCGAGCCGAGCGTCTGATCGTACTGCTGGACCGTGAGATCGAGATCCTCAACGCCGAGCACGAAATCGAGGATAAGGTCAAAGAGCAGATCGACCGCCACCAGCGTGAATATTACCTGCGCGAGCAGATCAAAGCCATTCAAGACGAACTGGGCGACGGAGACAATCCCGCCGGTGAAGCGTTGGATTTTCACGAGCGCATCCGCCGTTGCGGTGCCCCTGACGAAGCTAAGCAAAAGCTGCATCAGGAGGCCGACCGTCTTTCCAAAATGGCTCCCGGCACCCCGGAGGCCACGGTGGTTCGCACCTATTTGGACACCTGTTTGGAGCTTCCCTGGAACAAGCAGACCAAAGAACGAACCGACGTAGCTCACGCCAAAAAGGTGCTGGATGCCGACCATTACGGCATGGAAAAGGTCAAGGAGCGCATTTTGGAATCCATTGCCGTGCGTGCTCTGGCTCCCGATATCAAAGGGCAAATTCTTTGCCTGGTAGGCGCTCCCGGCGTAGGCAAAACCTCCATCGGCCGCTCTGTAGCCAAGGCCCTTAACCGCAAATTCGCCCGCATTTCCCTTGGTGGTGTGCGCGACGAGGCGGAGATCCGCGGCCACCGCAAAACCTATATCGGCTCCATGCCCGGCCGCATTATGAATGCGGTCAAAACGGCAGGCAGCTCCAACGCCCTGATCCTATTGGACGAGATCGATAAGCTGGGTAACGACTATCGCGGCGATCCCGCCGCCGCCTTGCTGGAGGTACTGGACAGCGAACAAAACCATTCCTTCCGCGACCACTATATCGAGCTTCCCTTCGATCTCAGCCGCGTGCTGTTCATCACCACGGCCAACACCACTGAGACCATTCCCCGCCCGTTGCTGGACCGCATGGAGGTCATTGAGCTTCCCTCCTACACCCGCGAGGAAAAGCTGGAGATCGCCAAGCGTCACTTGGTGGGAAAGCAATCCAAACGCCACGGCTTAAAGCGAAGCGACTTTTCCCTTTCCAACGACACCCTGCGCGCCCTGATCGACGGTTACACCCGCGAGGCAGGCGTGCGCGGTCTGGAGCGTGAAATGGCCTCCCTGTTCCGCAAGATCGCCTATCGCAAGGTGGAGGGCCAGCAGGGCCGCATTACCGTAAAGCCGGATAATCTGGAATCCTTTTTAGGCCCCGAAAAATTCAAGCCTGAAAAGGCAGACCGTGCCGATCAGATCGGTGTGGTCAACGGCCTGGCCTGGACCCAGGTAGGCGGCGAGCTGCTCAGCGTAGAGGTCAACATTATGGACGGAAGCGGCAAGATCGAGCTGACGGGCCAAATGGGTGACGTCATGAAAGAGTCCGCCAAGGCGGCCGTCAGTTACATTCGCTCTCGCTGGAACGAATTGGGTATCGCCGATCCCGATTTTTATAAAAACAAAGACATTCACATCCATATTCCGGAAGGTGCCGTTCCCAAGGACGGGCCTTCTGCCGGCATCACCATGGCCACGGCCCTGGTCTCTCACCTCAGCGGAAGACCCGTGCGCCACGACGTAGCCATGACCGGCGAGATCACCCTGCGCGGGCGGGTCCTGCCCATTGGCGGTCTGCGCGAAAAGACCATGGCAGCCTATATTCACGGCATGAAGACCGTGATCATTCCCGAAGAAAACCTATCCGATCTGGCCGAGTTGGCCCCCACCGTGCGGGACGCGCTGACCTTTGTCCCCGCCCAAACCATGGAGACCGTGCTGGCCGCGGCCCTGCTCCCCTCCGAGGTGGAAGTTCATGTTTAAAAAGATCGATTTTGTACGCTCTGCCGGTGCCCCCAATCAATTTTTGCGCGACGGGCGCCCTCACGTGGTTTTCTCCGGCAAATCCAACGTAGGCAAATCCTCTGCCATTTGCAAGCTGGCCAACCGCAAGAATCTGGCCAGGGTCAGCGCCCAGCCGGGCAAGACCGTGACCGTCAATTTCTTTTTGGCGGACGACAGCTTTTATCTGGTGGATCTGCCCGGTTACGGCTACGCCAAACGCCCCCGCTCTCAAATTGAGGCCCTGGCCAAGATCACCGAAGGGTATCTTTTTTCCGACTGTCCCATTTGCCTGATCCTGCAATTGCTGGACCTGCGCCATCCCCCCACGGCAGACGATCTGCTGATGATTGATTGGTTGCGCCAGTCGGGACGTGCCTGGGCTGTTTTGGCTACTAAGGCCGATAAGCTTTCTCCCACGGCAGCGTCCAAGGCCCTGGAGGCTTTGCGCCAACAGCTGGGAGAAGACGTCCCCGTGATCGCCTTTTCCGCCCAAAGCGGTCAGGGCAAGGAACAGGCTTTGGCTTGGATCTCTTCTGCCATCATGGCCAAAGGATAAAAGATTACATTAAAAGATAAGGAAGATTTTATGTTTGTTTCCGATGCCTGCGCTTTGAACGACGCCGGCCACCTCACGGTGGGCGGTGCCGACACCGTAGAATTGGCAGAGCGCTTCGGTACGCCTTTATACGTCATGGACGAAGAAAAGATCCGCCGCAACTGCCGCGATTTTACTTCTGCCATCAACAAATATTTTCACGGCAACGGCCTGGCTTATTATGCAAGCAAGGCCCTTTGCTGCAAGGCGATCTGCCGTGTTGCCGCTGAAGAGGGCATGGGCTTGGACGTAGTCAGCGGCGGCGAGCTGTACACCGCATTGGAGGCCGGTTTTCCCCCGCAACGCATTGCATTTCACGGAAACAATAAATCCGAAGAAGAAATTTTCTTGGGCGTAGAGGCCGGCGTGGGCCGCTTCATGGTGGACAATGCCGACGAGCTGGAGGCCCTGGATGCCTGTGCGGCCAAGCTGAACAAAACCGTGTGCATCCATCTGCGCCTTTCCCCCGGGGTGGACGCCCACGTGCACGATTTTATTAAAACGGGAAAGATCGATTCCAAATTCGGCGTTGCCATTCAAACGGGGCAGGCCATGGAACTGATCCGCCTGGCCTTGCAGAAAAAGCACGTACAGCTGACCGGCCTGCACTGTCATATCGGCTCGCAGATCTTCAGCGAGGAGCCTTTCGTCTTGGCCACCCAAGTCATGATCCGCTTCATGGCTGAGGTGCGCGCGCAAACGGGTCTTTTACTGCAGGAGCTGACACTGGGCGGTGGCTTTGGCGTCCGCTACGTTCCTGCCGACGATCCCAAACCCCTGGATGTCTACATGCAAGCCATCTCCTCCGCGCTGGAAACGACTTGCTCGGACACGGATCTTCCCGTCCCCGCTCTGTTTTTTGAGCCCGGGCGCTATATCGTAGCCGCCGCCGGAGTGACTCTGTACAAGGTGGGCTGTGTGAAAGAGATCCCCGGCTACCGTTCCTACACGTTGGTGGACGGCGGTATGCCCGACAATCCCCGTTATATCCTCTACGGGGCTGAATACGACGTCACCGTGGCCAACAAGGCCTCCCTGCCCAAGAATTACCTGACTACCCTGGCAGGCAAATGCTGTGAAAGCGGCGACCTGATCCAGGAAAACATTCTGTTGCAAAAGCCTCAGCGCGGAGACATCGTAGCCGTGCTGACCACCGGGGCCTACAATTACTCCATGGCCTCTCACTATAACCGCCTGCCCAATCCCGCCATGGTTTTGGTCCGCAACGGAGAAGCCAAGCCGGCTATCCGCCGCGAAACGTACCAAGACCTGCTGCGCAACGATCTGTAACCATGGCTGTACGTACCGTTACCGCCGAGGAGCTGGCCCAACAGCAAGAGGCCTGCCGCCGCATTTCCCTTCTTTGGGAAGGCAAGCACCCCTATGCCTGTGTAACCACCTATGGTTGTCAGCAAAACGAGGCTGACAGCGAGCGCATTGCAGGCATGCTGGAACAAATGGGCTACACCCTCACACAAGATCAGGAGCTGGCGGATCTGATCGTTTTCAACACCTGTGCCGTCAGGGAGCACGCCGAGCTAAAGGCCCTTTCCAAAACGGGGCAACTGAAGCATCTGAAGGTCCAAAAGCCTTCCCTGCTCATCGTGCTTTGCGGCTGTATGGTGCAACAGGAGCACCGTATGGGTGAGCTGAAGCAAAGCTATCCCTACGTAGACGCGGTGATCGGCACCCACGCCCTGCACCGTTTGCCGGAGATCCTGCTTTCTCGCATAACTCTCAAGCGCCGCCAATTTTGCATCCCCAACGAGGACGGCCTCATTGCCGAAGGTCTTCCCATCCACCGGCAACCGGGTCCCAAGGCCTTTGTCAGCGTTTCCTGGGGCTGCAATAATTTCTGCACCTACTGCGTAGTTCCCCACGTGCGCGGGCGAGAACGCTCCCGTCAGCCCGACTTGATCGAGGCAGAGCTTCGCCAAGCTTTGGCTCAGGGTGCGCTGGACATTACGTTACTGGGACAAAACGTCAATTCTTACGGGCATGACCTGCCTCAGCACCCCGATTTTGCTTCCCTGCTGACCCGACTGGCAAACGTGGAAGGGAACTTCCGCCTGCGTTTTATGACCAGCCATCCCAAGGATGCATCCGTCCGCCTTTTTGAAGCCATGGCCTCTTCTCCCAAGATCATGCCGCATCTGCACCTGCCCGTACAATCCGGAAGCAGCCGGATCCTGCGGCGGATGAACCGAGGCTATACCAAAGAGCAGTACTTGGCCTTGGCGGAACAGGCCCGCAAGACCGTCCCCAGCCTGGCACTGACCACCGATATCATCGTAGGCTTTCCCGGCGAAACGGAGGAAGACTTCCGTGACACGTTGGACGTGGTGGAGCAGGTGGGCTTCGAATCGGCCTTTACCTTCATCTATTCTCCCCGCAAGGGAACCCCTGCCGCCGATTACGAGGACCAGGTCCCGCGTGAAGTGGCCGACGAGCGCATGGCGCGCCTGTTGAAGCTGCAGGAGACCGTGACCCTGCGCCGTTTCAACGAACAGGTAGGAAAAACCGTGGAGGTTCTGATCGACACCGCCGACGAATTCGGCTGCGGTGGCCGCACTCCTGATTTTAAAATGGTACATATTCCGTCGTGTACCTCTTTGCGCCCGGGGGATTTTGCCTCCGTCCGCATCACCCAGGCAAAGCTCAACGCCCTGATCGGCGAGCTTTGCCCCCGAGAAAACGCATAATTCCCATCATATAAATCTATTTTTACGGAGGAATTTTACTATGTCCAATATTACCGATCTGGCCCGCCAGCTGGGCATGGCCCTGCGCGATGACGAGCGCTTCAAGGCTGTGGAGAAGGCTCGCGACGTATTTGATTCCGATCTGGACCTGCAAAAGGTGATCGGCGAATACGAAGCCAACAAGCAGATCCTGCAGGCCGAATACCAAAAGGAAGAAAAGGACCAGAACGTGATTCGTTCCGTTTCCGAGCGCATGAAGGAGCTGTACAAAACCATCGTGTCCAACCCTCATATGGAAGAGCTCAACCGCGTGCAAGAGGAAATGGAAAAGCTGGTCAACGAAGTGAACAGCATCATCTCCTTCTTCCTCAACGGCGAGCAGGCAGGCGGTTGCAGCGAGGACAAATGCGCCTCCTGCGGCGGTCATTGCCACCACTAAAACACAACGGATCATTTTAGTCTCTGTATTAGATAAGTATTGGTGTGTACAGTTGCCCTTTTATTCATTTTATGGAGAATGCAAAAAAAGGAGCAAGGTATGTTTCAACCTTGCTCCTATAAGCAATCTATCTTTATTTAGCTCGACAAACTGAAAGTTGTTGATTTATTTTTCCGTAGGCTTTATTTCTTGGAGCAAAATTTCCGGTGTAACATCAAATAATTTTGCAAGTGAAATGAGATTGGAAGTGCTTGGGTCAGATGTTCCATTTTTCCATTTTGATACGGCTTGTCTGCTAACTCCAATTGCTTCTGCAACAAACTCTTGTGTCATTCCGCACAGAATTCGATGATTCTTCAGAACTTCTCCAAGAGACTTTTTTGTTTTAGATTTTTCCTGTCGTATATCTTTTGAATGGATATACTTTAAAAGTGCACGAACAACTAAATAGCCCAAAAAAAGCAAACAGATAAAATAAACAATGCTGATGATACTAAAAATAAGTGTAGCTTGCTTAATTGTAGGTGTAAGGTTCATAAACTTTTTCCTCCTTTTCTTTGATAGTTAAATGATATCAAATTATGTTAGTTGCTACCAGCAACTATTGCGATATTATCAGTTTCGTTATGGTTGCTCCTATAAATTCTTATTTGTCTGTTTTTGTTCAGTAACTATATTATAACATACTTTTGTTCATTTTGCATTTTTCAAAGACAAAGCACCAAAAAGGTTAAACATAAATATTCGTAAAATTGTATATTGGGTGTTAACCAATATTCATCTAATACAGAGACTCATTTTATCGAAAGGAGGGGTCTACCATGCTGTCCCCCATGATGCAGCAATATATGCAGATCAAGGAGCAATATCCGGATCACATCTTGTTTTTCCGTTTGGGAGACTTTTACGAGATGTTTTTTCAGGATGCCAAAATTGCCTCCCGGGAGCTGGATCTGACCTTGACCGCCCGCGATTGCGGTGAGGAGGAACGCGCACCCATGTGCGGCGTTCCCTTCCACAGCTACGAGGGTTACGTGGCCAGGCTGATCGACAAAGGCTTCAAGGTGGCCATTTGCGAGCAGACGGAAGACCCCTCCAAAACCAAAACCTTGGTTCGTCGGGAAGTGGTGCGCGTCATCACCCCCGGCACCGTCATTGAAGACAGCATGCTTCCCGGTAGCCGCAACAGCTTTTTGGCCTCCATCTGCGAAAAGGACGGCGAGCTGGGCCTTTGCTTTGCCGATATTTCTACCGGCGAAATGTACGCCACAAGCCTGCAAGGGGAAGAGCGCTACACCGCTGCCGCCAACGAATTGGTCACCTTCCGCCCCCGCGAGGTGGTGACCGACCTATCCCAATTTCACTCGTTGTTTACGGTCCAGTCGGTGGGGAATGCCATGATCTCCTGCCTGGAAAGCGAATATTTTGACGCAAATCGCATTGCCCCCCGCCTGCCCGAGGGCTGCTCGGAAGCCCCCGCTGCCGCTGCGGCCGCCATTTGCGGTGCCGTGGAATACATTGAGTTGAACCAGCGCACTCGCCTTCCCTTGCTGGATCGGTTGGTTTTTTATACCCCGGGCCAGTTTTTGGAGTTGGATGCCGCTTCCCGCCGCAATCTGGAGATCGTAGAGACCCTTCACGGCCGCGAGAAGAAGGGGACCCTCCTTTGGGTGCTGGATCGCACCTGCACCCCCATGGGTAGTCGCACCCTGACCAAATGGATCGAACAGCCCCTGAACAATCTGCCTCGCATTCGCCGC
Source organism: Clostridia bacterium (assembly GCA_017507855.1). Lineage (GTDB taxonomy): Bacteria > Bacillota > Clostridia > Oscillospirales > RGIG5554 > RGIG5554. The sequence goes on from JAFWAE010000032.1 coordinate 16,924, forward strand.
CGCCATTGTGCCGTGGGCGAGCTGACCGAAAACATGATCCTGCGCGACCGCCTGCGCATTTTGCTGGATCCCATTCACGATATGGAACGCTTGCTTTCCCGCGTCATCTGCCGAACGGCCAATGCCCGCGATCTGCAGGCCTTGGAGCGCTCTTTGGCGCCTCTGCCCGAACTGCGCGAGGTGCTGGAACCCTGTCAAAGCGCTCTGCTCAAAGAATTGCGCGAGGAGATCGACGGTCTGGAGGAATTGCAGGATCTTCTTTTGCGCGCCATTGCCGAAAAGCCCCCTGTGACAGTTCGCGAAGGTGGCCTGATCCGCAAAGGTTATCACGCCGAATTGGACGAAATGCGCCATTTGGTGGACGACAGCAATGCCATTCTTTCCGAAATGGAGGCCCGCGAGCGCGAGGCTACGGGCATTAAAAACCTCCGCGTGACCTTTAACCGTGTCTTCGGCTATTTTATCGAGGTGACCAAATCCAACCTGGATCAAGTCCCCCCCTCCTATATTCGCCGTCAGACCCTAACCAACTGTGAACGTTACATCACCCAGGAGCTGAAGGAACTGGAAACCAAGGTTCTGGATGCTCAAGATCGCATGCAGGGCATGGAATACGAGCTGTTTACCGCCCTTTGCGATACGGTGATCCAACATACTGCCCGTTTGCGGCGCACAGCCGTTGCCATTGGAGCCTTGGACGCTTTGCTCAGCTTTGCCAGCGTAGCCGAGGAGCGAAACTATACCATGCCCCAAATGGACAACAGCCGCACCCTGCGTATTACGGAAGGCCGCCACCCCGTGGTGGAAGCCATGCAGCTAAGCTCCCTGTTCGTGCCAAACGACGTGTGTCTGGAGCCTAAGACCAGCCAACTGCTGTTGATCACCGGCCCCAACATGGCCGGAAAAAGCACCTACATGCGCCAGGTGGCTCTTATTGTGCTGATGGCGCAGGCAGGTAGCTTCGTGCCCGCCTCTTCCGCCCACATCGGCCTTTGCGACAAGATCTTTACCCGTATAGGTGCCTCCGATAATTTGGCCGCCGGCCAGTCCACCTTCATGGTGGAAATGACGGAGGTAGCTAATATTCTGCGCCATGCCACTCCCCAAAGCCTGCTCATTTTCGATGAGATCGGCCGCGGTACCAGCACCTTCGACGGAATGAGCATTGCCTGCGCGGTGGCCGAAGCCGTGGTCAAGCTGGGCTCCAAAGCTTTGTTTGCCACCCATTATCACGAGATCTGCTCCTTGGAAGACAAACTGGAGGGCGTGCTCAATTACAATATCGCCGTGAAAAAGCGCGGGGACGATATTATCTTCCTGCGGCGCATCGTGCGCGGAGCAGCCTCAGCCAGTTACGGTATTGAAGTAGCCAAACTGGCAGGCGTACCCGACAAAGTCATCCGCCGTGCCAAAGAGGTATTGCAGGACTTGGAAAACGGCCGTGGCGCCTATACGCCCGCCTCCCCTTCCCCCTCACGTGAACTGCCCCTGCAGGACCTGCAGGCTTTGGCTTTGCAGGAAGAGCTGGCCCAATTGCAACAAACGGATATCTCGGCCATGACTCCCATTGAGGCCATGAATTACTTATATCAGCTTCAGCAAAAAATAAAAAGCTTTTCTTGAAAGGATGTCTTTTTCGGTGAACACGCATTTTGATCAGATGGCCTATTGCCGCCCTGATCCCCAGCAGATCCGCCTGCAGGCCTCAGCTTTTCTGGAAACCATGAAAAGCACCGACGATGCGGATGTGTTTGAGGATGCTTTCTACCGTTTTGACACCCTTTTGTCCCACGTAGACACCATGTACGCCCTCTGCTACGTGCGCCACACGGTGGATACCTCCGACGAATTTTACGACAAGGAAAACGACCTTTGGGACGAAGAAACCCCGATTTACGAGGAACTGCACAACGCGTTGGCAAAGCTGATGCTTTCCTCCCCCCTGCGAGAGGAAATGGAAAAGCGCCTGCCCTTGCCCTATTTTCTGCGCGCTCAATGCGATGCACGCTGTTTTGACGAAAAGGTCGTGCCTCTGCTGCAAGAGGAAAACCGCCTTTGCAGCCGTTATGACAAGCTTTTGGCCTCTGCAGAGATCGAGTTGGACGGAAAGACCTACAACCTTTCCGGTCTTCGGGCCCTGACTCAGTCTGCCGACAGAGAAATGCGCCGCAAGGCCCACGGAAAAATGGCAGACTTTTTCCTGCAAAACGAAACTGTCCTGGACGAGATCTTTGACCGCCTGGTGCAAGTACGCACGGCGGTGGCCCAAGGATTGGGGCTGAAGGACTTTACAGAGCTGGGCTATTTGCGCATGGGGCGTTTGGATTATGACCGACGGGACGTAGCCTACTATCGCAAGCAAGTGCTTGCACACGTGGTCCCCTTGGCCGAAAAGCTCTTTACTCGCCAAACAGAACGCCTGGGCTACGGAGAATTGCGCTATTACGACGAAAATTTCGAATTTTTATCCGGCAATCCCATGCCCCACGGCACGGCCGACCAATTGGTGGATGCCGCTCAGGAAATGTACGACAATATGAGCCCCCAAACGGGCGACTTTTTCCGTATGATGCGCCGTTGCGGACTGATGGACCTGGTCACCAAGCCCAAAAAGGCCGGGGGAGGCTATTGCATCACCCTTGCCGACTATAAGGTGCCCTTTATTTTTTCCAATTTCAACGGCACAGCGGCAGACGTGGACGTGCTGACCCACGAAGCCGGCCATGCCTTTCAGACCTATTGCTCCAATTTGGCCAATATCCGCCCGTCCGGTTGTATGTCTCCCACCATGGAAAGCTGCGAGATCCATTCCATGAGCATGGAATTTTTGGCTTGGCCTTGGACGAAATTGTTTTTTGGCCCCGATACGGACAAATATCATTTTCTTCATTTAAGCGCGGCCGTCAAGTTTATTCCCTACGGGGTGCTGGTAGACCATTTCCAACATGAGATCTACGCCAATCCCCAATGGACTCCCGCACAGCGCAAGACCTGCTGGCGTGAATTGGAGAAGCAGTACCTGCCCCATAAGGATTACCGCGGCTGCTCCCTGCTGGAACGGGGAGGCTGGTGGTTCCGCCAAAGCCATATCTTCACTTCCCCCTTCTATTATATCGACTATACCCTGGCCCAGGTATGCGCTCTGCAATTTTGGCAACGCGCACAGCAAAAGGATCCGCAAACCTGGCCCGATTACGTGCATCTTTGCTCTTTGGGAGGCACCAAGACCTTCCGCGATCTGCTGGCCGCCTCCCATTTAGACGATCCCTTTAAAGAAGGCTGCCTGCAACGCATTATGGACAGCGTTGCCGACTATTTAAACGGGGTGGACGACCGTTCTCTGTAAAAGTGCCTACCCCTACCCCGCAATTTTTTAAGGAGGTGCCAAATGCCCACCGTACAGCTGTTAGACCCCCAGGTATCCAACCTGATCGCCGCAGGCGAAGTGGTGGAGCGTCCCGCTTCGGTTTTAAAAGAGCTGCTGGAAAACGCCATAGATGCCGGTGCCGACACCGTAACGGCCGAGATCCAAAACGGCGGGGCCTTACTCATCCGCGTGACAGACAACGGTTGCGGCATGACCGAGCAGGACGTGCAGACAGCCTTGCTTCGTCACGCTACCAGTAAGATCAGCCGTGCTTCCGATCTGGATGCCATCGCCACCCTGGGATTCCGCGGTGAAGCGTTGGCCGCTATTTCCTCCGTTTCCAAACTGCAAATTCTCACCCGTACGGCGCAGGACGAATTTGGGGTAAACCTGACCTGTGACGGCGGAGAGGCTCCCCATACCGAGCGCACCGGATGCCCTGTAGGCACCAGCGTAATGGTGCGAGAGCTGTTTTTCAACACACCTGCACGGCGCAAATTTTTGAAAAAGGACAGCACCGAAGCCGCCGCCTGCCTGACGGTCTGCGAGCGTTTGGCCTTGGCCAACCCCTCCCTTTCCCTTCGCCTGATTCAGGACGGCCGTACCCGTTTACATACTCCCGGAGACGGCCAGCTGCTTAACGCTGTGTACGCCGTATTCGGCCGCGACTTTGCCTCCTCCCTGTATCCGGTTGAAGGAGAACACCGCGGCATTAAAATTTCCGGCTTCGTTTCCACCCCCACGGGAGCCCGTTCCACCCGTTCTCATCAATGCTTTTTTGTCAACGGGCGCTATATTCGCTCCCGTACCTTCATGTTTGCCTTGGAGGAAGCGTTCAAGGGAATCATTCCCGGCGACCGCTATCCCGCCTGCGTACTGCACGCCTCCATCGACCTGGCTTCGGTGGATGTAAACGTACATCCCACCAAGACGGAGCTTCGCTTTGCCGACGAACGCAGTGCTTTTGACAGCGTTTATTACGCTGTTCGCAGTGCCTTGAGTGCTTCTGCCAAACCGGCTTCCTTTGCCTTGGATACCCGCCGCGAGGCATTGAAAATTTTGCAGACCCCTGCCCAGGATCCCAAGGCTGTTCAACAGCACCTGGAAGAGATCAAAAAAAAGCCTGCCCCCTACCGCCCCGGCGGTTATGGGGAAAGCTTTTCCGTCAAGCAAAGTGCCCAGCCTGCGGTAGCTGCCTATATGGCTTCCTACGCTCCGCCCCCTGCGCGACCCGTTTATAATGCCCCGGCACCAAGTTCCAAGACAGCAGAACGCCTGCATGTTTTTGATTCTACCCCCATTGCCGAGCCTATACCTGCAGCTGCCCCTACTGCCGAACCGACCCCTTGCGAAGTTCCCAAAGAGCGCCCCTTCACCGTATTGGGGGAAGCCTTTTCTACCTATGTATTCGCCCAGGTAGAGGAGGAAATATGGGTCATTGACAAACATGCTGCTCACGAACGGATCATCTACGAACGCCTGCTTGCCCGCAGACGCACGGAAAAAACCGCTTCTCAGGTACTGCTGCAACCGGTTCCCGTACGCTTGACGGCGGCCCAGTATGCCGTATACGAAGATTTTGCCTCTTTTTTTGCCGAAAGCGGTTTTGAATGCGATGCCTTTGGCCAGGACACATTGGCTGTCAGAAGCATTCCCGAGGAATTGACGGGCACGGATATCGGCTCCCTGATCCCCGAAATGCTGGAGCAACTGACGGTGCGTCAAAGTCAGGCCGTGCGCGAAAGCCTGACCGAGCGGGCCCTGTTTACTGCCGCCTGCAAAGCGGCCATCAAGGGCGGCCATGTCTATACCTCCTGCCATCTTCAGGAGCTGGTCAAGGAACTGTGCAAAAACCCCGCCTTGCAGCAATGCCCTCACGGCAGACCCACTTATTTCGTTTTGACCAAACGGGATTTCGAAAAACAATTTAAACGATGAATAAAACACGCTGTTTATGTATTTGCGGCCCCACCGCCTCGGGGAAGACCTCTTTAGCTATTGAATTGGCCAAGCGACTTAACGGCGAGATCATTTCGGCCGACTCTATGCAGATCTATCGGGGACTCCCCATTTCTACGGCCCAACCCACAGTCTCGGAAATGCAGGAGGTTCCCCATCACCTCATCGGATTTTTGGATCCCTGCGAACCCTTTTCGGCCGCGCGGTACGTGGAATTGGCCACCCCCCTGGTACAGCAGCTCCACGAAAAAGGAAAGCTCCCCATTTTATGTGGGGGCACGGGCTGGTACATGCGCGCTTTGCTGGAAGGACGCAGCTTTGGTGAAGATCTTCCCGATCCCCGTTTGCGGGCTGAACTAAACGAAATGCCCGCCCTGCAATTATACGAAAAGCTACAGCAAATCGACCCTGTACGCGCCGCCCAACTGCACCCCAACGATAAAAAAAGGGTGTGCCGTGCCGTGGAGCAATTTTATCAAACGGGCAAGACACCCACGCAATTGCTGGAAGAAAGTGTCCCCGGGGAAAGCCCCTACGATGCGCTGCTCCTTTGTTTAAACTTTCATGACCGGCAAAAGCTTTACGACCGCATCGGTCTGCGGGCACAAGCCATGCTACAAGACGGTCTTTGCGAGGAGATCCGCCTTTTTTGGCAAAACTATGAGGGCACGGGCACAGCCGCTCAGGCCATCGGTCCCAAGGAATTGCTCCCCTGGATAAAGGGAGAATGCTCCCTGGAAGAGGCGATGGAGGTCCTTTGCCGCGAAACACGCCGCTATGCCAAGCGTCAGCTGACCTGGCTCCGCTCTCAAAAAGACGCCGTACAGCTGTTTGTTGACGGCCAAACGCCTCCGTTACAGCAGACAATGGAAATTTTAAAGGAAAGGAATTGGAACTGACCGTGCGACCTTTGACCAAAACCGTACTGGCTCTTCTATTGGCCGCAGGGCTGATCTTTGTGGGCTATCAGGTCTCCGTGGCCGTAGATCCCGGCTTGCAAACGCTGAAGGCTCTATACGCCACCGTAAATGACAGCCAGATCACAGACGGTTTTGTGGTGCGTCGCGAATCGGTTTTGACCGCTAATGCCGTCAGTGTCAGCTGTGTGTACGAAAACGGCGAGCGGGTATCCAAGAACAGTGTCCTGGCTTATATATACGATTCCCACGTCAACAGCGACCTGTACGCCGAGATTCGTTCCTTGGATCGGCGCATTGACGAGTTGAACGAGGTGATGGCAGAGCGCCATTCCCTTTCCGGCAACCTAACCGCCCTTTACAGCGAGATCCGCACCCAACGCCGGGCCTTGGCTCTGCTGGGGCAATGCGGTGTGCGGACAGAGGTGGACGAGGCTACCGATGAATTGCGCACGTTGCTGAATAAAAAGGCTGTTATTTTGGACAGCACCGTGGACTATACCCCTGTGATCCAAGATCTAAAAGCCGAAAAAAAGCAACTGGAAAAGCAGGCCTCCTCCTACAGCGCCAGAGTCTTGGCCCCTCAAGCCGGCTATTTTTCTTCCCTGACAGACGGATTCGAATCCCTGCTGATTCCTGAAGATCTGGACACCCTGACCCCTGCCGATCTTGATACCCTGCGCACGCTGCAGCCCGCTCCGACTGCCAATGCAGTAGGAAAGATCGTCACCGACTACGAATGGTACTTCGTTTGCAACGTAGACGCAAAATGGGCCGAAAGATTGAACGTAGGCTCCCTGATGACGCTGAATTTTTCCGTGGATGGAATGACCTCACTGAAGGGGCGCCTGCGTTCCCTGTCTGCCCCCGAAGACGGCCTGCAAACGGCGGTGTTCTCCTTGACCACCCTGCACGACTCCTTTTGCGATGCCCGCCGCGTCACCTGTGAGGTCGTCTATAAAAGCTACACGGGCTTCCGCGTGCCCCAAAACTCCCTGCGCATGCTGGAAGGAGTCACGGGTGTCTACATTCTGCGAGGCAGTCTGGTGGAATTTCGTGCCGTCACTCCCACCCTGTACAAGGACGATTTCGTCATCGTGCGGGATCTTTCGGATGCCTCCTCTAAAAATCTTTCCCTGTACGACGAGATCATTTACGGAGGGAAAAATCTATACGTAGGAAAAGTGATCAAATGAGTATTGCCGAAAATATTCAAGCCGCGCAAAGGCGGATACGGCAGGCGCAAAGTCGTTCCTCTTCTCCCCCCAAGGAGGTGCGTCTGATGGCCGTTACCAAAACCGTGGAACCGCAGCGCATTAACGAAGCCATTGCCGCCGGTATAAACCTCATCGGAGAAAACCGCGTACAGGAATTGCTGGCTAAGTACGACCGGTTGCATTTGGATGGGGTGGAGGTACATTTGATCGGTCATTTGCAGCGAAACAAAGTAAAATACATCATCGACAAAGTGGATATGATCCAATCTGTAGACAGTCTGGCCTTAGCCGAGGAGATCGAACGCCGCGCCGCTGTCTGCCAAAAGGTCATGCCTGTGTTGGTGGAAGTCCATATGGGAAACGAGGAAAGCAAATTCGGGGTGGAGCCCCAAGACCTGCCCGACTTGCTAAAGCAGATGGCCCTACTTCCTCATATTGCCGTTCGCGGATTGATGACGGTCCCCCCTCCCTGCCCCGATCACGAGCAGGCAAAAAAACTTTTTTCGCAATTTTACGCTCTGTTTCTTGACATTCGCGCTCAAAACCTTCATAATATAAGTATGGAGATCTGCTCTATGGGTATGTCCGGCGATTTTGAAGCCGCCGTAGAGGAAGGCTCCAACCTGATTCGCTTAGGAACCGCTCTTTTCGGAGCCAGGAATTATCAACCAATAAAAGGAGAATGAACATGGCAGGAAAATTTGCCGATTGGATCAAAGGACGCAACTACGACGATTACGATGATTACGACGACATGGACAACGAAGGGATGGACGAATCCGAAGAGGACGCCGAGCCCGCTCCCCGTCGCCGAAATCGCAATTCTCAGCCCATGGGCCAGGATAATTCCGCCTCTTTGCAAGTGGTGGTCATGAAGCCCGAGCATTACGAAAACGTAAAAGAAATCGCCAACCACCTGTTGGCTCGCAAGACCGTACTGCTGAACCTGGAACGCGCTAACCGAGACACCGCTCGCCGTTTGGTGGACTTTTTGGCTGGTGTAGCCTTTGCCATCGGCGGCCAGTTGAACCGTGTAGCCGACAACAACTTCATCATCACGCCCCGAAACGTGGACGTGGCCGGCGATAACGAACTGGCTGAAGACAGCTTCAGCTCGGAGTATTAAAACGGTGGACAGCCTTTTTCTCTTCTTTCGGGGGGTTTGCTACTATGCCTTAAGCGCGCTGGACCTTTGTATGCTGGTGCGCGCAGTCCTTTCCTGGATCCCCGATGCCCAGAACCTGAAGATCAACCGTTTTTGCTATTACGCCACAGAGCCGTTTATTTCTCCCGTCCGCCTTGTGTTGCACCGTCTGTTTCCTTCATTGCAGCAATTCCCGTTGGACCTCTCCTTTTTTGTGACTCTGTTGCTGATCACGGGCCTGCAATCCCTCATTGCCTAATAAAAAACACAGACATTCCACTCTGCATTTTTAGCGGAGAAAGCGCAAACACCACCAAGGAAATCTCTTTGGTGGTGTTTTTCCATTGGCGGTAGCTTTCCAAAGGCTCCCTTGTGTAAAGGGAGCCTTTGCTACCCCGTTTTCCCATGCGGATAGTGGGTTCGGGCTTCTGCCCGGTCGTGCGTGGACTGCCACGCGCTATGCTTGCCCCGGACGCAAGCACCACAAAATGGCTTTACAATTGATGTTCCTTGAAAATGTTCCCATTTTATGATACAATATTAGTGTACCAAAAGTTATGGGGGATATTGATATGAATCTATATCACGGAACTCAAATTCAAAACATAAAGAAATTAGAACCGTTCGCTACACAAACCAATGCAATATCAAAACCTGTGATATGTTTTACGCCAAGCTATTGTATTGCTCTGTTTTACATATGGAATCGTTCTTACAAATGGGTAACTTTTAGTGAAAATGAAAATGGTAAAGTAGTTTTTGTCGAACATTACGATAATATGCTTTACGATTTTTATAGCAAGGTAACTGGAAGCATTTATGAATGCAACGGTGATAATCCTGCGATTACCCCCACTCACATGAAAGGTGTATATACTTCCGAAATTTCTATATCTATTGAAAAAGAAACACAAATTGGTAATGTATATAATGAAATTCTAAAACAAGAATCATTGGGAAAGATTATAATCCGAAGATATAGTCAGCTATCATTAGATGATAAAAATAAAATTTTCAAGCAAACTGTTAGAGCAATCCATATGCAAAAATTATTGATTCCGTCTGACTATGTACCCAAGCAAGAGCAAGTACGCTTTGTGCAAACTTATTTTCCGCAAGCGTGGGATGTTGCTTCAAAAATGACCACGACGGAAGTTAATCAAATGATATGTGAATGGAGAACATCGTTGAAAAAATAAATCCTGTTTTAACACCTCACAGCGAGAGCTTCTTTGTTTTCTGCATATCAAAAAGCCACCACGAATATCGTGGTGGCTGATTTCATTTTACCGCTAATTATGCAGACCCTCGAGTCTGTGTTTTTTATTTTGTGCACCTCTGAACAAGCCTCGGGGATTTTTTCCTCCTCCCCTTGCAAAAAATCAGTTTTTGTGGTACAATAGTTTTAATAGTGGGGATTTTTAAGGAAAGAGGTTTTGTTTATGGCTAAACGGCGTTTAGGGGACCGCTATGACGGAAAAAAGATCCGCAAGGCAGATCCTTTCTTTTTTGTGATGCCGCACATTATGAAGGACCGCTGTGATGCCCAGGTCTTCTTTGAAACCAAAATCGACATGGCCCAAGTAGACCTTCTGTTGCAAAAACTGCGTCAGGAGCAAGACCTTCCCGTAAAGTTTCTGCACCTTCTTTTAACGGCTTTTGTGCGCACGTTGGCCGCCAAGCCCGTGCTCAACCGTTTTGTGCGAGGAGGCAAAATTTTTGCTCGCAACAGCATCTCTCTTTCCCTGACCATAAAAAAAGAAATGCGCGAGCAGGGGGATGAGGGCGTTATCAAGGTTCAATTCGATCCCCAAGATACCCTGTACGACGTCATGGACCGCTTCCAAAAAGCGGTAGACGAATGCATGGCCGAAGAAGATTCCCAAAATGACACGGATGCCTTTGTCAAGGTACTGCGCAGCCTGCCTGCCTTCCTCATTCGTTTTGTCGTGTGGACGGTCACCAAGTTGGACAATTTGGGCATCATGCCCAAGTTTATCCACAATTTAAGCCCCTTTCACACCAGCGCCTATTTGACAGACCTGGGCTCCCTGCGCATTGACCCGGTGTACCACCACATCTACAATTTCGGCACCACCTCTGTATTCTGCGCCTTTGGTATGCGTCGCAACGAAATGCATGTCAAAGCCGACGGTACCCCCGTGGTACGCAGATACATGACGTTGCGCCTGGTACTGGATGAACGAATTGCCGACGGCTTCAACATGGCCGCAGCCCTCCACCATCTGGAAAACCTGCTTAAGCACCCCGAACAGCTGTTGGAACCCCCTCAGGAAGTCGCCGTAGATCCGGGTGTGTAATTTTGCACAAAAACGGTCCGCCTTTATTTTCAAACGTCAGCGATTTGGGACTATATTTTTCCCTGCAAAACTGTTATAATAGTAAAAAATAAGTTTGTTTCTATGAGGAGGCTTTTTATGAATACCAAAGCTGTGCGTCTGCATGCCGCTTCCGATCTGCGGCTGGACGAATACCCTCTTCCCGCGATCCGGGACGATGAGATTCTTTGCCGCGTTGTATCCGACAGTATTTGCATGTCCTCTTACAAGGCTGCCATTCAGGGAACCGAGCATAAGCGTGTGCCTGACGATATTGACGTTCACCCCGTGATCATCGGCCATGAATTTTGCGGCGAGATCGTAGAAGTAGGCAAAAAATGGCAAGATGAATACAAGGTGGGCCAAAAGGTGACCGTGCAGCCCAATATGCGCTACCACGGTAGCCCTGCGGCTTTTGGCTATTCTTTTGAGTACTGCGGCGGAAGCGCCCAGTACGTGATCTTCCCCAACCAGGGCATGGAAACCAAGTGCGTGCTTCCCTATAACGGCGAAGCGTACTTTTTCGGCTCTTTGGCCGAGCCCCTCTCCTGCATTGCAGGTGCTTTTAACTCCAACTATCACACCACCACCGAAAAATACGAACATATCATGGGCGTGAAAAAGGGCGGAAACCTGGCGATTCTGGCCGGTGCCGGTCCGATGGGACTGGGGGCTATTGAGTACGCCATTCACATGGAAAACGGCCCTGCCACAGTCGTCATCACCGACATTGACGATGCCCGCCTGGCCCGTGCCGAGGTAATCCTGCCTCCCGCAGAGGCTGCCAAAAACGGCGTAAAGCTGTACTATGTCAACACAGCCAAAACGGAAGATCCCAAAGCAGCCTTGATGGCTTTGACCGACGGCCAAGGCTTTGACGACGTGTTTATCTTTGCCCCCGTGGCCGCCGTAGCCGAGCTGGGCGATGCCATTTTGGGGTATGACGGTTGCATGAATTTCTTTGCCGGTCCCACCGACCATGCTTTTGCCGCCAAGTTTAATTTCTACAACGTTCACTATAACTACACCCATGTGGTAGGCTCTTCCGGCGGAAACAGCCAAGATATGCGCGATTGCCTGCGCGATATGGAAACCGGCCGTTTGAACCCCGCCTGCATGGTCACCCACATTGGCGGTTTGGACGCCGCGGCGGAAGCCACCCTGAACCTGCCCAAGATCCCCGGCGGAAAGAAGCTGATCTACACTCATATCAGCATGCCCATTACGGCCATTACGGAATTTGAGGAAAAGGGGAAGACCGATCCCCTCTTTGCCGGCCTGGCCGAAATCTGTAACCGCCACAACGGCTTGTGGAGCGTGGAAGCCGAACAGTATCTGCTTAAGAACGCAAAACCCATTTAAATACATTTTGCCAATTATTTTTAGGAGGAAAAAACCATGGAATTCAAAGTGTACCAAAAAGAACTGGAGCTTCAGTCCCGCGGCTGGATCCCCACCTTCCATGACATCTCTACCGACGTCATGAAAGTCGTTGCAGAGTCCGGCATCAAGAACGGCACCGTGGCTATTGTGTCTCACCACACCACCTGCTCCGTTATGGTTCAGGAATGCTCCCACGACTTCGACACCTTCGATCTGGAGTATCTGCAGCACGATCTGCTGGACATCATGAGAAAGCTGATCCCCGACTATACCGATGAAGGTGACTACCGTCATCCCGGCCCCGTGCACGCTCAGTTTGGTCGCTACGTAAACGAGCCCGGCAACTTCACCTCCATGAATACCGACGGCCACCTGCGCAGCGTATTCTTCGGCCGCAGCGAAACCATGACCATCAAGGACGGCAAGCTGGACGGCGGCGAATTTGCCCACATCTACTTCATTGACTGGGACCATGTCCGCGCCCGTCATCGTCAGTGCAACATCACCGTGATGGGTACTGCTGAAGATGTGAACGATCGCAAGTACAACAACGGCGAAGTCGTAAATACCCTGCGTAAGTTCTCCGACGAGGAAAAGGCTTACATGGAACAGTACGACGAGTGGAAAAAGAGATAATTTCCTTTCGCAACCAAAACAGACTGTGCTTTGCACAGTCTGTTTTTTTATGCAGGTAATCAGATGGCGTTGATTATAAAAGGAAATATCCCACGTTTTAAGCCGTTTTGTACAAACAAAAAACCGGATCGAGCGAGCGATCCGGTTTTTATTTGTTTTTTTACTTGGAGTTCTTTTCTTTCTCCTTGGCGGCCTTTTCGGCTTCGCGCTTGGCAGCCTCGATCTCATCGGTATAAACAATGGAGTTCATGGTCACGTGAGTGTGCTCAATATCCACAGCGCCGCTGGCAGTCACAGAGATGTCAGACAGATGGGGGTTGACGGCATATACGTACTTCATAAACACAACGGGAATAGCGGCCATCTGCTCGACCAAATACTTTTCGGCTTCGTGCATGGCAGCCACGCGATCCTTCTTGGTCTCGCAAGCCAGGGCGTCCGCAATCATCTTGTCGTAAGCTTCGTCTGCATAGCCGGTGGTATTAAAGCCGCTGTAGGACAGGAAGCGTTCCAGCATACCGTAAGCATCGTCAAACAGAGCATTAAAGGGAACCAGAATAGCTTCATAGTTGCCGTTCTTTTCAGCCTTGACAAAATCATCGTAATCCAGCGCCTTCACAGTAACCTTGGCACCCAGATTAGCTTCCCATTGCTGAGCCATCTTTTCGCCCAGGGAAACCCAAGAGCTGTTGTCGATCACCGTCAGCGTAAAGCTGGGAGCATTGCCGCTGAGGGCCTGCTTAGCCGCTGTGTCTGCGGAAGCAGAAATCAAAGCGCCGCCCGCCTTGCGGAAATCGGATTTATTGGTCTTCACATCGGAGATCGTATTGGGCACAAACGCCGTAGCAGCAGACTGGGCCAGCACGGAGCCGCTTGCCAAAGCATTGCGATCCAGCGCCAAGGACAGGGCCTTGCGGGTCTGAGCGTCAAACTTGTTCTTAGAATAGTTGAAGAACACGGTAGCGGTAGCATCGGCAGCCACGCTCTTGGTCCAGCCGGTAGCTTCCACCTTTTCGTAAACAGCCTGGGGGACCTCAGCCATGAACAAAAGTTGCTCGTTCACAAACATATCAGCCAGCTCTTCCTCAGTCTTGTTGGCCACGACGGAGAAGCCGATCTGATAGGCATCCTTGCCCTCGTCCTTGCTCAGGAAATACTTTTTATAGCGGGTGATAAAGTAGTTGGACTGGGCCACAGCCAGCGTCTTGCCCTTGTCCCAGGCACTCACGTAGCCGGCGCCGCTGCCGATCATAACGGCAGGACGGGTGTACCAGTCGTTGGCGGCAGCGGTGGTGTCCTCACGCAGGGGGTAGAACACCGCGCAGCTGAGCATGTTTTCAAACACCGTGCTGCCCTTGCCTTCAAATTCCACTTCAATGGTATAGTCGTCCAAAGCCAGAATACCCACGTCGTCAATGCTGACCTTGCCTTCATAGTAATTCTTGGCATTAAGCACCTCGAAGAACAGGTGCGCATAGGGAGATTCGTTAGCAGGATCCAGCACGCGCTTCCAGGCATAGATGAAATCGTCGGCATTCAGGTAACTACCGTCGGTCCAACGGGACTCGGCCAACGAGATGATCATCTTATTGGGATCCTCGTCGTCCCACTTGATACCCGTGCACAGGGATTCCACGACCTTGCCTTTTTCGTTAACCACGTAAAGGCCCATGTGATGCATGGTCAAATAGCGCAGAGACGCGATATCTGCGTTTTTAATGGGATCAAAACCAATGGGTTCTGCGCCAAAATAAACGGGGTTAGCCCCACGTTTTTGAAATTCCAGCGTATCCAGCGTCAACGCACAGCCGGAAAAAGCCGACAGTACCATGAGAACGCCCAGAACCAGAGCCAGTACTTTCTTCATAACCAAGATACCTCCGCAAAATATGGTAAGATGATTTGCTGCGATTATAGTATATTGTATCATCTTTTTTTCCGTAAATCAATGCAAAAAACGATTTTTTTGTAAAGATATGAAAAAAATTCTTCCTATATTTCCGTTTTTTCTTCTTCTAAACGGAAATATTCCTCGTACGCTTCGTCTTTTTGCTGTAAAAGCTGCTGGTACTCCTCATACGCCCGGGGAGGCGTGTCGGGACCAAAGGCTTTTTCAGCTTCAACGATCTGCTCTTCCAAGGAAGCGATGGTCTTCTCTAAAGCCGCCAACCGAGACCGCGAAGCAGCCCGTGCCTGTCGTTCCTCCGCACGGGAGCGGCGGTTTTGTGCAGCCTCTGTTCCGGCCGGCAGAGCCGACGGTTGCTTTTCCTTTTTCACCGCCGTATCACGCTTGGAACGGCGGCGTAAAAATTCCTCATAGGGGCACTCGTGGATCACCAGCCCCCCTTCTTCCAAGGAAAACACCCGCTGTACGCACCGCGCCAAAAACCAGCGGTCGTGAGACACGGCGATCACCGTGCCCTCATATCCCTCCAGCGCCTGCTCCAATGCCTCTCGGGAAGGCAGATCCAGATGGTTGGTCGGCTCGTCCAAGATCAAGCAATCCGGGGCATCCTTTAGCAGGCAAGCCAAGTATAAACGGGAACGTTCTCCACCGGAAAGGACCTTTAAAGGCTTCAGCAGATCATCTCCGTAGAACATATAGGAAGCCAAATATTCACGCACTCGGTTTTCCGTCATATCGAATCGTTGGGCTACCTCTTCCGTTACGCTGAGGTCCTCGTTTTCAAAAGCCACGTGCTGGCCCAAAAAGCCGAAGCGCACCCATTCGCCCAGGTAAATACTGCCGTCAAAATCGTCGTCCAACCCCATCATCAGCTGTAAAAGGGTGGATTTTCCCGTCCCGTTGGCCCCTACGATCCCCACCTTATCGCCACCGCGGATCAAAAAAGAGACTTGCCTGAACAGGGTGCGCTCGCCAAAGCTTTTTCCAACTCCCTCCGCCGCCGCGATCACCCCGGAAAGGTGAGCAGGGTCGGCCAAGCGAAGCTTTAAGGTCCGCTGAGCGTTAAAATGCCGCGCCTTTTGCCGCGCCTGCATTTCTTCCATTTGAGCGGAAAGCTTAACCGTCAGCTTTTGGCGGGAATAAGCTGAATTGTTCTTTTTCCAGCGAAGCAGGCGTTCCGCGATCTCGGCCTGGCGCTCCGTTTCGGCGGCCAGCCTTTTCTTTTCTGCAAAAAAGCGGGTCTCCTCCTGTTTTTTCTGCTCCATAAAAGCAGAAAAATTACCCCGTCGCTCCACCACTGTGCCGTCCTGCAGCTCCAGGGTCTTGGTAGCTACACGGTCAAGAAACCAGCGGTCGTGGGATACAATCACCGCCGTGACTCCCGCACCGCACAAATATTGTTCCAACCATTCCATGGCTTCAATATCCAAATGGTTGGTCGGCTCGTCCAACAGCAGAACGTCCGGTTGCCCGATAAGCAGATGAGCCAGCTCCGCCCGCATCCGCTCTCCCCCGGAAAGGGAAGAAAGGGGACGGCTCAGGGTGGACATGGGCAAACCCAATCCCATAGCCACGGCCTTGATTCGGCTTTCGATCACGTAGCCGTCTGCCTGCTCGTACTGTTGCTGCAATTTCCCCAGCTCATCCAGCAAGGCTTCCATCTTTTCACCGTGGGCTGTGGCCAGTTCTTCATTAATGGCCTGCATACGCACCCGCATAGCCTCCACCCGGGGATGAAACAGAGCCGTTTGCTCTCCGGCGCCGTCAAAGCGCTGGGCCAAATAAGCTACCCGCGCCTCTTTTTCATAAAAAACGCCGCCTGCATCCGCCTCTTCCGTGCCTGCCAAAATCTTCAGCAGCGTGGTCTTCCCCGCCCCGTTGGAGCCGATCAAGGCGGCACAATCACCTTTTTCCAAACGGAAAGTGACTCCGTTGAGCACCGTTTGACGGTCGTATTCTTTTTTGATGCTATCAGCCGCCAGCAGGCTCATAAGCTCACCCCTTCTTTCGTTTGCGGTTACCCGTCAATTATACGCCAAACCGAATAAGAATGCAAGCATACGCCCGGTCATAAAACAAAAAAATCAAAAAAGATGAAGATTGTCATGGTAAAATTAGGATTGTCCATAGACTTTTAAAATTCACCTGTGATATAATGGAAACATCACAGCCGAGACTGTATTTTGCATTTTTGGAGGAATCTACTCATGGACATTAAACCTTCCCGCGGCAAGCGCACTGTTATTGCCAGCGAATACCTGAAACTGGATACCGACGTAATCACCGGCGGCGGCACCGATGAAACCGAGGCTGTACAAGCTATTTTGGACAAGGCTTTGGAATGGGGTGGCCTGACGTTGGTCATGGACGGCGCGGCTACCGTACGCGGCATCCGTTTGCATTCCAATACCACCATCCGTTGCTGCGACAATTCCTGCGGCTTTTATCTGGCCGACGGCGCCCTGCGCTCCCTGGTCACCAATGCCGATTGGGATTTCCGCGATATCAAAAATGAAAACATCACCCTGCAAGGCGGTACCTATAACTTTAACCGCGAGCATCAGGCTCAATACCCCGAGCCCGAGCCCGGCTCCGATGAGCGTGTCTGGAACGATGATCCCGAGCATCCTCTGAACTACGACTATTTCGTCAAGCGTTGGTGCTTTGGTATGCGTTTCTTCGGCGTGAAGAACCTGATCATCCGCGATGCTTGCCTGCTCAACCAGCGCGTATATACAGCCCTTTTCATCAACTGGGAGCACGTGACCGTGCAAAACGTGGATATCCCCCTGCCCGATCTGCAGTACGCTCAGAACCAAGACGGCCTGCATTTCTTCGGTCCCGGTCACGACCTGGTCATCCGCGACCTGCGTGGTGTAGCAGGCGATGATCTGATCGCCCTGACTCCCGATGAATGGGACGGTGTTTCCTCCATTTCCGACGTGCTGATCGACGGCGTACTGCTGAACAACTCCGATCAGGGCATCCGCATGCTGACTCACAACGAAGGCCGTCTGGACCGCGTCACTGTGCGTAACGTTTACGGTACCTATAAGAGCTGCGGTTTCTTTATGAATCCCTACTTTGCCAAGGCCAAAGGCAATTTTGGCCACATTCTCATTGAAAACGTAGATCTGCGCCAGACCTATCATAAATACGCCCAGTATTGCGAACCCTTCCTGTTCCGTATCGGCGGTGAATACGACAGTCTGACCCTGCGCAACATCCGCCACGTGGATCCCACGGATAACCGCCCCCTGGTAGACGTCAGCCATGTGTTCAGCCACCCCGACTACGTGGCAAACCAGCACGTACACCTGAAGAACCTGACCATTGACCGGCTGCAGGTATTCAACCGCAACGGCGTCAAGGACAAGATGAACTACATTTCCATTGACGGCGCGGTGGACAACCTGGTCATTCGCAACGTGCAGGCCGACCGCGAGGGCAACGAAAGCAACGACTCTGTGGTGTGCCTGAAGCCCCAAGCCGACGTGAAACGCATGGTCATCTCCGGCGTGGTCACCAACGGCATTGGCGAGCTGGTGGAAAACGCCGGCGGCAAAGCTGACAGCATCGAGATCAAGGACTGATCCTTTCCAATACGAAAAAGCCACCACGAAACGTGGTGGCTTTTTTGACCCTCAAGTGGGCTTTCGGACGTTTTTTTGCACACATACGCATCTGCAAGAGCCTGTTTTTGATGAAGATCGTGCTGAAAAAAACAGATAATATATCAAAATTTTGCATAGACTTTTCTCTTTTCGGCGTGTTATAATGGAATAAATCTTAAGGAGGCAAAGCTTATGGATATCAAACCCTCCCGCGGCAAGCGTACCGTTATTGCCAGCGAATACCTGAAGCTGGACACGGACGTGATCACCGGCGGTGGCACGGATGAGACCGAGGCTGTACAAGCTATTTTGGATAAAGCCTTGGAATGGGGCGGCCTGACTTTGGTGATGGACGGCGCGGCTACCGTACGCGGCATCCGTTTGCATTCAAATACCACCATTCGCTGTTGCGACAACGCCTGCGGCTTCTTTTTGGCAGACCATGCCTCACCCACCTTAATCACCAATGCGGACTGGAATTTCCGCGATATCAAAAATGAAAATATTACCCTGCAAGGCGGCACCTACAATTTCAACCGCGCCAATCAAATACGTTACCCCGAACCTGAACCCGACTCCGACGAGCGGGTATGGAATGACGATCCCTATCATTGCGTAAACTACGATTATTTTGTTAAGTACTGGTCTTTGGGCATGCGCTTCTTCGGCGTGCGAAACTTGATCATTCGAGACGTCTGTTTGCTCAACCAACGGGTATATGCCGCGCTTTTTGTCAACTGGGAGCATGTGACCATCGAAAATGTAAATATTCCCCTGCCCGATCTGCAATATGCCCAGAATCAGGACGGCCTGCATTTCTTCGGTCCGGGACGCGATCTGGTCATCCGCGATATACGTGGAACTGCGGGCGACGATTTTATTGCCTTGACACCGGACGAATGGGATTGGGTCTCCTCCATTTCTGATGTGTTCATTGACGGTGTTTACCTAAACGATTCCGATCAAGGCATTCGCCTGCTGACTATGGGAGAAGGACGGCTTGACCGTATCACTATTCGCAACGTATACGGCACCTATAAAAGCTGTGGCTTCTTCTTAAATCCCTATTATAAAGACTCCAAAGGTAATTTCGGCCATATTCTGATCGAAAACGTAGATCTTCGCCAAACTTACCACAAATATGCCCAATACTGCGAACCCTTCCTATTCCGTATCGGCGGTGAATACGACAGTCTGACCCTGCGTAATATCCGCCACGTGGATCCCTCGGATGACCGCCCCATTATTGATATCAGCCACGTATACAGCCATCCTGCCGCCGTGGCCGATCAGCACGTACATATCAAAAATCTTACCGTCGACGGGCTGCAGGTGTTCAACCGCAATGGCGTACAGGACAAGATGAACTACATTTCCATTGACAGCGCGGTGGACAACCTGGTCATTCACAACGTGCAGGCCGACCGCGAGGGCAACGAAAGCAACGACTCTGTGGTGTGCCTGAAGCCCCAAGCCGACGTAAAACGCATGGTCATCTC
>JAFWAE010000033.1 GCA_017507855.1 Clostridia bacterium
GATGGTCGCAGTGATATTATATTCGCCTCTCAAGCTCGCGTAGCGAATACCACTCGGCGATAGCCGAATACCACTGCAAAGCAATAGAACTCGCCGCAGGCGAATATAACTGTGGCACCTGCTCTACGGCAGGTGCCACAATCCCGTCCTTCTTTTTATGTGTTTATTCCTGCTCATCCTGGGCCAGAAAGGCGCGGGTCAGCTCGTGCTGAGGGTTGTCGAATATCTGAGCGGGAGTTCCCATTTCTACCACCCGTCCGGAGGCGATGAACACGGCCTTATCGCAAACCTTGCGGGCAAAGTCCATGTCGTGGGTGACGATGACCTGAGTCATACCTGTGGCTGCCAGATCGCGGATGACCTGCAATACTTCATGGGTCAAGGCGGGATCCAGGGCACTGGTAGGCTCGTCAAAGCAAAGCACGCGGGGTTTAAGCATCAATGCGCGGGCAATGGCCACGCGTTGCTGTTGGCCGCCGGAAAGCTCGCAGGGGTAGCTGTCTTTTTTGTCGGCCAAGCCCAAGCGGGTCAGCAACTCCATAGCTTCCTGCTCAATGCGGGGATACTCGGCCTTGTCTGCCATCAGCTTGGGAGCCAAGCAAAGGTTTTCCAGCACGCTGTACTGGGGAAAAAGATTGAATTGCTGAAAAACCAAGCCCAACATCAGTCTGCGGTTATGGATCTCCTCTGCGGAAAGGGGCGTGGTGTTCTCTCCGTCAAAGATCACCTGCCCGTCCACGGTAATGCGCCCGGAATCGGGGGTCTCCAGCAAATTCAGGCAGCGAAGCATGGTCGTTTTGCCACCGCCGGAGGCACCTACCAAACAAACGACCTCTCCTTTTTCGGCGGTAAATTCAATGCCCTTGAGCACAGAAAAATCCCCGAAGGATTTGGTGATGTTGCAAATTTCCAAAAAAGCCATCTGTTTGCCCCTCCTTACAGCTTGTAGTAGTTCAGCTTCTTTTCACAGCGGTTAAGCACCAGCGTAGTGATGCCCGTGAACACCAAAAAGAAGATGGCGGTGGAGAAAAAGGGCCACAAAATACCCTTGGCCAAAAAGCGTTTAGAGACCATGATCAACTCGGGTACGGCAATGATGTTGGCCAAGGAGGTGTCCTTGATCAGGGTGATGATCTCGTTGCCCATGGGGGCGACGATGCGCTTGACCACCTGCATGAGGATCACCTTGAAAAACACCTGGGTGCGAGTTAACCCCAGCACTTGCCCGGCTTCATATTGGCCAACGGGGATGGCATCCAGCCCGCCACGGAAAATTTCGGAAAAATAGCAGGCGTAGTTGATGATAAAGGCCACAATAGCAGCCACTGTACGGGGCATGGCCCACTCAAAGATCAGGCTTGGTAAATAAAACACGGCGATCAGTTGCAGCATCAGAGGTGTGCCGCGCACCACCCATACGATCCCTCGAAAAATGGTGGCGATAATTTTGTTGGAGGAGCGGGTGCAAAACATAATGGCCAACCCCAGGGGCAGTGCACCTAAAAGGGTGCAAAAGAAGATGGCGGTGTTTAGCCCGAAACCTTCCAAAAGAGTCATGATCTTATCCATACAGGACCTCCGTTACTTGCGCTTCAACAAAGATTTCAAAACAGCAAAATCAGGCGCGCCTACCGGAAAGCGCGCCTGAAAAAATGCAATAAACCGTTTAGTCGGTCACCAGTTGATCGCCCAGCTTGTACTTTTCGGCCAGGGTCTTCAAGGTGCCGTTGGCGATCAGTTGATCGATAGCGGCGTTGACCTTGGCGGTAAAGTCGCTTCCCTTACGGAAGGCAATGCCGTACTGTTCGGGGGCGAAGGAGAAGGCGGGATCCACAGCCAGGTTGGCGTAGTCAGTGCCTTCGCCGATCATACCGATGGAGGTGACGAAGTCAACCACACAGGCATCGGCCGTGCCGGAGAACACTTCGAAAATGGCGGTCTTCATGGAGTCCACAGCAGTGTATTTGGCCTGGGCAAACAGGGCGTCCGTCTTAATGGTGGATTCACCGGCGGATTCGGCCTCGGCCACGATCTTCACATCCTTGAAGGAAGCCGCGTCGGTCCATTTGCCAACGTTTTCGGCCTTCACAACCAGCACCTGCTTGTTGTTCATGTAAGGATCGGAGATGGACATGGCCTTCTGACGGTCGGCGGTGATGGTCATGCCGTTCCAGATGCAGTCGATAGTTTTGGATTTCAGTTCGATCTCTTTGGTGTCCCAAACGATCTCCTGGAATTGAGGAGTTACACCCAAAATTTCGCAAACAGCCGTGGCAAATTCGGTTTCAAAGCCGGTCAGTTCGCCGTTTTCCAGGTAGTTCATGGGTTCAAAATAGGTGATACCGATGATCATTGAGCCTTTGCCCTCAATGTATTCCGCATCGGAACCGGTGCTGCAAGCCGCCATGGACATGCAGATCATAGCCAGTGCAAACACCAGCGCCAGGATCTTTTTCATACTCGTAAGCCCCAATCTTGTAAAATATTCACTTTACCGTGGTAAAGCATTAATATGATAACACAATTTCCTTGTTTTGACAAGGGGGTAAAAGAAATTTTTTGAGTTTTTTTGCAAAATCGTCGTTTTGGCTTAGAAACAGGGGAAAAAGAAGGGGTAAATGGGCAAAAACACAAGGCTTTCCGTGAAATTCACAGAAAGCCTTTTCGTTTTACAGTAGGTGCCCGGCAAAGGGCTTGATATAATCTTGATAATTACAGCGCAGAAGCAACGAGGGGTCCACCAAATACTGCCCCGTTAAGGGAGCCGCGGGCCGATCGGGGAAGGGGGAGACGGCAGAGCAATATTCATACAGACGCATGGCGGCCTGATACCCTTGCTCAACAGGGTATTGATGGATCACAGCGTCTACGATACGGGCTTCTGCATAGGGAGCAAGCTCCTCAGAGGCATCGGTGATCACCACGCGAGGGTGAAATTGAGGATGCTCCTTCAGATACTGAAGGATGGGCTTCCAGTTGGCGGTGGAAACGTAGATGCCGTCCGGAAAGGGGGCGTTTTCCCCGAAATAGTTGATGATGCGTGCTGCCTCGTCGGGGTCGTTATAGGTGTTGTATACGCCGGGCTCCGAATGCCCCGCTAACAGAAGCTGCTCGCGGAACCCCTCCAACTTGGGCACGTCAATAAAGGGGTCATGAAAGATGTCATTGGTGAAAATCACAAACCTGCTGCCGATGGGACAAAGACTGCCCAGATATTCCCCTGCAAGCCGCCCTACTTTCAGGGCGTTTGGCCCAACCGTGAAGCAATCGGAGTGCAGACCGGAAAGAAGAACCGTGGGAATGGATTTTCTTTTCAGCTTTTTTTCTAAGATCGGGAAATGATGCCCGGTCACTCCGAGAACGATACCGGATACATTCGACTCTAAAAGCTCGTCCCAAGCCTGTTCAAATTCAAAACTGCCCAAAGGAATGGCCTTGATGACAGATTTTACGTTGAAATCCTGAAGCTCGGAGAACGCCAGGGAAATTCCCTGCACGGCCGGCTCAAAATATTTATAATAAGGCTCGGGGGTAATCAGAATGGCGCCTAAGGTGATGGATTTTCTGGACAAGGCCCGTGCGGCCAAATTGGGGCGGAAACCCATTCTGTCGGCTGTTTCCAAAATTTCCTTCCGTAATTTTTCACTTACACCCGGGCGACCGTTTAACGCCTTGCTGACAGTACCCTGGGCAATATTCATTTTTTTTGCGATATCGTTTACCGTAACTCGCAAAATAAATCCCCCTTTGCAAACATCTGTGAAAGACGAAGGTAAGACATGACTTTTTATTATTATACAATTTTTTACAACAATTTGTCAAATGCTTTTGAAAAAATAGAAGAAAAAGAAAAAACTGCACGCTTTTAAAAAAAGCGTGCAGTAAAAGAGGATTGAAATTAGGCGGGAAGCTTATCCGTGGAGGAGCAGTTGTTGATGTTGATCTCGCCCGTGCCCTGTACGCGGTAGCCGCTTTCACCGGGGGCGGCGTTGGCAGTATACACCACCATGCCGTTGAGGTTGGCCGTGCCGCCGCTGGATTTGACCAGGATCACGTTTTCGTGGGCGTAGATGGCATTCATATTGGCCGTGCCGCCGGAAATATCCACCATGACGGAGCCGGGATTGTACAGGGAGGCCAGGTTGATGGTCAGCGTGCCGCCGTTGACGATGTAGCCGGTGTCCTTATGGCCGTGAGAGCTGGTGCCGTGCAGAGTTACGGTAGCGCCGCAATCGGCCAGCATTTCGATGTAGGCGTGAGGCTTATCGCTGCACACGCAGCAGATATGCCCGTTGTAGACGTTCACCGTGCCGGCGCTTTCCACGATAAAGCCGCGGCGGCTGGCGTCCACGTAGTGCATGTACACCTCTGCGTTTTTGGCATTTTTGCCGTTCTGCTCAATAAAGACGATGGAGGAATTGCTGCCAAAGCCGCCGTTACCGAACATCAGCAGGTTTTCGTTGGCACCCACTACGAAGTAATTGTTGTGCTCCATCAGGCTGAGCAGGTACAGGGTCCAGGAGTCGTTGGTGCCGTAGTCACGGGCATCGTATGCACCGGGAGTCAGTACAGGCTTGTTGGGGATCACGGCACTGTAGCACCATTCGCTGCAGGCAAAGTGGCAGTTTTCCAGGCGGCCTGTGCCGCTGTTATTGCCCACAAACACACCCGTTTTCAGCGACTGACCGTGCATGGCGTAGACGTAGAAACCGGAAGTGTCTTCCGCAGTGCCGAAGTCGGCGATCTGATAGGCATTGATGGCGATGCAGTCAATGGCCCAGCAGTTTTGGCCGGTAGCGCGGATCGCATAGGGGAAAGCCTTGTAGTTTTCGTTGGTTTCCTGCGTGGGATAGTAGAAGTTTACACCGCGTACGCCCGCGCCGGGGGCCAGCACAACGGCACCGTCGCCGTCTGCATTGCCCTCGCCTCCGTATACGTGCAGCAGGGTTCCGGAATAGTTCAGGGTAGTACCTGCGATCTCCACGGCACCGCGCAGTTCAACGCCTGTGGGAACGTTCAGCGTGCCGTTGATGCGGTAGATGCCCGCGGGCATATACACGATACCGCCGCCGTTATCGGCCGCATCCTGCAGGGCTTTGTTGATGGCCTCAGTCACGTCCTTGCGGCCGCTCATCATAGCGCCGTATTGAGCCACGTTAAAAATGTCCTTCTTAGCGGCACCGGGGATCTTGTCGATAAAGTCATATTCAGCCGTGGGGGCGGGATCTATGTTCAAGGGCCGGTGGTCGATCTTGGCACCCACCACGACCTTGTCGGTGTTGATCACGGGAGCATCGGTGGCAAAAGAGCAGCCCAGCACGGACAGCATACGGGTGCGACCGGCGTTGATCTCGTTGCCCTTTTTCACGAAGGTGCACTGGTGGAAATAGGTTTGGCCGCTGTTGCCGGCAAAGCCAAAGCCTTCGTCGCTCCAGTTTTCAAAGCGGCAGTTGACCAGACCCAGGTTGCCCGTTCCCTCCATCAGCACGGCATTTTCGGGGTTTCCGGAAATTTCAAGACCGTTGAAGAAGCAGTTCATGGTGAACTTGCGGGTGGCGTGAAGCCCCACGGTATCCTTACCGCTGCGGATCTCCACTTTTCCGTTGGTGAAGGTGGCGCCGGCGTAGGTCACGCCTTCCAGCTTAATGCCGGTATGGCAGTCTTTAAATTCAAAATTGTAGAAGGTACCGCCGCCGTAGCCGGCCCAGGAGGTGTTGTTGGGGTTGGAGGTGGAACGCATGATCAGACCCGTGCCGATGCCGTCGGTATAGAAACCGTAGCCCTGCATGGCGTCGTTTCGTTCGATAATGAAGCCCACGGCCTGCTGCAGGGAAGCGCGCAGGGCGGCCTTGTCCGCATCGGAGGAGGGGGCGCCGTACAGGCCTGCACAGCTTTCCCAATAGGAGGCAGAGAAGGTAATGTTGGTTAAACGGTTGATGTCAGAGGATTCATCGGAAATGAAGCCAACCTTTAAGGGAGTAGCCCAAATATTGGTCAGAATATGGGTACCGTTATGCACGCCGGAGAAGCCCAGGGCGTTGGCCGCATTGTAGATCATCACGTTTTCTACGGTCAGGCAGGAGGTGTTGCCATTGTCCATACCGATGCAGGGGGCCAGATCCACCGGGTCGGTAAAGCTTTGGTCAACGTAGTAGAAGGCCAAATTACGCACACCGCTGGAGGAGGCCATCATGATCAGCGGGTCGGCCAAAATGCCCGTGGCGGCATAGTCCGTTACGATAACGCTACCGGTGCCGGGCTTGGTGGTTTCGGGGCTTTGGTAGGTGCCGCGCAGGGTCACGTTGCTGGGCACGAACAGGGGACGGCTGAAGTAGTACACGCCGTCGGGTACGAATACCGTGCCGCCACCGCGGGAGGAAGCCAGGCTGAGGGCTTTGCGGAAGGCGTTCAGGTCGTCGGTAACACCGTCGCCCACCGCGCCGAACTGCACCACGTTGGCAATGGCTACGCTGATCTCGCCGTTTTCGTAAGTGACGTCGGGAACGTAGGGTGTGCCGGGCTCTACGGCCAAAGCCGCGGCCTTGTCGGCTTCGGAAAGCTTATTAAAGCCGGCTACCTTGTCGGCAGAAAGGAACTTGGGGGCAAAATCGCCCGAGTCTACATTGACTTGTTTCATAAGGAAAGCCTCCCCACTTTGGAAAAATACGTATCCGGGTTTTGTAAGTTTTTTGGCAGTATCGTCCAATGCGTCAATAATGACCTTGCCGTCGCTTTCCATGACCAGACGAACGTTACCGTCCTCCGTGTCAAGAGCGCCTACGCGCAGATTATGGAACGCTTCTCGGTTCCAATCCACGTCTGTGGCAGAGGAGATGTCTGTACGCACGCCTTTGTTAAAGCGGCAGACGGTAAAATTGGCTTTATCCGTAGCGGGCAGGGTAATGATGAAGGTGTACCCGTCACCGCCGCCGCAGCCGTTGCTTTCGGAATCGTGCCGCAGGTTGATCAGCAGAGCGCTTCCGTTGTACTGCACGTTGATATCCACCATTTTATTGTGGGCGTCCTCGGAGAAGAAGGAGGCCACGCCTCCGGCAGCGCCCTTGATCCTGACCGTGCCGTCCTCCAAGAAGGTACGGGAGTTGCGGTACGTGGGACCCCAAAGGGCATCGTCGATCAAGATGCTTTCAGTGAAATAATAGGAATTTCCGTCGTCCGATTTGGTTCTGTCCACATCAAATGTTTCAGGCAGCTGGGGTTCGGTTCCGGGGGTGGTGGCAGGAGCCTGCACGCAAGAGCAAAGCCCCAACAAAAGAAAAATACACAGCCATCCCGCGGTCCAACGCATCGTGTGCTTCATGGGGGTCTTCCTTTCGTCATTTGGATTATGCCTTTCATCATATCATTTTTCCATTGCTTTGTCTATGGACGATTTTCATAAAACAAGGACAATATTCCACTTTTCCTTCTTTTTTTGCAAAAAAAGAAAGAGCCCGCAAAAGCGGACTCTTTCGTAAGAAAAGTTTTTTTAATAACCGAACAGCTCGGCGAGGCGGAGAGTAGCGCTCTCGATGGAAGCCTCGTAAGCAGAAGCGATGGAGGCACCGGGGGTCATTACGGTCTGGTTAAAGGCAGCCTGAGCGGGGTTGAACAGCACACCGTTGTCGGGAGTGTTGGCCAGCATCAGGGTCACGCGCTCAAAGTAGGGGTTGGCGGTGGCGATGCGGAACATTTCCAGAGAATCCTCGTCACGGAACTGGGTCTCGTAATGGGTGTCGATCACGGATTGCAGCACATCGTCACCATAGGCGCCGCAGAATTCCAGGAAATAACCGGTCATATCCAGCTGGTCGGCGTTGCGGCCCACGAAGAAGGTGATGGCAGCCTGCTCGCCGGTCTGATAGTAATCTTTTTGATCCTTGTTCATCTTGGGCATGGGCAGCACACCGTAGTCGCTGGCCATTTCAGCCCACATGCCCTTACCGGCAGAGGGAACGTAGCACACGAACAGCATACGGTCGGTGGGGAACATTTCACGCACGGTGATGCTCCAGTCGGGGCCGGTATAGGAAATGAAGTTGTCGCGCACGTCGCGCAGGATCAGGTTGATGATGGTCTGGTTGTGTTCGTCCATGGTGGAGCAGTAGTACTGACCCTGCTCGTTGATGTCGTAGAAACAGCCGCCCATGCCGTAGAACAAAGCCTGTTCCATGGAAGCGGGAGCGCAGCCGACGCCGTAGCGGTCGTTTTCATCCCACACGTTGTCGCCGTTGTCCTTCATGGCCATTTCGCAGTATTCAATGAATTTGTCGAAGGTCCACTCGCCGTCACGTACCAGCTGGTACAGGTCGGGCAGCTGCAGTTCTTCGGCGATGGTCTTGTTAAAGAACATCATCCAAGACAGCTCGCGCACGGGGGCGATATCGCCGCCCACGCCCCAGGTCTTGTCCATGATGGTCAGGGATTCCAGCAGAGACTTATCCCAATATTCCTTGGACATATCCAGGTATTTGATATCGTCCATGGGAATGAGCAGGTCGGACATGTAGAAGTTGCCCAAGCACCAGGCGGCGTTGGTCATCAGGTCACCGTACTTATCGCCGGACATGATGATGGACTGGGCATCGGTGTACATGGTGGAGTAGGCCGCAGGAGTGATGATCAGCTCGGCCCCGGTCTCGTTTTGGAAAGCGCCGAACATTTCAAAACGGGCAACCTGGTTGTGGTCACCTTCCAGGGAAGCGTCCACAGCCCAACCTTGACTGTCGATGATCTCCAGGGTCTTGCCGCTGAAGTCTACGTCAGGCAAGCCGTACTTAGCGTGGTAAGAGTCGGGTTCCGTGGCGGGAGTGGTGGCGGGAGTGGTGGCAGGAGTGGTTTCCGAGGGCTTGTCGCCGCAGGCTACCATGGAGACAGCCATCAGCAAAGCCAGTGCCAGGGCAAACAGTTTTTTTGCAGACATGTTCGTTTTCTCCTTATCTCTATTATAGTGTGAGCATGCATTTTAAGTATAGCGCAAAAAATTCGGGCTGTCTATGGACGATTTTCATAAAAACGGGACAATCTTCATCTTTTGGGTAAAAAAACGGCAAAAAAACAGAAGAGTCTGCCTAAAAAACAGACTCTTCCGTTTGAAAAGGAGAGGATTAATAACCGAAAAGCTCGTCAATCTTGAGGTTGACGGCTTCAATGTAAGACTCGTAAGCGGAGGCAATGGAGGCACCTGGGGTGGCAACCGTGTTGTTAAAGGCCAATTGGGCGGGAGCAAACAAGATGCCGTTTTCGGAGGTGTTGGCCAGCATCAGGGTGACCAGCTCGAAATAGGGGTTGTTCGTGGCCAGATCAAACATTTCCAAGGAGTCCTCGTCACGGAAGGAGGTCTCAAAATGGGTGCGGGTGGATTTCTTCAACACGTCGTTACCGAAGGCGGCGCAGAACTCCAGGAAGTAGCCGCTCATGTCCAGCTGATCGGCGTTGCGGCAGATGAAGAAGGTAATGATGGCTTGCTCGCCGGAGCACTGATAATTGGCTTGATCCTTGTTCAGCTTGGGCAAGGGCAGTACGCCGTAATCGCCCACCATCTCGGCCCAGGCGTTAGCGGCGTGCATGGGCACGTAGCAGGCAAACAGCAAACGGCCGGTGGGGAACATTTCGGTAATGTTGACGGTCCATTCTTCGCCGCCGGAAAGGTCGTAGGAAATGAAATTGTCGCGCACGTCGCGCAGGATCAGGTCGATAACGGTACGGTTGCGCTCGTCCATGGTAGAACAGTAATATTTGCCCTGTTCGTTG
The DNA here is from genome assembly GCA_017507855.1 of Clostridia bacterium. Taxonomy (GTDB): domain Bacteria; phylum Bacillota; class Clostridia; order Oscillospirales; family RGIG5554; genus RGIG5554. The sequence goes on from JAFWAE010000033.1 coordinate 9,751, forward strand.
ATGTTGTAGAAGTTACCGCCCATACTGTAGTACAGAGCCTGTTCCAGAGTAGCCGGGGCAGAGCCCACACCGTAGCGGTCTTCGGCGGTCCAGACGTTGTCACCGTTGTCTTTCATGGCCATTTCGCAGTATTCAATGAATTTGTCGAAGGTCCACTCGCCGTCGCGCACCATCTGATACAGGTCAGGCAACTGCAGCTCTTCGGCCACGCTCTTATTATAGAACATCATCCAGGTGATCTCGCTGACGGAGGCAATTTCGCCGCCAACAGCCCAAAGCTTATCCATGACGGTCATGGAGCGCAGGAAAGACTTGTTCCAGTAGTCCTTGGAAAGGTCCAGGTATTTGATATCGTCCATGGGAAGAAGCAGGTCGGACATGTAAAAATTACCCAAAGTCCAGGCGGCGTTGACCTGAATGTCGCCGTACTTATCGCCGGACATGATGATGGACTGGGCGTCGGTATACATGGTAGAGTAGGCCGCGGGAGTGATGATCAGCTCGGCGCCGGTCTCGTTTTGAAAGGCACTGAGCATTTCAAAGCGGGCAACCTGGGTGTGGTTGCCTTCCAGGGAAGCGTCCACAGCCCAACCTTGACTGTCGACGATCTCCAGGGTCTTGCCGCTGAAGTCTACGTCAGGCAAGCCGTATTTGGCGTGATAAGAATCGGGGGTAGTCGCCGGAGTTGTGTCGGGAGTGGTGGCAGGAGTGGTTTCCGAGGGCTTGTCGCCGCAGGCTACCATGGAAATGACCATCAGCAAAGCCAGTGCCAGGGCGAACAATTTCTTTGCGGACATGTTCTTTTTCTCCTTTGTGTGAAAATTGATCTTTAAAACAGATCCATGGTGAAAGTGTATCACAAAAATCTTTCTTTTGTCTATGGACGATTTTTATAAAAACTGGACAATCTTCATTTTTTTGAAAAAATATGGCTGTAATATGGGAAAAATTCATCAATTTTAGGACGATTTTCATCTTTTTTAATATTTTTAAAGGGGGAGGTACCGCAAAAGCAGTCCCTCCCCCTTTGATAGAGAAAGAAATGATCAGTATCCGAACAGTTCGGCCAGACGCAGATTTGCCGCGTCGATGGTAGATTCGTAGTAAGAGGAAATGGAAGCGCCGGGGGTTTGCACGGTAATGTTAAAGGTGGACTGAGCAGGTCCAAACAGATCGAAATTGGAGTTGGCCAGCATCAGGGTCACGCGCTCAAAATAGGGCTTGGCCGTGGCAATGTGGAACATTTCCAAGGAAGCGTCGTCGCGGAAGCGGGTCTCGTAATAGGTATCGATGACGGATTGCAGTACGTCGTTACCGTAGGCGCCGCAGAACTCAAGGAAGTAGCCCACCAGATCCTGTTGGTCGCCGTTTTTGGAGCAGAAGAAGGTGATGACGGCCTGCTCACCGGTCTGATAGTAATCTTTTTGATCCTTGTTCATCTTGGGCATGGGCAGTACGCCGTAATCGTTGACCATCTCGGCCCACAGGGTGGAGCCTGCGTTGGGAACGTAGCAAACGAACAGCAAACGGTCGGTGGGGAACATTTCATTCACGGTTACACCCCAGTCGGCAACATTGTAGGCGATGTTGTTATCGCGTATGTCACGCAGGATCAGATCCGTGATCTCGCGGTTGCGCTTGTCCAGGGTAGCACAGTAGTACTGGCCCAGCTCGTTGACATTGTAGAAGTAGCCGCCCATACCGTAGAACAGAGCCTGTTCCAGGCAAGCGGGAGCGGAAGCAACGCCGTAACGGTCGTTGGAATCCCACACGTTGTCGCCGTTGTCCTTCACGGCCATTTCGCAGTATTCGATAAACTTGTCAAAGGTCCAGTCGCCGTCGCGCACCATCTGATACAGGTCGGGCAACTGCAGCTCCTCAGCGATGGTTTTGTTGAAGAACAGCATCCAGGATTGCTCGCGCACGGGGGCAATGTCGCCGCCAACGCCCAAAAGCTCATCCATAACGGTCAGGGACTCCAGCAGGGACTTATCCCAATAATCCTTGGAGGTGTTCAGGTATTTCAGATCGTTCATGGGAGCCAAAATGTCGGCCATATAGAATTCACCCAGCGTCCAGGCGGCGTTGAGCATAATATCACCGTATTTGCTGCCGGCCATGACGATGGGCTGTGCTTCACTGAACTGCGTGCTGGTGGCGGAGGGAGTGATAAGCAGCTCGGCGCCCGTTTCTTCCATAAAAGCACTGAGCATCTCAAAGCGGGCCACTTGGTTGTGGTCGCCTTCCAGGCTGGCAGAGGTAGCCCAGCCGGTAGCGGCGTCCACCAGCTCCAGCGTTTTACCGCTGAAATCCACGTCGGGCAGACCGTATTTGGCGTGATAAGAGTCGGGATCTGCGGAGGGAACGGTAGCGGGAGCGGTCGTTGCAGGGGTCGTTGCGGGAGCGGTTGCAGGCTCTTTGTTGCCGCAGGCTACCGTAGAGACAGCCATCAGCAAAGCCAGTGCCAGGGCAAACAGTTTCTTTGCAGACATGTTCAAACTCTCCTTACTTTTTGATTGTTTTTTTCATTATACAGTATTTGTTGCTTTTTAGCAAGAACACAAGGAGAAAAAAACGTTTTTTCGTTTTTTTGATAGGATAATCTTATTTTTTTCCTATATTTGTCCTATATTTGCAGGAAAAAACGGGAACTTTTGCTACGAAAGTACTATCTTTCTCCCTCTGCTTTTAAAAAAACGCCCCCGCTTGCGGCGGAGGCGTTGCTTGAAAACAAACCGATCAGCGATACCACAGAGCCAGATAATCGCCCACCAGCTTCTTCATGGCGGCGTACACGATATCCTGGCGGAACATGGTGGTAAAGTGAGTCAGGGCGGGCTTGTCGCCGGTCAGGGCCTTGTCGGTGAGCAGACCTTCTTCGATCAGCATGCGCACGGTTTTTTCACCGGCTACCTTTTCGGCCTGACGAACCAGCTCGGCAAACAGCACAGGGGAGGAGTCGCGCTCCAGAGAAGTCCAAATGTTGGCCTTCACGATACCGTCGGAGAACAGAGCCGTGACCTGGTCGTTGGGCACGCTGGACAGACCGTGCAGCACGATACGTTTGCCGATCTGATCGCGGATCTGGCGGGCTACGTCGCCGTGATACTGCAGTTCCTTGCCGGTGGCGCGATGCTCGGTGCCCAGGTTGGCCACGATCATGTCCGCACCGGTCTCGTTGCAGTACAGCAAAGCCTTTTCGGGGGTGGTCAGGGCGTTATGTACGGTGCCGGTAGCATCCACGATCTCGTCGCAGGCGCCTTCGATCACGATTTCGCGGCGGCGTTGCTTGACGAACTCGGCCGTGGCGGCTATGTTTTCCTCAAAGGGACGGGCAGAAGCGTCAAACATGATGGAGGCAAAATCGCTCAGGTCACCGTCCAACAGCTCCTTGTCCGCATCGGGCTGAATGTGGTCCAAATGGATCATGACCTGCAGCTTGGAATAGGGGCCGTCTTCGCCGGCCAGGGCCTTTACGTCGTCGGTAAACAGACGCAAGCCGGTCTTCCAGCTACGGGTATGGGTATAGTCAGCCGCGTTGTTGCGGTGCTCGTAGTTGCAGGTCTGCGCCACGATGATGGGCATCTGAGCAAAGCCCAGGCGGCGGCGGTGATCCTCTGCCGCAGACAGGATGGCTTCGGTAGTGGTTTGGTTTTCAGAGCAGAAGCAGGGAAGAACCCAGCCCTTGTCGGCAGCGGTCTGATAGATTCCGCGCACTTGGTTGGCATCGCGAATGATACTCATGTGAAAAGACTCCTTTTAGATGTGAAAATATAAGCTATACCGTGTTTTTAGAAGGACTTGTTGTCGTAGTGCAGGTAGGTGTTGAAGGCCTCGTCCAAAATGCGCTGCACGTTGCCGCGGGTGACGCATACGTGGTGGCGGAAGCCGTTTTTGCCGATATAGATCAGCTTGTCCTGCAGTCCCTCAATCTTGGCCACACCGCCGCAACCGAAGAAGCCGTCTTCGATGCATTCGTCGGTGAACACACCGTTTCCGGTGTAGGTGTAGAACTTGCCGTTATCCGTACGGCCGCTGCAGAAGGTAAAGTCCATGGGAGCGATGCGGCCTTCGTCCGTACCCCAACCGCAGTCGGGAGCGCCGGTCTTGGTGTGCATCTTGTGGTTGCCCACAAAGCCGCCGGGGGACATCAGGCTGCGAGGCACGGGACCGCAATGGAAGAGGATGCATTTGTCGGGATCGTTGCCGTAGTTATTGTTCCAGTCCAAGCAGGCGGCAGGCTCGCCGGAGGCCAGGGACAGGGCGTACATGGCAGGGGCGTTGGCCACGTCCATTTCGCAGGCGGCGGGGATGCCGCACTCGTTGAGGGCGCCCAGCACGATGCAGGGGGCAATACCCACCTCCGTCTGGAATTCGGGCCAGCAACGCAGGGCTACGGTGTCCAAATGGTATTGGGCTACCATATCTTCAATGGCCACGGTGGTGCGAGCCAGCTGATCCAGCTTGTGGGCGGGAACGTCTGTGAAATTGCTGTATTCGCGGAAGAATTCGCGCTTGGCTACCAGCTCGGGGCGGTCCTCGGCCATCTTCTTCATGCGGGCAAACAGATCGCTCAGGTCGAAGGCGTCCACGGTGATGCCGGCCTTTTGCAAAGCCAATTCATCGTAACGCACCGTTTTAAACGCCGTGGTTCTGGCGCCGATGGCACCGATGGAAAAGCGCTTCATACCGCGTACCACGCGGCAAACACCGGCGAAATCACGCAGGTTTTGGGCAAATTCAGGAGAGTTGGGATGGGCTACGTGGGGAGCAAAAGCGGTAAAGGGGATGCCGTATTGGCAGAACACGTCCATGATGGAAAATTTCCCGCAAAACGCATCGCGACGGTGATCAAAATCCATCTTGCCGATCTCGTCGGGATAGGCTTGCAGCAAAATGGGCACACCGGCGTCACGCATGGCGGCCAGGGCACCGTTTTCATCGCCGAAATTGGGCAGGCAGAGGACCACACCGTCGTATTCGCCCTCGTGCTCCTTCAGAAAAGCGGCGTATTTCAGCCCCTCATCTACGGTTTCCACACCGCCGTAGCGGGTCAACGAGGCATCCATCAGCAAGGGACGGCAGCCGGCCTCTTCCACAGCACGGGTCATCTCCGCGCGGGCGGATTCAAGCACTTCCGCGGGGAAAAAGCCACGGTTGCCGAAGTACAGGGCCAAAGTAATGGGTTTGGTTTGGATCATACGTAAAACACTCCTTGTCGAATAGGTTGTATTTTCTGCTAAAAGTATAGCACAAAGAAGATCATTTGTCTATGGACGATTTTTAACAAAACGGGACAATCTTCACATAAAAGAGGGGGAAATTCCCCCTCTCAAGCGTTTTTATCGCAAGGTAGCGTTCAGGTCAAAGGAAAGACCGCGAAGGATCTTGGCGGTGAGCTTGTCGGCCTCTTCCACCGTCAGGGTGTGGTCGGGGTTGCGCAGGGACAGGCTATAGGCCAGGCTCTTTTTACCCTCGCCCAGCTGAGCACCGCGGTAGACGTCAAACAGCACGGCTTTTTCCAAGGCAGCACCGCCGTATTTGCGGATGCAGGCCAATACGGAGCCTGCCTCGGTCGCCTCGTCGCACACGATGGCCAGGTCACGGGTGACGGCGGGGAACTTAGGCAGCTGGGTATATACGGGCTCGGCTCCGCGCAAACGGAACAGCTCTTCCACGGGTAGCTCGGCGTAATAGGTCTCCGTGTCCAGGCCGAATTGGGCCGCCACACGGGGGTGTACCTGGCCGAACAAAGCAACGGTGCTGTCTCCGCAAAGGGCCTTGGCACAGCGGCCGGGGTGGAAGGAGGGATGATCCTTTACCGCGCAGAAGGTGATCTTTTCCATGCGGCAGGCCTCAAAAATACGTTCCACAACCCCCTTCATGGCAAAGAAATCGCCTTTTCCGTAGAAGCCCAGGCAAAGCAACTTTTGCTCGTCGGGCTGAACGGTCCAGTCTTCTTTGGGCAGGTAGACCTTTCCGATCTCAAACAGACGGGCGGCTTCGTTGCGGTGATTGGCGTTGTGAGATAGGGAACGAAGCATCGAGGGGAGCACAGAGGTGCGCATAACAGAGGTGTCCTCGGACAGGGGGTTGATGATGCGCAGGCAGCGGCGCAGGGGATCGTTTTCTGCCAGGCAGAGAAGATCCGCTTCGCCGGGAGCCACGAAGGAATAGGTCAGCGTTTGGTCAAAGCCCAAGGCCAGCGCCGTATCTTCCAGCTTGCGCTCGAAAAGCTGAAGGGCATTCAAACCGCCCTGATGGACACCGGTATTGCCCAAAGAGGAGGGGATGCGGTCGTAGCCGTACATGCGCACGACCTCTTCGGCCAAGTCGGCGTCGCCCTCGATATCGGTGCGCCAAATGGGCGCGGTGACCGTGCCGTTTTCCAGCACAAAGCCCAGACTCGTCAAGGCCTCTTTCATAAAGGCCTCGTCAATATCAGTGCCCAGTAGCTCGTTGATGCGAGCAGGGCGGAAGGGAATTTGTACGGGAACGACGGGAGCGGGGTATACGTCGATGACACCCTTGCACACCTTGCCTGCGCCCAGCATTTCTACCAGCTGACAGGCGCGCTCCAGGGCGGGCATGGTATTTTCGGGGCAAAGGCCCTTTTCAAAACGGGCCGAGGATTCGGTTCTCATACCCAAGCGGCGTGCGGTTTGGCGCACGGCGGGGCCGTTGAAGCAGGCGGATTCGAAAACCACGGTGGTAGTGGAATCCTTGATCTCGGAATTTTCGCCGCCCATGATACCGGCCAGGGCAGAGGCGTGTTCGGCATCCGCAATGACCAGCATACTGTCCTCCAGTTTGCGGGTCTGGCTGTCCAAAGTCACAAAAGGCTCGTCTGCGCGGGCACGGCGTACACAGATGCTGCCGCCGCTGAGGCAGGCGTAATCAAAGGCGTGCATGGGCTGGCCGTACTCCAGCATGACGTAGTTGGTAATATCCACCAGGTTGTTGATGGGACGCACTCCGCAGGCGGCCAGGCGACGGCGTAACCAGGCAGGGGAGGGCTGGATCTTGACGTCCGTGACCACACGGGCGCTGTAACGCAGGCAAAGGGAGGACTCCTCCACCTTGACTTGCAGCAGTTCTTCAATGGGGCGCTCGCTTTCCTGCACCTTGGGGGTGGGAATCAGAGCCTGAGTGCCGAAGGAAGCGGCCGTTTCACGAGCCAGCCCGATCATGGAGAGACAGTCGGGACGGTTGGGAGTGATCTCAAATTCCACCACGGTGTCGTTGAGGTGCAGGACCTCGCGAATATCCTGACCTGCGGTGCAGGGCTCCTGCAGGATAAAAATACCGTCTTCAATGGCGTAAGGGTAGTCGTGGACGGTCAAGCCCAACTCACCCAAAGAGCAAAGCATGCCGCAGCTTTCTTTGCCGCGCAGTTTTCCCTTTTTGATCTTAACGCCTCCGGGCAGGGTGCTTCCGTCCAAAGCGGCGGGAACCCAGTCACCCTGATGAACGTTTTGGGCACCGGTTACGATCTGAACGGGAGCCTCTTCACCCACGTCTACCTGACAAATAAACAAATGGTCGGAATCGGGATGGCGCTCAATGGCCACCACGTGACCTGCCACCACACGTACGATGTCCTCGCCCTGCTTCTCAAAGCCTTCCACCTTGGAGCCGGTCATGGTCATGCGGTCACAATAATTTTTAATATCGGTGTTTGCTTGAACAAACTCCGAAAGCCATTCCATAGAACATTTCATTGCTGATTCAACCTCCCTTAAAACTGGCTCAGGAAACGGACGTCGTTTTCAAAGAGCAGGCGCATATCGTCGATGCCGTAGCGACACATGACCACGCGCTCCAAACCCAAGCCGAAGGCGTAGCCGCTGTACACGTCGGGGTCGATGTTGCAGGCACGCAGTACGTGGGGATGCACCACACCTGCGCCCAGGATCTCGATCCAGCCTTCGCCCTTGCAAAGACGGCAACCCTTGCCTCCGCAGGCAAAGCAGGAAACGTCCACCTCGGCGGAGGGCTCGGTGAAGGGGAAATGGTGGGGGCGGAAACGAATGCGGGTGTTTTCACCGAACATTTCACGGGCAAACAGCTCCAAAATACCCCGCAGATCGGCCATGGAAACGCCCTTGCCCACCACCAGACCTTCAATTTGGTGGAACATGGGGGAATGGGTGGCATCCACCGCGTCGGAGCGGTAGACGCGCCCGGGGCAGATGATGCGTACGTCGTGCCCCAGTTTTTCCATGGTGCGCACCTGCACGCCGGAGGTTTGGGTGCGCAGCAGAAGGGAGTCGGTAAAGTAAAGCGTGTCCTGGGTATCGCGGGCAGGGTGACCCTCGGGAATGTTCAGCGCCTCAAAATTGTAATAGTCGGTCTCCACCTCGGGGCCGTCGGCAATTTGAAAGCCCAAACCGGTAAAAATGTCTTCAATGCGGCGACGCACCAGGGTCAGCGGATGCATGTGACCCAAGCCCTCTGCATTGCCGGGCAGGGTGACGTCCAGCGCTTCGGCGGCCAGCTTCTTTTCCTGAGCGGCGGCGCGGAGGATCTCCCCGGCGCTTTGAAGCGCTTTTTCCACCTCTTCACGCACTTGATTGGCCAGTTGGCCCATAGCGGGGCGCTCCTCGGCGCTCAAAGAGCCCATCTGGCGCAAAACGGCCGTCAGCTCGCCCTTCTTTCCCAAATACTTGACCCTCAGCGCTTCCAGCGCTTCCGGATGTTCCGTCTGTTGGATCTCCGGCAGTGCGCGCTGCTGAAGATCGCGGAGAGTTTCCTGCATAGTCATGTTTCTTACAGATCCTTTCCTAGCTGATTACGGTCAGTCAATAAAAAAAGCTTCGCCCCACAAATCGGGGACGAAGCTGAACTCCGCGGTACCACCCGCATTCCCGCCAAAAAAGCGGGCGCTTGATGCGGCAAGATAACGGGCCGCTTCCGGCAAAACCTACTGCTTTGAAGAAAGGTTGAGTTTTGCGACTCCGGAGGGAATTTGGCTCTTTTTCCACCGACACCGCTTCCAGCCCCGGCGGTGCTCTCTGTACGGGAAAATGAAAAAGAACTACTGTGCTCCATCATGGTCATAGTCGATCTTTGAATATCATATCATATTTTTTTGAAAAAAGCAAGTCCTGCCTTTATTTTTTTCTTTCATAAGAAAGAGAACGGAGGCCCAGTGCGGTCAAGCTCCCGGTGATCCACCCCGTGGGTACGGCAGCCAGCAGCAAAACGGGCAAATAAGAGCGAAGTACGGCGGCAGAGCCGGTCAAAAACGCTGCCACAGACAACTGACCGACGTGATGCATGGCCGCAGCCGCAACACCCAACCCGGAAGGGGAGAGCTTTTCGCGGCGGTGCAGAGGCAGTAACAGGCAGGAGACGGCTGTGGAGGCTGCCCCTCCGGCCAGACTCATGGCCAACGAGATGGGGGTGCCAAACAAAAGGCCTGCCAGCAGGCAACGAGCCCCGTTGATCAACCAGGCGTCGACCCGTCCCAGGCAAAGCAGCGCGTACAGCACTGCCACGTTGGCCAACCCCAGCTTCACTCCGGGCAGGGGAAGCAAAAGCTGCAGGGGCAGCAAATGCTCCAACCAGGACAGCAGTAACGCCGTTGCCGTCAGCAATGCGCCCAGACAAAGGCGACGGGTGCGGTTCATTATACGTTAAAGCGGAAGAGTACCACGTCGCCGTCACGCATGACGTACTCACGCCCCTCGCTTCGGATCAGCCCCTGCTCCTTGGCTGCGGCCAAACTGCCGCAACGGAGCAGTTCTCCGTAATCGATCACCTCGGCACGGATGAAGCCCCGTTCGATGTCGGAATGGATCTTTCCTGCGGCTTGGGGAGCCTTGGTGCCCTTTTCAATGGTCCAGGCGCGCACCTCAGGCTGTCCCGCAGTCAGGAAGCTGATAAGGTTCAACAGGTCATAGCAGAGCACCACCAAGCGATCCAAGCCGGATTGCTCAATGCCGAGCTCCTGCAAAAATGCGACCTTTTCCTCTCCGTCAAGCTCGGCGATCTCGGCTTCCAGCTGAGCGCAGATGGGCAGAATGCGGGCGTTTTCACGCTCGGCCACCTCTGCCAGCGCCCTGTAATGAGGGGATTGCTCAGCACCTGCGGCCAATTCGTCTTCCCCTAAATTGGCGGCGTACACCACAGGCTTCAGGCTCAGCAGGGGACAGTCGTTCAACCATGCCTGTTCGTCCTCGGTCAGGGAAAGGGAACGGGCGGGAAGGCCGTTATTCAACGTGTCCAGCAGGCGCTCGAAAAAGGCGGCCTCCGCGGCTAAGGTGCGGTCTCCCTTCATGGCCTTGCGTACGCGATCCAAGCGGCGCTCCACCAGCTCCAGATCCGCGTAGATCAGCTCCATGTTGATGATCTCGGCATCGCGGACGGGATCCACTCCGCCTTCTACGTGTACGATATCCCCGTTTTCAAAGCAACGAACCACGTGGACGATGGCGTCGGATTCGCGAATATGAGACAGGAAACGGTTGCCCAGACCTTCGCCTTTGGAAGCGCCGCGCACCAAGCCGGCAATGTCCATGAATTGGATCACCGCAGGGGTGACCTTTTCGGGGTGATACATTTCGGCCAGCTTGTCCAGACGGGGATCGGGCACGGTGACTACGCCCATATTGGGGTCAATGGTGCAAAAGGGGTAGTTGGCCGCCTCCGCCCCGGCGGAGGTAATGGCGTTGAACAGGGTGCTTTTTCCCACGTTGGGCAAGCCCACGATACCAAGCTTCATGTCAAGATCTTTCCTTTTCTATAATATTCTAACGGCGGCAGAAGATTGCCGCTGGTACGGTCAAACTCAATCATCTTATTATACATGACCGCCGCTGAGATTGCAAGGGGCGTTTTGAAAAAAGAGGCGGATTTTGCGACAAAGCCTTTTTTTCGGGCGGAGGGGCATAAAAACAGCCGCCCTTACCAAGGCGGCTGTTTGGGTTTTCTTCAAAACGGGGGATCAGTTGGCGGCCTGACAATATAGGTACAGCATGGTAGCGGTTTCCGCGCGGTTGGCAGAGGCTTTGGGGACCAGAGAACCATCGGGATAACCGTTCATAATACCCTTGGCTACCGCCCAACGGATGGCGTCGTACGCCCAGGCAGAGACGCTTTCCGTGTTGTTCAGGCGGGGAGCGTTCAGCAACTTGCGGGGACGGGCGGAGGCGTTGCCAAAGGAACGGTCGTAGCGGTAGAGCAGGGTGGCCAGCTGTTCGCGGGTCACGGCGTCGTTGGGAGCAAATTCCGTTTCACTGTAGCCAAACACGATACCGTTTTCAACGGCCCAGCGCACGGCTTCGGCATACCAAGCGTTCTCGTCTATGTCCTCGAAGGGAATATCGCAGCCTGTTACGGGGCTTCCCGCCAGGCGCCACAGAGCGGTGACGGCCATGGCGCGGCTCATGGAGGCTGTGGGGGCAAACAGGTCATCACTGCCCACCATCAGGCTGTGCTCGATGCAGAAATGCACGCCGTCGTGATACCAGGCGGCTGCGTTCAAATCTGTATAAGCGTGCATGATGCAGGAGGCATCGCCGGTGCAGGGGGAGTTAATGGCTTCAAAGGAAGCGGTGATCTGTACGCCGCGGGCGGGCATGCGGAAGGTGTAGCGGGTGAAGGACTTGCGGGTAAGACCTACTTTGTTGCCTCGACGGTCGGTGACGGTCAGCTCGGTGGGCAGGTATCCGTCACGGGCCAAAACGGTCAGCGTAACGGTATCACCGGTTTTGGCTACTACGCAGTCGACAACAACGCTGCCGTTGATGATCGTCGTGTCGATCTCAATGCCGAAAAGGTCGGCGGAAAGAAGGGGACTGTATTCCACGGTCAGCGTGCCGTTGACGTGAACGAGGGTGTAATTGCTGTCCACCTCCGCACCGCTGATGGAGATGGGGTAGGTGCCCACCGTCTGCGTGTAAGAAGGATCGGAGGACAGCGAGGGCTCCCTCAGGAGCACATCCCCGTCCACCAGCCCGCTTACGCTGTAAGTCAGCTCGGGCAGAGGATCAAGGGCCAGCATGACCATATCGTCGGCCTTGACGGTCACGGTCTTGGGATTGATGACGGCGGAGATTTGCACGTCGGGGATCCGGGCGTAGCCGGTGGAGGGAACGAAACGTGCGTATACGGTGTAGGCGCCCGCATCCGTGCCATAGGGCAGGGCGGCGGAATAGACCGTGCCGTCTGTGCTGTATTCCCAGGTGCCGTGCTCTGAAACGCCGGCTTCGACCAAGGGTTGGGCTTCACCGTTGTAGACCGGGTTGCCGGCGGCGGGAGCCGTGACCACAGGGATGGCGGGGGCGATGATCAGTGCGTCGGCAAACACTTCTTCGTAGGCCTTGTAGGTGTCGTCCTCACCGCGCAGGATCTTGACGTTGTAGCTTCCCACTGCAGAGGGGGCGGTATTTACCCAACTGCCGTTGGAGTCGTATTTGACGCTAAAGGAGCCTTCTGTGCCGAGCGCGGCAACGGAGAAAGCCTGGGACGTGCCGTCCCAGGTATAGGTCTGAGGCTGAACGGTCATGGTGAATACGGCCTTTTCGGTCCACTTGGCGTATAAAGTGATATCGGTCGTTACGGGGGTGGAAGCAAAGTTCCAGACGTTTGCCTCGGTGCACGCGGCGTCGGTGTACCAACCGTCAAATCTGTAGCCGGTCTTGACGGGAATTGCGGGGGCGGTTGCAGGCTCATTCTCGGCTACCTTCACGGAAGTGACTGCGGAGCCGTTTTGGGCATCAAAGGTGACGGTTTTGGCGGGCTTGACCACGTAGGTTCTGGTCACTACACCGTTGGAGACCGTATCGGTATAGGTGACGACCTTGTCTGCGGCAGGGGTGCTTGCATTCCAAGTGGGCACGGTTCCTTCGCTGAAGGCTACGGTGAGGGTGCCGAGATCCTCGGGGATGGAAAGTGTGCCTCGGAAGGAAATACCATCCATGTTCAGCGAGGATGTGTAAAGGGTGACGTTACCGGAAGGGTTGTCGGCTAAAGCCTGGGCTGCACTGGTGTAGAACAGGCCTTGGTTGGCGGCACTGCTATACTGCAGATAGCTGCTGTAGCCTCTGTAAGCCGCGGAGGCTTGAAATTGGGAGCCGGCGTCAGTGATGACGGGGCCTCCCACGATCAGGTCTCCGTTTTCGTTGACGTAGACACCGCGGTCATACACGTTCTTTGCGGAGCCGAAGGTCAGCTTCTGTTCGCTGCCGGAGGGACCGGCGGTAAAGAAGTTGAAAGGGGAGGAAAAGTTTTTAAAGGTGCCGCCGGCGATCAGGCGGTAGCACGTGACGTCGCCCTTGGCGTTGATAGTTCCGTTAAAAGTGCCGCCATAAATGAGCAGCTTGGCCTTGGGAAAATTAAGTTTGCAGTCAAAGGTGCCGCCGCTGATGTTAAAGGTGGCGCATTTGCGGGCAGCCGAGCCGTTGGCGTAAAGACCGTTTCCGGTGGAAGTGAATACGCCACCCTTGATATAGATGGTGGGGCGATCTTCGGCCGTGATGCCGCCGCTGGCGTAGTTGTAGTAAATGCAGGATTTGCTGCCTGCGTTGATCCCGCCGGTAGTGGCTTGCACGGTCAGGGTGCTGCGCTCGCTTCGGCCCGTGCCCTTGGCCACGATCTCAATGGCGTTTTTGCCGGATGCGGCGTTCAGGGTGTAGGCTCCCAGGTCCAAAATGTGGTGTTCGGTAGAGTTCAGCTTGATGGGGTCGGTCAGCGTTACGTCTGCCAACAGGGTCAGGGTGGAGCCGGCAGTCCAGTTGGAAAGAGCTTCTTCCATGGTGTCGTAGGACGTATTCCCTACTTTGGCGACCGGTGTGCTTGCCGCTTGCGCGGAAAAGACCGTGCAAAAGATCGCCGCAATGGCGAAAATGGCAAACAGCAAAGAACTCTTGCGTGCTTTGTTCATGATTTTTCCTCTCTTTTTTGTTGAAGATTTTTTTGAATCATATAAATAATATAAATAAATTCTTATCTTTAACACAATTTTAACTTCGAAATGTGTTAAAGTCAAGACAAATTCCGAACTTTATCTATTTTTTTCCAATTCATCTAATTTCGGAGTCTGATTTTGGAGGAAAGTTGTGAAAATCTACGATTACGACGGAAGGAAGAATATTTGCGGAGATCGAGTGCACGAGGCGCGCTGTAAGCACCGCCTGACTCAAAGTGATCTGGCGGCCAAGTTGCAGGTGAACGGTATTGTGCTGGAGCGTGACAGCATTTCGCGGATCGAGATCGGCACCCGCTTTGTGGCCGATTATGAGCTCAGGGAGTTGGCCAAGGTCCTACACGTATCTGTTGCGTGGCTGTTGGGAATGGAGCCGTAGAAAAAAACAAAGCTCGCACAGATCTGTTTTACCGCATTCGGGTGTAAAGCTAAAAACCTTTATATACAAAAAGCCAAGGCAATTTGCCTTGGCTTTTTGTATGTTTTTATTCAGTGTCGGCGTTTTGGCTTGGTATGGGCGACAAAAATGAAAGCGGACGGATTATCCGAACAAGATCCCGTTGACAATGCTTTGGAGATATTCTTGCTTTCCGCTCTGCGGTTGCGAAGTTTTGCCCAATTCGGAGGCATGCTCTGCAAGAGAGCAGAGGTCTGCGGTACCGTCAACGATGGTCTTGCCGATCCCGCTTTGAAAATCAGCGTATCGCTTTCGGAGATTTTCGTCGATCCTTCCGTCCTCCAGCAGCTTTGCGGCCTTGATAAGGCCAAGGGCGTAGCTGTCCATACCGAGAATAAAACCGTGAAACATATCCTCGAAGGTTTTACTGGACCTTCGGTTTTTGGCATCGAAATTGAAGCCTCCGGTCAGCCCTCCTGCTTTTAAGACCTCGTACATGCACAGGGTCGTTTCGTAGATGTCGAAGGGGAATTCGTCGGTATCCCAGCCCAGCAACAGATCTCCCTGGTTGGCATCGATAGAGCCCAGCATCCCGTTGATTGCCGAAATGCGCAGCTCGTGCTGGAAGGTATGACCCGCCAGCGTTGCGTGATTGGCCTCGATGTTTAGCTTGAAATCCTTGTCAAGTCCGTATTTTCTTAAAAATCCGATGGAGGTGGCTGCGTCAAAATCATACTGATGCTTCATAGGCTCTTTGGGCTTGGGCTCAATGTAAAAATCGCCGCAGAAGCCTATTTTTCTGCCGTACTCCACGGCCATTTTCATCAGGCGGGCAATGTTTTGCTCCTCAAATGCAACGTCCGTATTGATGAGCGATTCGTAGCCCTCGCGGCCGCCCCAAAACACGTATCCCTTTCCGCCGAATTTGACGGTAAGCTCCAAGGCTTTCTTGATTTGAGCCGCTGCAAAGCAGTACACCTCGGCAGAGCAGCTGCTTCCCGCGCCGCTCATAAAGCGGGGGTTGGAAAACATATTGGCAGTTCCCCAAAGGCATTTTATGCCCGTGCGGTCCATCTTTTCAAGGATATAATCGGAAATTTCGTCAAGACGGCGGTTGGTTTCGTTGATATCTTCCGCCTCGGGAACAAGATCCACGTCATGGAAGCAAAAATATTCGATCCCGAGCTTTTGCATGAACTCAAAGCCCGCATCCACCTTGGCTTTTGCATGCTCCATCGTGCCGATGGGACAGCCAAAGGACTTGTCGGCGGTTTCGCGGCCGAACATATCGGTTCCTTCTGCACACAAATTATGCCACCATGCCATGGCGAAGGGGAGGTGCTCTTTCATCGGCTTGCCGAGTATGATCCGATTCGCATCGTAAAACTTAAAGGCAAAGGGATTTTGGCTTTGGGGTCCCTCGTATTTAATTTCGGGGATGTTCGTGAAAAATTGTTGCATGGTTTTTACTCCTTGATTTCCTTATACAGATTTTTTATATGGGGATAGATCTTTTTGAATTTTCGGTATTTTTCGTCGTAAAGAGCGGCGATTTCGGGAGAGGGGCAGATCTCGGTCTTCGTTTTGAGCGGCGGAAGATCGCCAAAGCCCATGCATGCGCCCGATGCCATCATGGCAAGATAAGCGGCGCCGAGGGAAGGGCCTTCTTCATTTTCCGGTGTGAACAAGGTTATGTTGAGCACATTGGCAAGTATTTTTAACCAAACGGGGGATTTGGCGCCTCCTCCGCATACAGTGGCAGAGCTTATCGGCACCCCCATGCTTTTTATGGCCTCAAGATTATCGCGGATGGCAAAGGCAACCCCTTCCAGAATAGCGAGGGTCATATCCTCCGAGGAGGTGTCCGGACGCAAGCCGATAAACATACCGGTGGCATCCGTGTCGTTGATAGGGCTTCGTTCTCCCATAAGATAGGGAAGAAAATACACGGTGTTTTTGCCTAACAGAGCTTCTGTCAGCGCTTTTTGAGTGCCGCTGTAATCATCGGTGTGCAGCACGTTGTTACAGAACCACTTATGGCAAGAGGCGGCCGAAAGAATGCAGCCCATAATGTGATGCTTCCCATTGGCGTGGCAAAAATAATGTAGGGCATTTTTACTGTCGCACACAAATTTATCGGAGGAAACAAAAACAGTACCGGAGGTTCCGATGGATATGTTGCACTTGCCGTTGCTCAATGTGCCCATTCCGACGGCGGCACCTGCATTGTCTCCCGCGCCTCCCGCGACCGCTGTTTCGGGCGAGAGACCCAGTTGGGAGGCAATTTCGGGAAGAAGAGAGCCGATGGATTGATAGCTCTCTGTAAGTCGGGGCATTTGGCATTCGTTTACGCCGCAGATCTTAAGCATTTCCCGTGACCAGCACCTGTTTTTTACATCCAACAAGAGCATACCGGAAGCATCGGAGTAATCGCAGGCGTGAACGCCCGTCAGCTTGTAGTTGATGTAATCCTTGGGGAGCATGATCTTGGCGATCCTTTTAAAATTATGAGGCTCATTGTTTTTCAGCCAAAGAAGCTTGGGGGCAGTAAAGCCCGCAAAGGCTATGTTGGCGGTCATGCCTGTCAAAGCCTCTGTGCCGATGACCTTATTCAGATATTCGGTTTCTTTGTCTGTGCGTCCGTCATTCCAAAGAATTGCAGGGCGAATGACACAGTCGTTTTCGTCAAGGATCACCAGACCGTGCATTTGGCCCGCCACTCCTATCCCGACAATTTTTGACTTGTCAATTCCTTTTGTTAATTCAAGCATCCCTTGAGAAAAGGCGTTCCACCAATCGGACGGCTCCTGCTCCGAATGGCCGGGAGACGGATAATAAACGCAGTATTCTTTTGAAACCGAGGCAACTGTTTTTCCGCTTTCTTCGCAGAGTAACAGCTTTAATGCAGATGTTCCCAGGTCTGCGCCGATAAAATATCTCATTCTTTTACCTCCTGCTTTGGGTTATAGCCTCGCCTATTGAATTCAGTGTATCACAAGTATCTTGACAATACTCGAAAAAAGTGTATAATTTATAGACAAAATTTGATGTGTGGTGAAAGGATGTTCTATCAGTATCAGCATTTTGGCCTGCCGGAGTATTTTTGCAAGGAATACGGCAAAAATTTTAATTTTCCCAAGCATATTCACCGTTCCTTTGAGCTGATTACAATTGTTTCGGGGAGTATGAACGTTGTAATAGACGACAAAAAATATACACTGGGACCCAAGGAGTCTGTTTTGATCTTCCCCAACCAAATGCATTCCTTGGAAAGCACCGACTGCGAGCATGTTCTTGTCATCTTTTCTCCGGATATTGTAACGGCATACTATACGAAGCATACGGATGAAATGCCCCTTTGTAATAAGCTCTCGCTGTCCGAGCACCTGATTTCCCAATTGGACATGATGAAGGAGCAGGATTCCATTGTCAGAAAGAAGGGTGTTCTGTATTCCGTTTGCGATGCCTTTGATGAGCAGACTCAATATGAGAAAAGAAACTGCACACAGCATGAGCTGCTTCACTTGATCTTTGAATACATCGACAAAAAATATGCCGAGGAATGCTCCCTTGACGATCTTCGCCGAAGCTTGGGATACAGCGCATCCTATCTTTCCAGATATTTCGGAAATGCCACGGGAATGTCCTTTGTTTCCTTTGTCAACAGATACAAAATAAGCAAAGCGTGTTACCTGCTGAAGAATAGCGGGAACAGTATTCTGGAATGCTCCCTTGACTGCGGCTATACCTCCTTGCGAAGTTTTAACAGGAATTTTCGCATGTATGTGGGCGTGACACCTCGGGAGTACCGAAACTCCAAATAGCCATTTTAAAAGGCAATACCAAAACGATGAGGATCGGATCGGTATTGCCTTTTTTCGTTGTATGGGCTTTGCGGTTAAGAGGCTTTAGCCAGGGGAATATTCGTTGCCGTCAGCATATTCTCTATCAAGATCCCATAGCCCTTTGTGGGATCGTTTACAAGAACGTGGGTCACGGCTCCTACCAGCTTGCCGTTTTGAATAATGGGACTGCCGCTCATTCCCTGCACGATCCCTCCCGTTTTCTCAAGCAAGGCGGGGTCTGTTACCTTGATCACCATATTTTTCCCTTTGGATCCTTCGCCTTTGGTGATGCGTTGGATCTCGATCTCATAGCTTTGGGGCCCGTTGCCGTCCAAGGTGCAAAAAATGGTGGCCTTTCCCGTTTTGGCTGTGCCTGTTTCTATGGGAGCGGGCAAATCCTCGGGCAAAGAGGTCAGCTTCCCAAAAACACCGCTGTAAGAGTTGGTGTAAAGCTCACCTGCTTCACTCCCCGTCAGTGCGCCGATCAGCTCGCCGGGGGTCCCTTTTTCTCCTTTTTGGATGTCCAATACGGTGGCGGGCGTTACCTCCGCGCGGCGAACGGGCAATAATACGCCTGTCTCGCCGTCGCAGATGCCGTGTCCCAGTCCGCCGAAGAGGGAGGTTTGAGGATCAATAAAGGTTACTGTGCCCACTCCGGCCGCGCTGTCGCGAAGCCAAAGGCCCAGACGATAATGGCCGTCCCCGTCGGGTGCGGGTGTTACCGAAAACGTCAGTGTTTTCCCATCCCGCCGTGCTTCCACGGTCAGGGCGCGACCTCCGGCCTCAGTTGTCCATTGGGACAGCTGTTCTACGCTTTGAGGCGCTTCTCCGTTAACGGTCAAAATAATGTCGCCGGCTTTGAGGCCGGCTGCAGCTGCAGGGCTGATACGCCCATGCTGTGTTTCTACGGGGGCGGTGGAGACCACTATGATCCCATCCGTTTCCAGCCGTACACCGAAAAGTTGGCCTCCCGGGATCAGCGCTTGAGTTGCCACGGCCGCAGGCTCCTCCGCGGCAGTGGCCGTTATGCCCGTCAGCAACACCGCTGCGGCTGTCAGCAGGCAAAAAAACAATCCGGAAGAACGTTTGAACAATGGCATGATTTTTTTATTTCCTTCCCTGAATTTTGGCACGGCAAATCAGCTTTGCCGCACCGCATTCATTTTGTCCCGGTAAGAGGAAAATATCACAGGCAGATTTTCCGCTGACTGTCAAAAATACGAAAGGCGAATGCAGAAGAAGTAAAACCGGCGGAAAACTCCGCAGAACCAAAAAAATTCCCAAAAATCGCTTGTTTTTTGTCTTGTAATTTAAAAAAAATATGGTATGATAATAAATGATCGGATTTTCTTTTCCGTATCGGAGAAAGGCGGTGGCAGCATTTTATGGAGGAAAAAGCGAAAACGGAGCTTTTGACGGCCTATGCTTCTTCTACCGGGCTGATCTGCCGCCGCATCAACGGGGAAAACGAAAACCTTGAGATCGTCCCGGCAGGGCAGGAGGAGGATCTTTCCTGCCATTTCTGCGTACACGTGTTGCGCGACCGTTTGGGAGTTTCGCTGCCCTGCAATGCCGTACATAATTACGGCGCGGCGCAGGCGCGGCGCTTCGGCGGCAGCTACGTGTATTTTTGTCCCGGCGGCTTGACCCATATCGCTTGCGTATTGGGGGGCAAAGAAAAAGGTGCCCTGGTAGCCGGCCCTGCGCTGATGGTGGAGCGGGAAGACTTTTTTCAGGAGCTGTGCGAAAAATACAAGCCGTCCAAGGCTGTGGCAGAGCGTTTGCGGGAATGTATTTGGCAGATCAAAAGCTATTCGCCGGAGCAGATCCGTCATTTTGCAAATTTGTTGGAGGCGGTGGCTTTTCGCTGTAGCGATCAAGGGGGCGAAGCCGATCGGCTTTACACCCAAACGCAGCAGCAAAGTCGCATAGGGGAATTTATTCAAAGTTTGAAAAGCGAGGATCAACCCGAGCAATACCCCGTGGGGAAGGAAAAAGAACTGCAAAGCGCCCTGGCAGCCGGCAATTCCGCCCGTGCCAAGGCGTTGCTCAATGAAATCTTGGGGCATATCCTGTTGTCTGCCGGAGGAGATCTGACGGCTGTGAAGGCCAGGGTCACCGAGCTGGCGGTGCTTCTGTCCCGCGCGGCTTTGGAAGGCGGCGCGGACGAGCAGGACGTGTTCGAGCTGAACAATACCCTGCTTGCCAAATTGGCCGAGGCTCGCACCATGGAATCCCTTTGTGACGGGTTGGCGCGCGCACTTAACTCGTTTTCCAATTACGTGTTTGAATTTCCCGCCCTGAAGCATGCGGACGTGATCCATCAAGCGGTGGATTATATGCGTCGCCATTGCGGCGAGAAACTTTCGCTGGAGATCGTGGCGCAGGAGGTGTATTTGTCCGCTTCCTATTTCAGTAAGATCTTCAAAAGCGAGCTGGGAAGCTCGTTTATCTCTTATCTCAATATGCTTCGTATCGAGCAGAGCAAAAAGCTTTTAAAGATCGGTTGCCTGAGCATTGCCGAGATCGCCACTTCCGTGGGGTTTGAGGATCAAAGCTATTATTCCAAAGTTTTTCGTAAACATACGGGCGTGACTCCTTTGGAGTACCGAAAAAGCCGTGGGATTCACTGTCCGTAAAAAATAAAAAAAACAAAAACATAAAATGTCGGAGGTTAAGTTTATGTCCATTATCGAAGAAATTTCCGCAAAGCTGCAGGCCGGCAAGGCCAAAGACATCCGTGAGCTGGTGCCCAAGGCTTTGGAAGAGGGCCATTCTGCCGGAGATATTCTGGAAAAGGGTCTGCTGGCCGGTATGTCTGTCGTGGGCGAAAAGTTCAAAAACAACGAAGTATACGTGCCCGAGGTGTTGATTGCCGCCCGTGCCATGAAGACCGGTGTGGAATTGTTGCAGCCCTATTTGAAGAGCGAGGGCGCCGAGCCCTTGGGTAAGGCTTGCATCGGTACCGTGGAGGGTGACTTGCACGATATCGGCAAAAACTTGGTTAAGATGATGCTGGAAGGTAAGGGCATCGAGGTAGTGGACCTGGGTGTGGACGTGTCTCCCGCCGCGTTTGTAGCCGCCGCTAAGGAGCAGGGCTGCACCATCATCGCTTGCTCTGCCTTGCTGACCACCACCATGGTCAAAATGCGCGAGGTGGTAGAGGCCTGTGAAGCCGCGGGGATCCGCGATCAGGTGAAGATCATGGTGGGCGGCGCCCCCGTGACCGAAGCCTTCTGCCGTTCCATCGGGGCTGACGGATACTGCGCCGATGCGGCTTCTGCTGCCGACATGGCCGCCTCCTTCTGCCGCTAAACCGTAATCCGCCGCAAAAGCCGTCTCTTCGGAGGCGGCTTTTTTGCTTGGGGAAATTTGTTTTTTTCCTTGACAAGGGGAGTGAAAACATGTACAATATCTTTTATAAGAAATATACGCGGTTTTTCCCCGCGAGGAAGGAACGGATATCCTTTATGAAAGTGATCCTGAAACAAAACGTGAAGGGGCTGGGCAAGGAAGGCCAGCTTATCGACGTGGCGGACGGATACGCCCGCAATTTTCTGTTGCCTAAAAAAATGGCTGTGGAGGCAGATAATACGGCCATGAACGAAATGAGAGGTAAAGAGGAGGCTCAGCGTCGCCGTGTGGCCCTGGAAAAGCAGGCTGCCCGCGAAGCTGCAGAGAAGGTCTCTAAACTGACGGTGCGTCTGTACGCCCGTGCCGGTGCGGAAGGAAAGCTTTTCGGTAGCGTGACCTCTCAGGATATTGCCGACGAGCTGAAAAAGAGTCACGGTATGGATATTGAAAAACGCAAGATTGTGCTGGACGATCCTATCAAGACTTTTGGCACCTACATGGCCGAGGTCAAGTTCTATCCCGAGATCTCCGCTCGCCTGACGGTCGTGGTGGCCGAGGAGAAGGATGCTCAGCATTAACTTTTGCCGAAACGGCATAAACAAGGAGGGGAAAGGCGTATGGCGTTAGATACGGAGTTGCTTCGGCAAATTCCTTTTTCCATGGACGCGGAAATGTGCGTGCTGGGGTGCGTGCTGATTGAGCCGCAAAGCTTTCCCTTGGCGGCAGAGCGCATCAGTGCGGACGATTTTTATATTGACAAGCATCGCATCCTGTTTCGTGCTATGAGTGCCATGTTTGCCGAAAGCCGCACGCTGGACGTGGTCACGCTGCTGGACAGGCTGACGGCCGAGGAGCAGTATGACGCCGTTGGCGGGCGGACGTACGTGCGCCAGTTGGTGGATGCCGTGCCCTTTGTGGGAAATTTGGAGGATTATATCCGTATCGTGCGGGATAAGGCCCTTTTGCGTCGTTTGATCGACACGGCCAATCAGATCTCCGAGGAGGCTTATCGCGGCGGGGAAGACAGCCAAATGATCGTTGACCACGCGGAAACGCTGATCTATCAGGTGTCCCGTGATCGGGACGTGGCGGGCTTTACCCACATCTCCCGCGTGCTGGACACCAACCGTCGGGAGCTGACGGAGCTGGCCAAGAACCTCGATGCCATCCGCGGCGTACAAACGGGCTTTGCCACTATCGACGACGTCATCGTGGAAATGGGAAAAAGCGACCTGCTGATCCTGGCTTGTCGCCCCGGTATGGGTAAAACCTCTTTTGCCTTGAATATTGCGGGAAATTTGGCCGTGCGCAAGCACAAGACCGTGGCCATCTTCTCTTTGGAAATGAGTAAGGAGCAGCTGGCCCTGCGTCTGCTCAGCTCCGAGGCGATGGTGGACAGTAAGCATCTGCGCAGCGGCCGCTTGGATACGGACGAGTGGAACCGCCTGGCCAATACGATGAACGAGCTTTCCGCCACCGAGATCTATATTGACGACACAGCCAATATCACCGTCAACCAAATGAAAGCCAAACTGCGCCGTATGCGTAATTTGGATTTTGTGATCATCGACTATTTGCAGCTGATGCACGGCGATCGCAACACCGACAACCGCGTGGTGGAGGTGGGCGACATTTCCAGAGGGCTGAAGATCTTGGCCAAGGAGCTGGACGTTCCGGTCCTTTGCTGTGCCCAGCTCAGCCGTGGTGTGGAAAGCCGCGGCAACAAGCAGCCCATGCTGTCCGACCTGCGCGAATCCGGTTCTATCGAGCAGGATGCGGATATGGTATGGTTCCTGCACCGCGACAATTACTACGATCAGTCCGATCCCGCTCAGGACAACAGCGCCATGTGCATCGTGGCCAAAAACCGTCACGGTCGCACGGGCAAGGCGGATCTGCTCTGGTTCAGCGACTTTACCAAATTCGCCAGCCCGGATACGGATCATTTCGAGTAGCTATGAAGCCCCACCCTTTTGAAACCAAATTGCTGGCTTTTTCCAGGCAGTATGGGCTTTTTCCAAATACGAGCCGCGTGCTGGTGGGGGCTTCCGGCGGGGCTGATTCTCAGGCCTTGCTGATGGCCTTGACCCGCCTGGCCTCCCTGTTGCACCTCGAGGTGGGGGCGGCCCATCTCAATCACGGTATTCGCGGCGACGAGGCTCTGCGTGATCTGGAAACGGTGCGCGCCTTTTGTCGGGCACGGCAGATCCCTTTTTACGAAGGGCATGCGGATTGCCCGGCCCTGGCCGCCAAGCAGGCCGTGGGCCTGGAGGAGGCGGCGCGACAGGCGCGTTACGCGTTTTTGGAGCGGGTGCGCCTGGAACGGGGGTATTCCCTCATTGCGGTGGCTCACCACGCGGACGACCAGCTGGAGACCCTGCTTTTTCATCTCATTCGCGGAAGCGGAACGGGGGGGATGGCGGGCATGGCTCCTCAAAACGGGCGGGTGGTCAGGCCTTTGCTGACCCATACCCGCGAAGAGATCGAAGCCTATGCTGCCGAGCTTCATATTCCTTTTGTGACGGACAGCACCAACGCCGACCCCGCTTATACCCGCAACCGTTTGCGCAGCGAGGTGACCCCGGTGTTGCGCCAACTGAATCCTGCGGCGGCGGTGCACAGCACTCAATGTGCCCTGCATTTACGCCGTGACGAGGAGTTTTTAACAGAGCTGGCCTCTGCAGAGGCCCTTCGGTTGGGAAAAGAGCCTTCCGTTGCAGAGCTTGCGGCGCTTCCGGAGGCTTTGCGGATGCGAGTGCTTCGCCTTTGGGCGGGCCCGTCGGCCGACGGGGCTCATCTTCGGGCGCTGGACAGTCTTGTTGCGCAAGCAAGGCCTCACAGCCGCGTGACCTTGCCCTGCGGAGAAGAGGCGGCGGTGGAAAACGGGAAGCTCGTGCGACGGGTCCGAATCAACGTTTCGCCTTTGGAGGAAGTGCCCTTGGTGCAAAACGGGACGGTCCGTTTTGGCGATTTTTGCCTAAGAACCCAAGTGCTGGAGGGCGAGTGCGAAAAAATTTACAATTTATTCATCCAAAACAAAACACCTTGTGGTACAATGGACAACGGTGCTTGGCGACTTTGCCTGGATGGGCAGGCCCTTTGCGGGCCTGTGACGGTACGTGCGCCCCGGCGGGGCGATCGGGTCAAGCTTTGCTCCCGTCCGGAAAAAGCCCTGTCGGACGTTTTTCAGCAGGGCGGGGTGCCGCTGGAGGCCAGAAGTGGCGTGCCCGTGTTTTGCGATGGGCAGGGAATCGTGGCTGTAGCGGGCTTCGGCCCTTGCCAAAGGGTGGCCTGCCGGCCTGAAATGACACAGATGTATTTGATTGAAATTAATAAAATAGGGGAAGAATATTATGGGGAATCTGAAATTGAATGACATGGAACAATTCGTGGAAGGAAAATTGTTGACAGAGGAACAGATCGCACGCCGCGTAGAGGAGCTGGGACGCCAGATCACCGAGGATTACCGCGGCAAGGAACTGCTGGTCTTGGGTGTACTGAAGGGCTGCTTTGTCTTCATGGCAGACCTGATGCGCGCCATTCACCTGCCCATGACCATGGACTTTATGTGCATTGCCTCTTACGGAAGCGGTTCTGTGTCGGGAGACATTGATTTTCGCCTGGATATGAAGGAAAAGGATCTGACCGGTAAGCACGTGTTGGTAGTGGAGGACATTTTGGACACGGGCAAATCTCTTACATATGTGAAAAAACTGCTGGACAAACGCAATGCGGAAAGCGTAAAGCTTTGTGTGCTGTTGGATAAACCCCACCGTCGCGAAGCTCCCATTAATGCGGATTATTGCGGCTTTTCCATTGAAGATCGTTTCGTGATCGGATACGGTTTGGATCTGGACGAGCAGTATCGCGGCTTGCCCTACGTGGGTCTTTGCAAGCCCGAATAAATCATTTCGGAAAAAAGGAGACGGACCGAGGTGTCGGTCCGCTGAAGAGGAAACATGAACAAAAAAACCAAACAATTCAGCTTTTCGTTGCTGATCGTGCCCGTATTGGTCATTTCGGTGCTGGCACTGTGGTGGCTTTCTTCTCAACCCAAGCAGGTCAACTATTCCCAAATGCTGGACCTGTTTTACGAGGAAAAGGTCAACAGCTTTTACTATAAGGGCAACGTGATCCACATGGAGCTGAAGGAAAACGTAATGCTGAAGGACGGCACGGAGCTTCCCAAGGAGGTGCCCGTCACCTGTCCCATTCTTTCGGCAGACCTGTTCGTATACGATTTGGGCGAGTTGATCGCCACGCAGCACCGTGAGGGAATTTTGGAGGAATACAATTATGTTCCCGCTTCCCGAAATTCTCTTCTCGGCCAGCTGCTTCCGTTGATCCTGATCGTGGTGCTGTTCGGTGCTTTGTGGATCTTTTTGATGAAGCAAAATAACAGCAACATGAACAAGTCTATGTCCTTCGGAAAGGCCCGTGTGAAGTTGGGGGCGGACGAAAAGCACCGTGTTACCTTTAAGGACGTGGCCGGAGCGGACGAGGAAAAGCAGGAACTGATGGAGATCGTAGAGTTTTTAAAATCTCCCCAAAGCTTTACCGCCATGGGTGCTCGCATTCCCAAGGGCGTGTTGCTCGTAGGCCCTCCCGGAACGGGTAAGACCTTGCTGGCCAAGGCTGTGGCAGGGGAGGCGGGAGTTCCCTTCTTTACCATTTCCGGTTCCGATTTTGTGGAAATGTACGTGGGTGTGGGTGCCTCGCGTGTCAGAGACCTGTTTGATCAAGCCAAGCGCAATGCCCCCAGCATCGTGTTTATCGATGAGATCGACGCAGTGGGACGTCAGCGCGGTGCCGGCCTGGGCGGCGGGCACGATGAGCGCGAGCAGACGCTGAACCAATTGCTGGTAGAAATGGACGGTTTTGGTGTCAACGAAGGCGTGATCGTGATTGCCGCTACCAACCGCCACGATATTTTGGATCCTGCTCTGCTTCGTGCGGGTCGCTTTGACCGTCAGGTGGCCGTGGAGCCCCCGGATATGAAGGGGCGCGAGGAAGTGCTGCAGGTGCATGCCAAGGGTAAGCCCTTGGCCGAGGACGTAAAACTGGGAGAGATCGCCAAATCTACCACGGGCTTTACCGGGGCAGACTTGGAGAATCTGCTGAACGAAGCGGCTTTGTTGGCCGTGCGTCGCGGGCTTGATAAGATCGGCATGGCCGAGATTGAGGATTCCTTCATCAAGGTGATCGTAGGTCCCCAAAAGAAAAGCCGCGTGATTACGGAAAAGGAAAAGAAGCTGACGGCCTATCACGAGGCGGGTCACGCCATCCTTACCCGCTATCTGCCCACCCAGGATCGGGTGCATCAGATCTCCATTATTCCCACGGGCTTTGCGGGAGGATACACCCTTCATCGCCCTGCCGAGGATCGTTCCTACCGCTCTAAAAACGAAATGTTTGAGACCGTACAGGTGTTGCTGGGCGGTCGCGTGGCCGAAAAGCTGGTGCTGGACGATATTTCTACCGGGGCCAGCAACGACATTCAGCGGGCTACCGATATCATCCGCAGTATGCTGATGCATTACGGTATGAGCGACGAGCTGGGCACCGTAAACTACGGCGGGGCGCACAACGAGATCTTCCTGGGCCGCGACTTTGCCACCAGCCGCAACTTCTCCGAAAAATATGCCGCCGCCATCGACGATGAGATCAAAAAGACCTCCGACCGTGCTTTTGCGCTGGACGTAGAATTGCTGACGGCCCATATGGACAAGCTGCATGCCATTGCTCAATACTTGCTGGAGCATGAAACCATGGATGCCGAAACCTTCGAGTCTTATTTTACCGATAAGCCGGAAAAAGAGGAAACGGCCGAATAAAAACGAAAAAACGCAGAGGTTTTGCTCCCTGCTGGTAAGACAGTAATATAATTTTTCTGGGAACAGGCATGATTTCGGTCATGCCTGTTCTGCTTTTGCGAGAATATCCACGGGGATAAATCCTACAAGATCATAGCAGATGTGAATCTTCTGCTTCCTCTTGCCGCTGGACTTATCTGGCGCTTCTACATAGACTGCCTTGACAAGTTCATGCAGCGCATAGGGCGTGAGTTCAGTCAGCTCACTGTTTCTCTTTACCCTCTGGATAAACTGTTCCAAATCTTCTGCCTTGCGTTCC
>JAFWAE010000034.1 GCA_017507855.1 Clostridia bacterium
GAAAATCTTCGCGATTTGATGAAGTATATCCCAAGAACAGGGGTAAAATATATCACCAATTTTGATGATGAAATACTTTCTGTTGAATGGAATGAATCCGACCTTGAAAGCGACGATCTGAAGAACTATAAAGCAAAGGCAGAGTTCTATATCCGTCAGCATCAGGATGAAGCGGCTATTGCCAAGCTAAAGAGCAACGTCCCTCTGAGTGCCGAAGACGTGAAAGCACTTGAGCGCATTCTGTGGAGTGAGGTCGGCAGTAAAAAAGACTATGAGGCAGAATACGGTGAAAAACCTCTTGGCGAGTTTGTGCGCGAAATCGTTGGACTTGATATGACAGCAGCCAAAGCGGCGTTTGCCGAATATTTGAACGATGTTAATCTTGATGCAGACCAAATATACTTTGTCAATCAGATCATTGAGTATATCGTGCGAAATGGAGTGATGAAGGATATGTCGGTGCTTCAAGAGGCGCCCTTCACCGATAGAGGCAGCATTGTTGAAGTGTTTACCGATATTTCGGTTTGGTTGGGTATTAGAAGCGTAATCGATAAAATAAATGCTAATGCAGCGGCGTAAAGGAGTAGAAATGGAACAAAAAGGTGTAATTTATATTCTTACAAATCCGTCCTTTCCTGAGTATGTAAAAATCGGGTATGCGGATGATATCAACAAACGATTAAATCAACTGAATAGAAGCGAATGCATTCCTTTTGCATTCCGCGTATACGCTACATATGAGGTGAACTCTCGTCTGTCAGATTTGAAAATTCATGCGATTATCGATAAGCTGAATCCTAATTTGCGCTCAATTGACAACTTTAACGGTCAAAAGCGTGTACGTGAATTTTATGCTATGTCACCTGAGGATGCTTATTCTATTCTCGAAGCAATTGCCGAAATTCACGGTTGCGCAGATAAGCTTACACTTGTGCAGCCAAGTGAAGATGAAATTGCAGCCGAAGATACTGCACAAGAAATTGTGGCCGAAAGAACCGAGAGAATGGCTCCGTTCTCATTTACAATGTGCAAGATTCCTGTTGGCGCAACATTGGAGTTTTATTTGAACGCACGGGAGGCAACGGGCATCACCTGTACTGTTGCGGATGAAAAGCATGTAAACTATCAGGGGCGCATTCTTTCTCTCTCCGCTCTCGCTTGCGAACTAAGCGGTAAAAGTCCTTTAGCAGGACCGCGCTATTTCAAATATAACGGCGAGTGGCTGAACGATATTCGGCAAAGGCTGGGTGTATAATTGTCAGATTGTAAAACGGCAGCAATATTATCAAGAAGGCGGTAAGAAAATGGACACGGTAAAAATCAACAAGTGCGCTACTCGGCTTGTTGCGCACAGAGGGCTTTCCGGCATTGAAACGGAAAACACGAACGCGGCTTTCGTTGCGGCGGGAAATCGCTCCTATTTCGGTATTGAAACGGATATTCACCGCACGGCAGACGGGCATTTTGCCGTTTGCCACGACGGGGATCTTAAACGGATGGCCGGGGTCAACATTGCGGTGGAAACGGCGGCTCTTTCCCGGCTGCAAAGCTTCGTGTTGTTTGATAAGGACGGCAGTGCTTTCAGGGCGGACTTGCGGGTAAGCGTTTTGGAAAATTATTTGGGCTTATGTAAAAAATACGGCAAGCACAGCGTTTTGGAGCTGAAGTCGGATTTTACCGACGAAGAAATTGCCCAAATCGTCCGCATTGTGAAAAGCTTTGATTATTTGGAAAACGTTACCTTTATTTCTTTTGTGTATTCCAATCTGACCAAGACCAGGCGTATTTGCCCCAATCAATCCGTGCAGTTTCTTTTTACAAAATTTGATGAGGAAATATGGCGCCGATTGATTACCGACAAGATAGATGCAGACGTAGAGCACAAGGCCCTGACCGAGGAAGTGATTGCTTTGCTACACCAAAACGGCTTGGAGGTAAACTGCTGGACGGTGGACAGCCCAGAACGGGCAGAGCAACTGTGCAAATGGGGCGTTGACTATATCACGACCAATATTTTGGAATAAAAAGACAATAAATTCAAGGCGGAAAGGAAAAAGAAGCAATGAAGATCGTATTTCAAGGGGACAGTATTACCGACGCGGGAAGAGACCGAAGAAATTATCACCACCTGGGATACGGGTATCCCTGGTACACGGCAGAGCAGCTGAAAAGTACCTTCCCCGAAACGGAATTCGAGTTTATTAACCAGGGCATCAGCGGCAACCGCACCTGCCAGCTTTTTGACCGTCTGTATCTTGATGCCATTGCCTTTGAGCCCGACGTGATCTCCGTGCTCATTGGCATCAACGATATTTGGCATCGCCACGGCGGTGAATGCATTGAAACGACGGATGAGCAGATCGAGACAAATTACCGCGCCATTTTGGCACGCCTGCGCAGGCAGACCCATGCTAAGATCGTGGTATTAGCCCCCTATTTGTTGGATTGCCAAAGCATTGACCACCTGCGGGAAGATCTGGTACGTCTTTTGCCCATCGTCCGCAAACTGGCGGATGAATTTGCCGATGCCTACATTCCCTTGGACACGCTGTTCGAGGAGGCGCTGAAGGTACAGCCCGAGCCGTTGTATTATTCCCCTGATGGCGTGCACCCCAACGCCAACGGCGCGGCGTTTATCGGGGGGTATCTGGCCAATGCCATAACGGCACTGATGAAGTAAGGTCGCTTGGCCCTTTGACTGTGGATTGAAGAAAGGCAGCGGAAATTTAAACATGGAAAACACAAGCGTAAGAATGGAGCATCCCCGCCCCGATGCGCGAAGGGATGCCTGGATGAACCTGAACGGCCGATGGGATTTTGAGATCGACAACGCCCTTGTGGGGCGTGCCAAGCATTTTGAAAAACGCCCCTGCTTTGACGGCAGCATTATCGTGCCTTTTTGCCCGGAAAGCAAGCTTTCGGGGGTGGGGCATACTGATTTTATGAACGCCGTATGGTATCGGCGCACGGTGGAGATTCCTGCGGATTGGGCGGGCAAGCGGGTGCTTTTGCACATTGGGGCCTGCGATTACGAGACAGTTGTATTTGTAAACGGCCAAGAAGTGGGCTCCCACAAGGGGGGCTACACACCCTTTTGCTTTGACGTGACCGAGGCTTTGGCCGAAGCAGAAAATTACATCACCGTTTATGCCTGCGACGATACCCGTTCTCCGCAGCAGGTGAGCGGCAAGCAAAGCCCGCGTCTGGATTCCTACGGCTGTATGTACACTCGCACCACGGGCATTTGGCAAACGGTGTGGCTTGAGGCCGTAGACGCTTGCCGCATTGAGCGGTATGTGGCGGTGGCAGACACGGCTCATTGTGCCGTGACCTTGACTGTGGAGGGAAGCGAGGCGGCCCTTGGGGCCTTGGTGCGTGCCACGGTGTTTTTTGACGGCCGTCAGGTCGGCGGGGGAGAGACCCGCATGCTGAGCCGCACGGGTACCTTGACCTTGTCACTTTCGGAAAAGCATTTGTGGGATTTGGGAGAAGGCCATCTTTACGACGTCGTGCTGGAGACGGTTTGTAACGGTCAGGTCAAGGATGTTCTGCACGGCTATTTCGGCTTGCGCGACGTAAGGTTGACCAAGGAAGGGCTGTTTTTAAACGGGCGTCGGGTCTTCGGCCGCTTTGTGCTGGATCAGGGCTTTTATCCGGATGGGATCTATACCGCCCCCTCCGACGAAGCCTTGGTATTTGATATCGAGGCCGCCATGAAGCTGGGCTTTAACGGGGCCAGACTGCACCAAAAGGTTTTTGAGCCCAGGTTCCTCTACCATGCTGACAGGCTTGGCTATATGGTATTTGACGAAACGGGAAACTGGGGGCTGGACCATACCGACCCCATGAGTATTTACCACTTCCTTCCCGAATGGCTGGAGGAGATCAGGCGGGATATGTCTCACCCCTCGGTCATTGGTTGGTGCCCCTTTAATGAAACGTGGGATCAGGAGGGAAGACGGCAGAATAACGACTTTATTAACCTGGTCTACGACGTTACGCGAGCCGCAGATCCCACAAGACCCATTGTGACCAACAGCGGTTCCTACCCCTGCCGAAGCGATGTGCACGACGTGCACGATTACGAGCAGGATCCGGAAAAATTCAAGGAATACTATTCCCACATTCAAGAGGGTGTGGTCAAGTGCCAACTGTTCAGAAGCCAGCCGGAACGCCAAAAGTACGATCCCGCAAAGCCCGTCTTCATCAGCGAATACGGTGGGATCCGCTGGGTGATTGGCGGTGGAGACGGCTGGGGCTACGGGGTCAGCGTTGAAAGCGAGGGGGCTTTTTTGGCTCGCTTGAAGGGCCTTACCGACGTCCTGCTTGACAACCGTGATATTTTTGCCTTTTGTTACACCCAGCTTACGGACGTGGAGCAAGAGCAAAACGGACTTTTGACCTACGATCGGCAATTTAAATTTCCGCCCGAGGTCATTCGCCCCATCTTTTCTCGCCCCGCGGCCATCGAGAAGTAAAAAAACAGGATATTTTGGAAAAAAGCCTTGACTTTATCACTTTAAAGTGATAAAATACCAACATCAAATGCGTTTGAGCAGAAATCAGTAGGCTTGGCCATCTTTCCTCAGAGAGTTGCCGGTGGGTGCAAGGCAATGGGAACGGCCCTGTCGAATACCTTCTGCAAGCAGTGCACCGAAACGCTTTTGGCGCAGTAGGCTGCAACGGGGGTTCCCGTCATAGAACAGGGGTGTTGCACACACCCTGCAAGGCCGCGTTCGTGAGAAGGCGGTAAACTGAGGTGGTACCACGGGATTTTTTCTCGTCCTCTGTATTCATGGGGAATACAGAGGACTTTTTTTGTGCAAGGTTGGGTTCTCTGCAACCCCGCATTCGAGGAGGAAACATCTATGAACAACGCGCAACTTTACACCGTCATTGCTCTTTGCCTCTATGCCGTATCCATGGCATTGATCGGCTGCATCAGCTACGGCAAATCCAAGACTCTTGACAAGTTTTTGATTGGGGGCAGAAACATTGGTGCCTGGATGACCGCCTTTTCTTACGGCACCACTTATTTTTCGGCGGTGGTCTTTGTGGGGTACGCAGGGCAACACGGCTGGAACATTGGCGTGGGCAGCATTTGGATTGGTGTTGGCAACGCGATTTTGGGCTGTCTGCTTTCCTGGCTTTTGTTTGCCAACCGAACCCGGAAAATAACCAAAAAAATGCAGACCAAGACCATGCCGGAATATTTTGAGAAAAGATACGCCTCCAAGGGCCTGAAGATTCTGGCGGCGGTCATTATTTTCATTTTTCTCGTGCCGTATTCCGCTGCGGTGTACAAGGGGCTTGGTTCTTTGTTCAGTGCCGTATTCCCCGGGGTGGAGACATGGGTATGGATGTTGATCCTTGCCTGCCTGACGGCCATCTATTTGGTGGCGGGTGGCTATATGGCCACAGCCTATACCGATCTGATCCAAGGCATTATCATGATTGTGGGTGTGATCTGCCTGATCGTGGCGGCCCTTCGCCACGATGCGGTGGGAGGCCTTGGCGGATTGATGGAAAACCTGGGCAATTTCACTTCGGCGGCAGGGGATCCCCATCCTACAACGGGGAATCAGCTGGCCAATATTTTCGGTGGATCGTCCTTTAAATTCCTTTGCTTCAATATTATGCTAACCAGCTTCGGTACATGGGGCTTACCTCAGATGATCGGCAAGTTTTACGCCATTAAGGATACGGCGGCCATTAAGCGAGGTACGATTATTTCCACAGTTTTCTGCGTCGTGATCGGATGCGGAGCTTACTTGATCGGTAGCACCTCTCGCTTGATTTTAGGCGGCCAATTGCCGGCAGGCGGGATCGATTCCGTGATCCCCAGTGTGTTGATGGAAGTGCTGGGAGGCGGTACGCTGGGCATTCTTTTGCTGGCGGTGATCATGATCTTGCTTCTCTCGGCCTCCATGTCTACTCTGGAAGCCGTAGTGTTGACCTCCGCTTCGGCGGTGGCCGTGGACTTGATCCCTTCCATCCGAAAGAAGGAGTTTAAGCCCGAAAACCAAATGCTTTTGACCAGACTTCTGTGCCTGCTGTTTGTGGCCTGCTCCTTTATCTTTGCGACGCAGAACATTCCCATTATCGTGAGTCTGATGTCTTTCTCCTGGGGTGTTGTTTCCGGATGCTTTATTGGCCCGTATATTTGGGGGCTTTTTTCCAAGAAGATCACAAAAATCGGCGCTTATGCGGGTGTGCTTTCCGGCCTGCTGACGGTGGGAGGAGCGACTCTGGTGATTACGCTGAATTCCGGCTTCTCTGCGGCCGCCGCCAAATCGCCCGAAATGGGCGTAGCCGCCATGGCCGTTTCTATGGTGGTAGTGCCGTTGGTCAGTCTGCTGACCAAGAACAGCCAACAGGACAAGGAAAGAGTGGAAGAGATCTTCCTTTGCTACGATCAAGAATGATCCCCCTTTCCGCTTTCGAGGCATAAAAAAGGAATGCATGGTTTCCCATGCATTCCTTTTTGTTTGAGAAGGGCAATCAGTCGTTTTTGACGTGAACGTCCAACTGATTGTAGGGGATCTCGATACCGTTTTCGTCGAAGGCTTTTTTCACACCTTCCAGCAGATCGAAATACACCGTCCAGTAGTCGGCGCTCTTCACCCACACGCATGTCACGATATCCACACTGCTGGCACCGTGGGCGGAAACGCGGATAAAAGGAGCGGGATCGTCCAGGATCAGCTCGTGCTTTTGGCACAGCTCGGCAATCAAGGCCTTGGGCTTCTCGAAATCCTCGTTGTAAGAGGTGGAGAAAGTCAGGTCCACACGGCGCAGATCTTTTTCGGAATAGTTGACGATGGTGCCTGAGGAAAGGGCGCCGTTGGGGATGTACACCACTTTATTATCGACGGTTCGTAACTTTGTGTTGACGATATGGATGTCCTCCACCGTGCCCGAAAAGCCTTGGGCTTCAATAAAATCGTCCACGCGGAAGGGGCGGGTGATCAGTAGCAAAGCGCCACCTGCCAAATTGGACAGGGCACCGTTTACCGCCAAACCGGCACAAACACCCAGCGAAGCGACCAGGGCAGTCAAGCCGCTGGTATCAATGCCCAGGTACCCGATCAGGCAGATTACGACCAGGGCGCGAAGCACCAGATTGAGCAGATAAAAGAAAACAGAGGCAAGGGTCTTGTCGAATTTTCCGTTTTTTTCGGCCCTTTTGCGCAACTTTCGGATCACAACGGTGATCACGCGGAAGGAGATCAGCAGCAGGACCAGGGAAATGAGGATCTTCAACCCCGTATTAGTGGCCCAGGCGATCAACGTGTCCAAAAATTCTGGCATGAGTTTGACAGCTCCTTTGTTTTTTTTAAAATTATACCCTCGTTTTTGGTTTTTGTCAAGGCGCGTTTTTGCGTAAAGAAAAAAGATTTGAAAAAAGAGGCTGGGCTGTGTTACAATAAAATTAAAATAAATATGAAAAACGCGCAATAAAACCCTGTCCGGGTGAATTATATAAACGAAAGGGGGCGAAACGGAATGATGAGCCTGAGTTTAGTCAACGAAGAAAAAGCTCTGCAGAACAGACACCAGGCGGACAGCTTGCTGCTGCGCATCGCCCAGGATGATATGCAAGCCCTTCACTGTCTGTACGAACAGGTCAAAACTCCCGTTTATGCCTTTGCCCTTTCCATTTTGAAGAACGCGCACGATGCGGAGGATGTGCTGCACGACACTTTTGTTAGCCTATATACCGCCGCAAAGGGGTATCGTCCCAACGGAAAACCTATGGCCTGGATCATGACGGTGGCACGGAATCATTGCTTGCAAAAGCTCCGCGCTCGCCAAAAGCAGGCAGACCTCCCCGAGGAAGATTGGGAGGACTTGGTTGTCACCCGGGAGGATACGGGTGCGGAGGATCGGCTTATCCTTCAACAATGCATGAACGTCCTTTCCGATGAAGAAAGGCAGATTTTGGTGCTACACGCTGTGGCGGGGTTTAAGCACCGGGAGATCGCGGAAATGTTGGAATTGGCCTT
This sequence comes from Clostridia bacterium, assembly GCA_017507855.1. Classification (GTDB taxonomy): domain Bacteria; phylum Bacillota; class Clostridia; order Oscillospirales; family RGIG5554; genus RGIG5554. The sequence continues at coordinate 8,007 of JAFWAE010000034.1, forward strand.
GCCCACCGTTCTTTCAAAATATCACCGAGCCATTAAAAAAATACGGAGTCACATTTCGTGGGAGGAGGAAAAACAAGGTGCTGAATAAACAGATCGAAGCTAAAGTGGAACGGGCCTTTTCCAAAGCCGTTCCGGACGTATGGGAAGGCGTTCTCTCCGAATGTGGCTGCCAACAGAAAGGACAGGTCATTTTTATGGAACAGCGTAAAAAACACAAGTGGATTGCCCGCATAGCAGGTGTAGCAGCCGCCTTGGCCTTGGTGGCCGTGGGTGTTTTCGGTTTTCGAACTTATGAAGCAGAGTACAAGGTGGAATCCACCGTTTCTTTGGACGTAAACCCCAGCATCGAGATCCGCGCCAATCGCGGCGAACGGGTGCTGAAGGTACTTGCTTTGAATGAAGAGGGGAGCCGGGTGATCGGTTCCATGAAGCTGGAGGGAAGCGACCTGGAGGTAGCGGTCAATGCCCTGATCGGTTCCATGCTTCGCAACGGCTATATCAGCGACGTAGCCAATTCCATTTTGGTCAGTGTGGACCATGCAGATCCTGAAAAAAGCGCCGCCCTGCAGGCCAAGCTGGCCTCTGAAATCGATGCTTTGCTGAAGACCGATACCTTCAGCGGGGCTGTGCTGAGCCAAAGTGTTCATGTGGATAAGGACTTGGCTTCCTTGGCAGAGCAGCACGGGATTACGGCGGGCAAAGCGCAGTTGATTCGGCGTATTGTGGAGCAAAATCCCCGTTATACGTTTGAACAACTGGTGCCCCTGACGGTGAACGAGCTGAATTTGATCAGCGAAGCGGGCGGCACCAAGTTGAACGAGGTGGTTTCTACCGGCACGGCCAGTGCAAAAAGCTATATTGGCGAAGACGCAGTTAAAACGGTAGTGCTGGCTCGTGCGGGGTTGGCAGAAAGTGAACTGAAAAAATATGAGGTCGAATGGGAATTGGATAGCCATAAGCACGGCCTGGTTTACGAGGTGGAATTTGAGGACGCCGACTATGAATACGAGTATTTGGTAGATGCGGCAGATGGGCAGATCTTGAAGCAGGAAAAAGAGCCTGTCGCCCGCCCCCATCCTGCCGACTTTATTGAACCGCAAGCGGCCAAGGATGCGGCTCTGACCCATGCAGGGTTGCAGGAGGAAGAGATCCGTGGATACCGTTACGAGTTGGAGAACAAAAACGACAGATCGGTTTATGAGATCGAGTTTTACAGCAACGGCTACGAATACGATTACGACGTTGATGCTTATACGGCAGAGGTGCTGTACCACAGCAAGGAAGCGGAGCCCGAAATGGAGCACACGGAAGATCGCGAGCCCGTGACCCGTCCCCATCCTGCCGACTTTATTGAACCGCAAGCGGCCAAGACAGCGGCTCTGACCCATGCAGGGTTGCAGGAGGAAGAGATCCGTGGATACCGTTACGAGCTGGAGAACAAAAACGACAGATCGGTTTATGAGATCGAGTTTTACAGCAACGGTTATGAATACGATTACGACGTTGATGCCTATACGGCAGAGGTGCTGTACCACAGCAAGGAAGCGGAGCCCGAAATGGAGCACACGGAAGATCGCGAGCCCGTGACCCGCCCCGCGCCGGCCGAGTTGATCGGAAAACAGGCAGCCAAAGATGCTGCCCTGATCCATGCGGGAGTGAAGGAAAGTGAAGTCCGCGGACTGCAATGGGAATTGGACGAAGAGGACGGCCGTTGGGTATATCAGGTTGAGTTCCGGATCGGTCAAACCGAATACGAATACGAGATAGACGCCCAAAACGGCGGTGTTTTGACCGCTCAAAAGGAAAAAGCCGATTAAAACGAGGCACCCCTTGCCTGCGACAAGGGGTGCTTTTTCTGTCAGGCCACAGTATATAGCAGATGCCAAAACGCAGGTCCACAATTTGTGGGAGCGCAAAAAAGTTTTTGGCTTTTTTCATGAAAAGTCTTGACTTGAGAATATTTTTTTTGTATAATGCTATCAATGTAATCTATTGGAGAACGATGCCTATTATTCACTACGGCAGCAAGGTAATTCCCAACGAAACGGTGTTGGCCGCCAAGGCGGGCAACGTGGAGGCCTTTTCCGGGCTTTTGCAGTGTTTTGAAGGGTATGTCAAACAAATCGCCCGTCGTCTTTCCCGCGAATCGCTTGAGGCAGAGGATCTTGTCCAGGAAGGTTTTATTGGATTGTTTTGTGCCGTCAAGCAGTATCGCATTTCGGATGACGAGGCGTTTTTTCCGTTTGCGGCAATGTGCATTAAACGGCGTATGCTTTCCGCGGTTCGCAATGCCAACCGTAAAAAGAACCAAGTGCTCAGCAAGGCCGCTTCCTTGGACGAGCAAAGCCTGGTTCAGGAGGGCGGGTTGGATCCCGAAACCCTGTTCGTGGAAGAGGAGGGGGGCAAAATGGCCCTTCAGCGTTTCCGCGAGTTGCTTTCCCCCTTTGAGTATGCTGTGCTTGTCTTGTATGCGGAGGGGCTCTCTTACGCCGAGATGGCGTGTCAGTTGCAGCGTTCTGTCAAATCAGTCGGCAATGCTGTTTCCCGTATGAAGCGGAAGCTTGCTTCCGTCACATAAATCATGCCCATGTAGCTCAAAGGCAGAGCGTTGGTTATCAAAGGCGCCGGTTCAAATCCGTCCAGGGGCAAAAACACTATTTTATACCAAAGCGAGGTAAAAACCATGTACGAGGACAAGACACTCAAGTGCAAAGACTGCGGCCAGGAATTCGTTTTCACCGCCGGTGAGCAGGAATTCTACGCCGAAAAGGGTTTCCAGAACGAACCCCAGCGTTGCAAGGCCTGCCGCGATGCCAAGCGCAATGCCGGTAAGGGTCAGCGCGAAATGTTCGTTGGCACCTGCGCCGCTTGCGGCGGCGAGGCCCGCGTTCCCTTCGAGCCCAAGAACGACAAGCCCGTCTATTGCAGCGAATGCTTTGCTAAGATCAAAGAGCAGCAGTAATCGGCTGTTACACTGACTGTGCAAACCAAAAGCCATTCCGTTTTCGGAATGGCTTTTTTGGTTTTTCGGGTTTCTTCAGTTTCGTTTCAGCACAGCGGGGTAAAATGGAAAACGCGGGGCTTCATGGCGGATCAGGTGGGGCGGCACAGGATCTCCGTGTCGTAAAACTGCTCTTGAAAGGCCACCGACTCATCCATTTCCTTTTGGGAGAAGCAAAGGCCCTCGGGGGCGGCGATCCATTTGTCTTCGGTGTCGTTAAAACGGTGTACCACGCCGATGATCTGCCCGCTGAATTCTGCCAGCGGGGTCTTGGGCCCCAACACGTATACGTCTTGTCCCTCCCCGTCGCCGCCTATCAGACCTTCGGCATAGCCGTAGTTGATGGGGTAGTGGATGTGGGGATGCTTGGGGTGCACCGTGCCGATGGGGCGGTCCATGATCACCCTTACGGTCTTTCCCAAGGCCTCCTCTGCAGAGGGGGCGTTGCATTGTTCCAGTGCCGCAAGCCATTGGCAAACGTCTTTTCTGCGGGTGAATACCAGGCGGTTGATTCCGTTGCAGGCATCGATCTGACGGCGCAGTTGGGGAAGCTGGGTCTTGTGAAAGTCCAGTATGTATTTAAAAAAAGAAAGGCGCAGGCGCTCGGGACAATGGGACGCCATGTCCGGGCGTTGACGGCGGCGGAACATAAAGCGGCGCTTGATCACGCCCCACAAACAAACGGCCAAAGGCATATCCAACCAGATCACCGTATCTGCCCTTTCCAGGCGCAGGGGCAGCGTGCCGGCGTAATTCCCGTCTATGATCCAGCGTTCGCCCTCGGTCAGCTCCCGCACCCGCCGTTGCCAATCCTCGGCTTGGGGCTGTTTCCAACCGGGTTGCCAATATTCCCTGTCCAGATGGATCAGCGGCAGGTCGCAAAAACGGGCCAACTGTAAGGAGAGCATGCTTTTCCCGCTTCCGGGGCAGCCTACGATGGCGATACGGCGACAATCGCGCAGATTCACGGCACTTCCTTCTTTCAAGAACGTTTTTAGATATTTTATCATAGATTTTTGTAGAGCGCAAGGGGGCTGAAAAGGCGAAAGTTTTTCCATATATTTTCAGGGCCTTCCTCAAACAAGCCCTTGTTTTTTGCGCCACGGTTTGGTATAATGAAAATATCATTGAAAGAAGAGGTCCTTTCCATGCCATCGTCCATGATCCATTTGCTGGCCGCGCGCACTTTTTCTCCACGGGAGGATCCTTTGTTTTGGGTGGGCTCGGTTTGCCCGGATACTGTGGAGGACCGCTGTGCTAAGGATGCCTCCCATTTTCGAGATCGCCCCGACAGGGAAAATGCCTTAAGGGAGCTGGAGGCCCGCACGCACAGGGGAAACAGCCTGGAGGAAGGTATTTTGCTGCATTTGTTTTTGGATTGGAAATGGGATGCCCAGGCCTACGACCTGTACCGGAAACAGCACGGGCAGGAGGATGGGTGGTTTGCCGCGTATCGCTACCAGATCGCTATGGCGGGATCCTATTTATACCGCACGAATCCGTGGGGAGAAGCGGTATGGACGGCCATGCTGCAGGCCCCTTATGCCGGACAGGTGTCCGCCTGTTCCGCTGCCGAGATCCGGGCTTTTCTGACCCGCAATTTCACTTGGCTGCAGGAAAACGATACGGGAGCCTCTCCGTTTTTTACCCCTTCCTTCGTTGAAAAATTTGTGACCCACTCCGTTGAGGAGTACCGACATTGGAGAAAGCCGGAAACGGCCGCTGACGCAGAGGAGCGCAATTCATGAAACAAACCAAAAACAGAATTATTAGCCTGCTGACCGTTTTGGCGTTGGCCTGCTCGGCTTTGGCGGGAGCGATGCCTGCTTTGGCGGCTAAGGTGGATCCGCAGATCGAATTTCGCGCTGTGTGGGTGCCCACGATATACAGTCTGGACTACCCCTCCTCCCCCACTACGGATGCGGAAGCGTTGATGGACCAGGCGGATACCATTATCAACCAATGCAAAGAATTGGGCATGACGGCTATCATTTTGCAGGTGCGCCCTGCAGCCGATGCCTTTTACGAGTCTGATATTTTTCCCTGGAGCACGTATTTGACAGGCAAGCAGGGGCAAGCCCCTTCCGACGGATTAGACCCCCTGGCCTATTGGATCTCCCGGGCCCATGCAGAAGGGCTGGAGCTTCACGCCTGGGTCAATCCCTTCCGTGTGGCGGTCAGCCAGGCTACGTATAATGCTTTGGCGGCAAATCACCCTGCCAGACAGCACCCTGAATGGGTAGTCCAGCACGACGGAAAGTATTATTTTGACCCCGGCATTCCCCAGGTGCAGGATCTGATCGTACGTGGCGTAGAAGAGATCGTACGCAAATACAGCGTAGACGGCATTCATATGGATGACCGTTTCTATCCGGGAACCGATTTTGCCGACAGCGCCAGTTTTTCTGTTTACGGAGGAAACTTTTCCTCTTTGGCAGATTGGCGGCGGAACAATAACGATACGCTGGTGCAGCGTCTGAACGAAAGCGTGCACGCTTTGGACGCCGATTGCCGCTTCGGTATCGGTCCGGCAGGGATTTGGGCCAACCGTTCCTCTGCCCATCCGGAAGGCTCCGATACCCGAGGCTACGAAAGTTATAGTCAGGCCTATGCCGATACGCGCAAATGGGTGAAGGAGGGATGGATCGATTACATTGCTCCTCAGCTGTATTGGCAGATCGGCTACGAGATCGCAGATTACGCCCATTTGGCTCAGTGGTGGGCAGATACCGTACGCGGAACGGGGGTAGATCTGTATATCGGCATGCCCGATTATCGCGCCGGGGAAGATCCCATCCACTGGGTGGGGATCACCAACATCATGGAGCAATGCGAGCTCAACCGCTCCATTCCCGAGATCACGGGCGAAGTGCATTACCGCTATGTATCGGTGGTGAACAACCCGGGCCTGTACGGCATGTACATGCGCATTTATGCAGGCAAAGAGCCTCCTGTGGAAGGGGAGCAGGACACGCAAGAGGATTCCTCCGAGGACGTGCCCGACGAGGAAGAGAGCTTCATGACCCCTTTGTTGAACCTTAGCAACCACACCGTTTATCTTTCCGGCTCGGACGGCCGTTTCAATGCGGAGGAGCCGTTGACTCGTGCTCAAGCCGCCACGATTTTTTCTCGCTTGCTGGTGGATGCCAACGACGAGGCCATGTTTGACGCGTACCAGACTTATTTGTGCAACTTTACGGACGTAGAGCAGCAAGCCTGGTATGCAGACCGTGTGGGCTTTTTGGCGCAGTTTGGGGTGTTGCAGGGGTATCCTGACGGGACCTTCCGCCCCGATGCTGCCATGACCCGTGCGGAATTTGTGACTATGATTGCCAGCTTTGGGTATGAAGAAGCCCCGAAAGCAAGCTTTTCGGATCTGAAGGAGACTCATTGGGCAGCTAAATACATTTATAACGCTGCCGCGTTGGGCTATATCGGCGGCTACCCTGACGGGACTTTCCGCCCCGATGAATCCATTACCCGGGCTGAAGCCGTGATCGTGATCAACCGTTTGCTTCGCAGAACGCCCGACAAGGCTTACATCGATCAAAACGAAGAGAATCCTTACGCCGATCTGAAAGAGACTCATTGGGCCTATCACGAGATCATGGAAGCCTCCTGCACTCACTATTTTCAGCGCACGGAAACGGGGGAAATGTGGCTTAGTGAGCCTCCCGAGGAATTACCCATTGAATATTTCCGGCCCACGGGTGATCTTTCCTACGTGTCCAACAGCTTTAACTTTATCGTGCCGGAGCTGACGCTGACGGCCAGTCTGATTCCTTTGGATATTCAAAACGTCAGCGCCATTGCCATCCACCATATGGAAAGTGCTACGGCTACTTTCCGCGACGTAGAGCGTTGGCACGTAAACGGCAACGGTTGGCGGGCCATCGGTTACAACTTCTTTATTGATTTCGAAGGGAACGTATGGGTGGGCCGCGGTTGGAACGTGGGTGCTGCCGTAGGTGGCAAAAACGATTTCACCGTCAGCATCGGTTTCCAGGGCGATTATCAGAACGTGAACAAAAATATGCCCCTGGCGCAGTATGAGGCAGGGATCAATCTGCTTATTTGGCTGCTGGAGCGCTTGCCCAATGTGCAGACTGTTGGTGGCCACGGCGACTATAACGACACCGACTGTCCCGGCCGCTATTTTCCCTTGCAGCAAATGCTGGTGGATTACCTTAACCGCATGAACGGCGTGGAAGGCGGAGATACGGACCATTGGCAGGATGACGTGCCTCAAGGCTGATTTTGCCCCATTCAAGGCAATTTGTATAGAAAAAATTTGGGGTTTTAGGAAAATTTATTCAAAAAAGGTATTGTATCTTTCTTCAAAATAAGGTAAACTATAAAGTGGTTCCAAGAAAAAGTTATAAATCTTTTACGGAGGTATACACATGTCTGTCAAAGTTGCAATCAATGGTTTTGGCCGCATCGGTCGTCTGGCTTTCCGTCAGATGTTCGGCGCCGAAGGTTACGAGGTCGTAGCCATCAACGATCTGACCAGCCCCAAGATGCTGGCTCACCTGCTGAAGTATGACTCTGCTCAGGGTCGCTATGCCAAGGCGGATACCGTCGAGGCTAAGGAATCTTCCATCATCGTGGACGGTCACGAGATCCGCATCTACGCTGAGAAGGATGCCGCCAATCTGCCCTGGGGCGAGATCGGTGTAGACGTTGTGCTGGAGTGCACCGGTTTCTACACTTCCAAAGAAAAGTCTGAGGCTCACATCAAAGCCGGTGCCAAGAAAGTGGTTATTTCCGCTCCTGCCGGCAACGATCTGCCCACTATCGTCTTCGGCGTGAACGAGAAGACCCTGACCAAGGAAGACACCATTATTTCCGCTGCTTCCTGCACCACCAACTGCTTGGCTCCCATGGCCAATGCTTTGAATAAGTTTGCCGCCATCGAAAAGGGCTTCATGACCACCATCCACGCCTACACCGGCGATCAGATGGTTCTGGATGGCCCCCATCGCAAGGGTGACCTGCGCCGCGCTCGCGCTGCCGCTGTGAACATTGTTCCCAACTCCACTGGCGCTGCCAAGGCCATCGGCCTGGTAATCCCCGAGCTGGCCGGCAAGCTGGACGGCGCTGCTCAGCGCGTGCCCGTTCCCACCGGTTCTGTGACCGAGCTGGTTGCTGTTGTCAACGGCGAAGTGACTGCCGCTGACGTGAACGCTGCCATGAAGGCCGCTGTGTCTCCCTCCTTCGGTTACACCGAGGAAGAGATCGTTTCCAGCGACGTGGTCGGCATCACCGTGGGCTCCCTGTTCGACGGCACCCAGACCAAGGTAACTCCCCTTGGCGACGGCAAGACCCTGGTGAAGGTCGTGTCCTGGTACGACAACGAAAACTCCTACACCAGCCAGATGGTCCGCACCATCAAGTACTTCGCCGAGATCTAATTTCTCTGCCAAATCAAAACACCCTTCCGCTTGGAAGGGTGTTTTTTTTGCATTTAAACAATTTGAAAAATAAAAAATTTCAAGTAATCCGTTTCGGGCACGTTGAGCAAAATGGGGTGGTCGGGTGACTGGGCGCGAGCTTCCACCAGGCGCAGAGATACGCCTGCATCAGAGGCGGCTTGTTGGACCACCTTGCGGAACATGGCCGTCTCCATAAAATGGGAGCACGAGCAAGTGGCCAAATATCCCCCGCGGGGCAATAGCTTCATGGCCCGATAATTGATCTCCTTGTAGCCCTTGGCGGCGGCGTCGGCAGTGCGGCGGCTTTTGGTAAAGGCCGGGGGATCCAAAATGATGAAATCATATCCCCCGTGCAAGGTGGGAAGCAGGTCAAACACGTCTGCGCAAACAAAGTCCATAACGGGATCCAGCCCGTTTCGCACTGCATTGGCCTTGGCCATTTCCAACGCTGTTTGGGAAATGTCCACCGCCGTTACGTGGGACGCACCGCCTGTAGCGGCGTTTAAGGCAAAGGAACCTGTGTGGGTAAAGCAATCCAGCACGCGACGTCCAGCGCAAAGCTTGGAAACGGCCAGGCGATTGTATTTTTGATCCAGAAAAAATCCTGTTTTTTGTCCGTTTTCCACATCTACGGAATAGAAGACCCCGTTTTCGCAGATCTCCGTGACGGGAGAAGGAGCGGGGGGCAGAAAATCCGCCTCTACCCATCCTTTGTGGCAGGGGAGCCCCTCCAAGTCGCGCAGGGGGGATTCATTGCGTTCAAAAATGCCGTTTACGGGGAAGCCTTCCTCCGTCAGCACCCGGCAAAGGCTTCGGTACAGCAGTTCTTTGCGGCGATCCATACCCACCGACATCAGCTGGCTGACCAAAAGGCCGTCGTAATAATCTACCGTAACGCCGGGCAAGCCGTCTGCTTCGCCGAAGATCAGGCGGCAGGCCGAAAAATCGGATCCCATGACGGTGCGGCGATATTCCACCGCGTAGCGGATTCGGCGCAGGAAAAACGCCTCGTCGTAGCGGTCGTTGGGATTTGAGGAAAGAAGCCGAAGGCGGATCTTGCTGGGGCCGCTCCACAATCCGGTACCCAGCCAGGCTCCCTTGGGGGAAAGAATATCTACCAAGGCGCCGTCGGAAAAGGCGTTGGCCGGCGCAAGGACCTCGGTGTCGTACACCCAGGGATGCCCTTTACGAAGGGAGGTCTCGGCTTTGGGGGTCACAGACACGTGAGGGAAAGGTCGGTTTTGTTTCATGCTTGCTCCGTTTCTTCCGCATACAGGGCGGCAGGGCGGCGCTTGTGGGCGCTACGGCTGTGATAGCGGCGGATGATGGCGGCATCGTGCTCGGTGGCCTCTCCGTCGGTCAGGAAGCGGTCAATGGCCGCGTAGGTTACGCCCATATCCGCTTCATCGCTTTGGCCTTCAAACAAACCGGCAGACGGGGCCTTTTCAATGATCCCGGCGGGAGCTTCCAAAAAGCGCAAAAATTCATAGATCTCGGTCACAGTCAGGTCGGAGATGGGGTTAAAGTCGAAGGCACCGTCCCCCCATTTGGTGAAATAGCCCATGTAGCGTTCGCTACGGTTGCCCGTGCCGGCCACCAAATAGCCCTTAGCCGCGCCTGCGGCGTACAGGGTGGTCATGCGCAGGCGGGGGGCAATGTTGGTCAAGGCCACGTCGTTGAGAGTAAAGCCTGCGGCTTCCAAGGCTTGGATATGGGCTTGCTTAACTGCCGTCAGATCTACGACCTCCAGGTCAATGCCGTATTGCTCGGCGACGGCTTTGGCATCCTCCATATCGCGGCCGAAATTCACCGAGGAACCGCAGGGCATGGCAATGCCCAGAGTGTTAGGGCAGGCTTTTTTACACAGAATGCCCACCAGTACGCTGTCCTTGCCGCCGCTGTTGCCGTATACAATGCCCTTGGCTCCGCTTTCGGCCAACAGCTTTTGAATAAAAGCCACTCTTTTTTCCAGTTCAAGACGGTAATCTCTCACAGCAGATCGCTCCTTTTTTACAAAAAATCACAGCAAATGTGCGCGCAACTCTTCCGGACTTTGGGGATGCAGATAAATGGGGGCAATGTCTAACACAGTTTTACAGCCGCTTTCTCCGTTGGCACTCAAGCGGGCGGCGGCGCGGGCATAGGCCACCAGCACTCCGGCGGTAAATTCGGGGTTGGAATCCAGCTTCAGGGAAAATTCTACAACATGGCCGTTGCTTCCCTCACCGCTTTTCCCCGTGCGGATCACACGGCCGCCGTGGGGAATGCCGCCGTGTTCACGCAGCAGCTCTTCCCGGGAAATAAAATGCACAGTAGTGTCGTAATCGGCAAAATAATTGGGCATGGTCTTAATGACTTGCTCGATGGCGTTGAGATCGGCCCCTTCCTCGGCCACGACAAAGCATTCACGCAAATGCTTTTCGCGGGCTGCCAGTTGAGGCATTTCGCCGGCGCGCACGCGCGCCAGGGCATCCTCGCAGGGGATGGTGTATTGGCGGGCGTCCAGCACGCCTTCAATGCGGCGAATGGCGTCGGAATGACCTTGGCTGACTCCTTTGCCCCAAAACGTATAATCTGCACCGTCGGGCAGTACCCCTTGGGCCAATAAACGGACCAGGGAGAACAGACCGGGGTCCCAGCCTACGGAAATAATGCCCACTTTGCCCCCTTCGCGGGCGGCTTGGTCTACGTGGGCGAAGTGCTCGGGAATTTTGGCATGGGTGTCAAAGCTGTCCACCACGTTGAAAAGGCGGGCAAAAGCGGGAGTTTGCTGAGGCAGATCGTTGGCACTCCCTCCGCAAAGGATCATCACGTCGATCCGGTCTTTCATGGATTCGGCAGCTTCCATGGGGTATACAGCCGTGCACCCCACTGTTTTGACACTAGAGGGATCGCGGCGGGTAAAGATGCCCACCAGCTCCATATCGGGGCAACGCCGCAGGGCGTATTCCACGCCGCGGCCCAGATTGCCGTATCCCGCAATGCCGATTTTTATCATGTAGATCACAGTTCCTTTCTGAACTAAAATGTTAAAATGCAATGAATGTTCAAACCTGAACAGTTTATTTTACCTCATCCGGGCAAAAAACGCAAGAAATAATGAAAAAAACAGGGCAAAGAGAAAGAAAAAAATATTTTGAAGGCGAATTCTCTTGTAAAGGGGCAGGGTTTGTGTTAAAATAAGAAAAGCTAAAGGAAAGGAGCTTGTATGCAAAACCATGAGCGACTGTGAACAGTGCCCCAGCAAAGGCACTTGCAAAAGCAACGGAAATTGCAACAAATTTGAAAATCACCCTCTCAACCGCATTGCTCACACCTTGGCTGTGATGAGTGGTAAAGGCGGCGTGGGAAAATCCACCGTGACCGTGCTGTTGGCGCGCGAGTTGAAAAAGCGCGGCTTGAAGGTGGGCATTTTGGATGCGGATATGACGGGTCCCAGCATTCCGCGCCTGACCGGCACGGCAGGTTACCGTGTGGAAGGGGGCGAGCAGGGAATGTATCCGGTGCAGACGGTGGACGAGCTTTCGGTCATGTCTGTCAACTATTTCCTGGAAAGTGAAGACACCCCCGTGATTTGGCGCGGGCCCCTGCTGGCAGGAACTTTAAAGCAATTTTGGAATGAGGTCGTTTGGGGCGAGTTGGACGTATTGCTTATCGACATGCCTCCGGGAACGGGCGACGTGGCCATTACGGTGATGCAGTCTCTGCCCTTGAGCGCGTCCCTGATGGTGACCACTCCCCAGGATATGGTGGGGATGATCGTGCGCAAGGCTGTGAATATGGCCGATCAGGTGGGCGTACCCGTGTTGGGTGCGGTGGAAAACTATAGCTTTATGCGTTGCCCCTGCTGCGGCAAGGAGACCCGCCTGTTCCACAGCGAAGCCAAGGAGCCGCTACATGTGCTGGCACGCTTGCCCCTGTGCGAGCAGCTGGGCGAGGTGGGCCCCATGGGTGCCATTGCCAACGACGAGATCGCGGCAGATCTGGCGCCGATGGTAGACGCGGTATGCGAAGCGCTGAATTTAAAAACGGAAAACAAATAGAGAAAGGGTTTTGAAAATGGAAAGGACCGAGATCGCGCGCAAAATTTATGAAACGGCCCATATTACCGGGCATTTTCTGCTTCGCTCCGGGCAGACCTCTAACGAATATTTTGACAAATATCTGTTTGAGGCTGATCCCGTGTTGCTGGCGGCCATTGCCGGAGAAATGAAGGCCCTGGTGCCTGAAAACACGGATGCCCTGGCCGGTTTGGAAATGGGAGGTATTCCCGTGGCCACCGTGCTTTCTGCCCAAACGGGGCTTCCCTGTGCTTTTGTGCGCAAAAAGGCCAAGGAATACGGCACCTGCAAGCTGGCCGAGGGTGCAGATGTTAACGGCAAGCACATTACCGTGGTGGAAGATGTGGTGACCACCGGTGGGCAGATCATTGAAAGCGTGCGCGAACTGCGCGAACGCGGCGCGGTGATCGATACGGTTCTTTGCGTGATCCGCCGCAACCCCAAGGCAGACGAGATCCTGGCCGAGCATGGCTTGACCCTGAAGCCTGCCTTTACCATGGAATATATCAAATCCGTGGTGGGCGAATAAATCCGCAAAAAAACACCCCGTTTTCAAAAAACGGGGTGTTTTTGTATGAATCTTTGATCGAAACGGGGATCAACCGTCCATTTTTTTTGAAAAAGTTTTTTTCTTTGCTCCTAGCACGGCGGCTCCCGCTGCCAAAGCCATCACTGCTGTGCCAATACACAGGGGCAGTAGGTAAGTGGAAGCATCTTTTGCTTCACCGTCGGAAGACGAGACGTCGACGGGCTCGCCCTGCTCGATCCAAATGGGGTTGGAATAGGCTTGACCTGCACCGGTATATACAGCCACGCGCACGAATTGCCCGGGGCTTACCGCCAACTGTTGGGTGTGTTGGTAAAAGGAGGTATTTTCCTGCGGGCGGATCACCAACTTGTTTTTTATCCCTTGGCGGTATAACTCGTCGTTATCCTCTCCGATGGTGAATTGATAGATTTCGATGCGGTCAACAGGGGAACCGCCTTCCTGCAAGGCCGCGATTTTCAATGTTACCTGCGTGTTTTGCTCTGCGACCAAAAGAGTTTCACCTATTTGTGCACCGCCTAAGGTATATCTCAGTTGAGCCCCATCGCTGACGTACAGGTGTCCATTCTTCATAGCCTGATAGATGTTTTCTTCGTTAACACTGTCCAAGAGCAAGTAATTGCGCACTTGAGCTACCCACGAGCTATTATGGGCGTCGGTATTGCCGATGGCAACGTAATGCTTATATCCCGTAATGTTGAAGCGGTCCCAACATTGAATGGCCTCGCGGTTATAAAAAACGTCCTTATACGGGCCGTTGACGATCTCAATGCCGGTAATATCTTGATATTTTTCATTTATGACAGCTGGATTTTCCAATTCAGGGAAATAAAATTTTTCCAATAAGTAGGGGTGCGCCAAAAAGTAAAGACCACCTACATCACGGATCTTTTGCACCAGGGATTCATACCCCTTTGCGGTCGTGGGCGGCTGATAGGATCGGGAACAGAAATATTGTAAGGAGTGGCCTGCGGTTCCGGTGATCTCGTTGGCGGTAATGGCTAAAAAGTCCGTAACGCCAACGCCGTTAGCGCTGTGCACCTCTTGCATGGCCTGTTGGATGGGGGATTTTTTGGCCACGTTATAATTGTGATCGGTGGCAAAAATGTAAGCAGATCCGCGTCGGTACGCGGTTTCAAAATTGGCGTATAACGTGTCCATGCCGTCGCTTAGCACCGAATGGGTGTGAGCATCTCCGAAATACCAGCCTCGGCCTGCCACGGTCACACGGGCTGTTTTGGTGTCCAATATTCTGCCGTCTTTAGCGGATAACTGTACGGTAAACAGCGCTACACCGCCTTGGGTGGCGCGAAATGCAAGCTCTTTCTGCTGATCGCCGATACCAAACAAGATCTCCGTTGCATCGGAAGGAGTCAGCCACAGACTGTCATAATAAACACGGCAAACCGTTTTGTCCGTCAAGTCTTGCGTCTGCACCTTAAGGGCAATGTCGTTGCCGTCGGCCGTTGCGCTGACCTCCCATTGGGGCACGGTGTAGTCCGAATCGGGGTCAATGGGATCGGCCGTCATGGAGGCAAAAACACCTTCCACCCACACGCTGGAGCCGCCGATGTTTTTTAGAACCAAACGGGCATAATTCACGTACTTCCAATCAATTGTCTGTTTGGTTTGGTTACAGGGGAAGACCAGGTGATTCCATCCATCCACCAGTTGACCGGTAAAATTGAACTGGATTTCCTTGGTGTCGCACATACCGGAGGAGGAGAGCTCCAGATAAGAAAGGGACTGAAGATCTGCGGCTTTTTCTGCGTACAGCACCAAGTGAATAAAGCCCTTTTGTGAATACGCCGAAAGGTCTATTGCGCGGTCTAAAAGATGCATTCCCGCGTTAGTGCCAATGCCGCCGTATTTGCCGGAAAAATCTCCGTACAAAACTTTTTCGGAATTCTGCTTATAATAGGTGAATACATCCCCGTCCTCTGCACTGACGATCCATACATGCGGGGCTTGTGCTTGTGCATTGACTGTGATTGGGGCAACGCATAAGCACAGGATCAGGCTGATAAAAAGCGAAAAAATCTTTTTTTGTCGTGTCATTTCGATATTTCCTCTCTTACCAAACGTTTTTTTAACTGCAAAAGGACAGCCTTCCCCAAGCATTTTCTCTTGGCTGATTTGCCCTCATTATAGCATGAACTATGCAAAAGCACAAGAAACTTTGCTAACCGTCAATCGAAAGGCATGGACCCGAAAGAGGCCCATTTAGGGGAGAGCTGAGGGCAAAAAAGCCTTCACACGAGAAGATCGTGTGAAGGCTTTGAATGGGCGCGGACGTCGGATCAAGAGACCGTCACGCTTTTGGCGTAGGAAAGGATCAAGTTTTGCAGGGCGGAAAAATCTTCGGTGCGGGTGACAAACTGAAGTAGCCAAAAGGCCTCGGTGCTTTTGTATACGTAGGCGGAAAAGGTGTAGGACTGGCCGTCGCTTTGTGCAGTGAAACGAAATCCTACCAGACCGTCTTCCCCAATGGGTTCAGCCTCTACCTCGTTGGCCTGCAACACCAGATCGCGGTAATCGGCCAGGGAAGTCTCCGCTCCGTAGCCGACCTCCTCAAACAGGCCGAATTCCTCCCGCAGGGCAAAAACTCCCATGCTGGCCGAATCGTAACAAACGGTGTAGCCTTCCTGTTGGCGCTCGATAAAGCGATTGGTCAGGGTAATGGTCATATCGCCTTTGGTGAAATCTTTTTGTTCCACGGGGAACAGTGCACAACTTGTGAGCAGTAGCGAGGCGGCAAGCAAAACCGCGAGCCAAATTTTTTTCATACAGACGCAGACCTCCTTTTCTTTCAGCCTCATTGTACCACAAAAACAGACGGGATGCAACGGGCAAGCAAAACAATGGGTATATTTTTCCCCTTTTTTCCATAGGATAAGGACAAGGTGGTGTTTTATTATGTGGAAAAAGATCAAACCCTACGCGCTTTCCGTTTTGCTGGCCTTGGCTGTGGGCGGGCTTTCAGCCTGGATCACGGGGGACAACATGGATATTTACAGCCAAATCAACAAGCCTGCGCTGGCCCCTCCGGGGATTCTGTTTCCCATTGTGTGGGGGATTTTATACGTGCTTATGGGCATCAGCGCGGCCTGCGTGTACGTCAAGCGTCAAACGGATCCCGTTGCGGCAGAGAGGGGCTTGCGCACCTATCTTCTCAGCCTGGCAGTCAACTTGCTTTGGAGCCCGGTGTTTTTCCGAGGGCGAGCTTTTTTGACAGCCTTGCTTTTGCTGGTTCTTTTGTGGGTGCTCATTCTTCGCACGGTGATGCTGTATCGCAAGGTCAGCCCTGCGGCGGCGTATTTGCAGCTGCCGTATTTGGCGTGGGTCACTTTTGCGGGCTATTTAAACTTGAGCATTTGGGTGCTGAATTGACAAATTTCAGCCGAAAATTCGGCTGGCAGTGGGGCTTTTTGGAGCAAAACAGCGGCATTTGAGGCAAAAAAGGGGGAAAATAGAGAAAAAAGTCGTTTTGTGGCTTGCGAAAGTCATGGTTTTATGTTATAATACGCCACGAAATCATTTGGCGGCTTTTTTGGAAAACGGCTTCCGAAAGCACATTGCACAGCGATGTGCTTTTTTTGAGGCTGAGAAACAGCCGCAAAAATTTGACGGAGTATATAAATGCTGAAAAAACTTTTTGCTCCTACGGATATGACCGTTGGATCCGTTTGGAAAAGCATCGTGACCTTCACTTTGCCCATGCTGTTGGGAAACGTGGCCCAACAGCTGTACAGCACGGTGGACACTATCGTGGTGGGAAAATACGCCGAAAACGGGGACAATGCCATTGCTGCGGTAGGAAGTGCCTTGCCGGTGCTGAATATGCTGTTGGTGCTTTTTATCGGTATTTCGGCCGGAGCCGGTGTCATGGTGTCCCAATACTTTGGAGCCAAAAAAAGGGAGGATCTTTCTTACACCGTGGGCAATTGTCTGGTCATCACGGCCATTGCCTGCGCGGGCCTGATCGTCGTAGCCGCGCCCTTCATCCGCCCTGCCTTGGTGATGCTGAACACACCTGAATCCATTTTGGAGGATTGCTACGCCTATTTGATGATCTCCTTGGTGGGTATTGCGGGAATGGCGTATTACAACATTCTCAGCGGTATTATCCGAGGCTTGGGAGATTCCGTTTCGGGTCTGATCTATTTGCTGGTAGCCACGCTCATCAATATCGTGTTGGATTTGTTTTTTGTGGCGGTGTTGCATATGGACGTGGCAGGCGTGGCCTTGGCCACCATCGTTGCGCAAATGATCTCCTCCGTCCTTTGCGCCCTTAAGCTGAGCCGTATGCGGGAGCATTTCGATTTTGGACGGCGATACATGAGGCTAAAAAGCCGTTACGTCAAAACGGTGGTCAAGCTGGGCTTGCCCTCCGGTTTGACCCAGGCGATCTTCTCCTCTGCCATGATCGTAGTGCAATCGTTGACAAATCGTTTCGGAGAGCAATTTATTGCCGCCAACGTAGTAGTCATGCGGGTGGACGGATTTGCCATGATGCCCAACTTTTCCTTTGGCACGGCCCTGACGACCTTTGCCGGGCAAAACGTGGGGGCCGGCAAATACGATCGTGTGATGAAGGGGGCTAAACAAGGGACCTTGTTGGCAGTGGGATGTTCCACTGCGATCACGGGCATCCTTTTGCTGTTTGGCAAACCCTTGATGGCTGTTTTTTCGGAAACGGCAGATCTGGTGGATCTCAGCTACAGCCTTATGCAGATCCTGGCGGTGGGCTACATCGCCGTGGCGGTGACCCAAAGTCTTTCGGGAATCATGCGCGGTGCGGGAGACACCATGACACCCATGTGGATTTCCCTGATAACAACGGTTCTTTTTCGTGTGCCTTTGGCCTACGGGATCTCTTACCTTACCCGCACGGCGGAGCTGCCTTACGGCCAAAGCTGGTGCATTCAGGTGTCCCTGCTCGGCTCGTGGGTGATGGGGGCCGTGCTGACGTTGATTTTCTATCGCTTCGGAAGATGGAAGCATAAGAAGTTGAATTGACCCCGCCTATATAAAAAAGAACCGGTGCCTTGTGGCACCTGCCGTAGAGCAGGTGCCACAGTTATATTCGCCTGCGGCGAGTTCTATTGCTTTGCAGTGGTATTCGGCTATCGCCGAGTGGTATTCGCTACGCGAGCTTGAGAGGCGAATATAATATCACTGCGACCATC
>JAFWAE010000001.1 GCA_017507855.1 Clostridia bacterium
CGGCGGCCTGTTCAAGACGCCGCTGGTTGGTCAGAAATATCTGGCGGCAGCGTGTAAAGCACCGGTGACCTGCATGGAAACAGCCGGTGAGGGCGGTCCCTACGGTATGGCCTTGCTGGCGGCCTATATGGATGGGAAAGGTGCTGCGGAGAGTCTGGAGGACTATCTGGAAAAGCGGGTCTTTTCCGCTGTTTCCGGAACGACGGTCACTCCGGAGAAGCAGGACGTGGAAGGCTTTGAATGCTATATCCGGCAGTATAAGGCTTTGATTGAGGTAGAACGCGCCGCCGTTCAGGCGCTTTGAGGAGATTTGCTATGTTGGAACAACTGAAAGAGCTGGTATGGAAAGCGAATCTGGAGCTGCCTAAGTACGGCCTGGTAACCTTCACTTGGGGAAATGTGTCTGCCATTGACCGTGAGACTGGATTGGTAGTCATTAAGCCGTCGGGGGTAAAGTATGAGGAACTGAAACCGGAGAATATGGTCGTGGTAACCTTGGACGGCCAAGTTGTGGAGGGGAATTTTAACCCTTCCTCCGATACGCCTACTCATCTTGAACTGTATAAGGCTTTTTCTTCGGTGGGAGGCATCGTTCACACCCATTCACGTTGGGCTACCTGTTGGGCTCAGGCGGGGCGTTGCCTGCCTGCTTACGGCACCACTCATGCGGACTATTTTTACGGATCCGTTCCTTGCACCCGTCCTATGACGGCAGAGGAAATCGCGGGAGAGTATGAAGCGGAGACGGGGAAGGTTATCGTGGAGGCCTTTCAGGGGATTTCTGCGGCAGAAATGCCCGGCGTATTGGTGCACGGACACGGTCCCTTTGCTTGGGGCAAGGATGCGGATGAGGCCGTGCATAACGCGGTAGTGTTGGAGGAGATTGCCATGATGGCCGTATATACGGAGCAACTTGGGAATCACGAGCCTATCAGTCGCGAGCTTTTGGATAAGCATTATCTGCGCAAGCATGGAGAAAACGCCTACTACGGCCAAAGATAACAGATTATTTAAACATAAAAAAATCCGCTGCCTGTCAAAAGGCAGCGGATTTTTTGCTTTTTCTTAAAACAGAATAATCAAAAATTGGGAAACCAACACAACAGCGATCAAGGCGATGGGGTAGGTGGCGGCGTAAGCGGCGGCCACGCTTTCCGTACCGGCCACGCCGATCAGCGTTCCCAACGCGGGAGTGCTGGTCATACCGCCGGTCAGGGAGCCCAGGTTGTTCAGCAGGTTCAGCTTCAGCACGTACTTGGCGAAGAAGAAGCCGATGATCATGGGAACGATGGTCATGATGGCACCGTAGACGAAATACATAGGGTCAAAATTGGCCACGAATTCCGCGCCGCCGGGAATACCGGCACCCACCAAAAACAGGACCAGGCCCATTTCGCGCAACAGTTTCAGGGTAGAACCCTCGGGCATAATGCTCATCTTGCCAATGTGGCTGAAGTGACCGAAGATCAGAGAAACCAGCAGACAACCGCCTGTGGTGGTCAGGGAAAAGCAGGTCCCGCTCAAGCCGGCAGAGGTCAAAGGAATTTTGACAGAGCCTAACAGGGTTCCCAGAAAAGCGGCCAAAGCAAAGACGGCAAAGCCGTGATCGTCCAGCTTGAACAGACCCTTCTTTTCCTCTTTGGCTTGACCGGCATCAACGGCCTCAAGCTTAGCTCTTTCAACTGCCATATCGGCTTTCATGAACTTGGGCACTAACTGCACGAACAGCACGACACCCAGCACGCCGAAAATATAGGCAATACCGTGACCCACGGAAACCAGACTGACGTATTCGCCGGCTACGGTAGCTTTAGCTGCGGCAAAAGCGGGGGTAGAGGTCAGGGAGCCGGAGAGAAGTCCTACGATCATTGCGGTAAAGCCTTCGGAGGTTTCGATGGAGGAACCAAAGCCGATACCGCGCCCCATAAAGATGCAGGCCACGGCAGCCAGACCGCCGGCCAAAATAATGACCGCACCCAGCAATACATAGGACTTAAAGTTTTTCTTCATGTTGCCGAAAAATTTAGGGCCGGCAATAAAGCCCACGGCGGTAACGAAGAAGATCAAACCCAGCTTTTCCACGATGCCGATGGCCTGATCTGCGTAGCGCAGCGCTTCGGTTTCACCCTTTAAGACCAACTGGTTGGCCAAAGGTTCATAGAAAAAGGCGCCGAAGAGCAGGGCCATGATAAATACGCCTGCGTCGCCCAGGCAAACGCCCTTAATGGTGATGCGACCCAGCGCATAGCCGGCAAACAAAATCACTAAAATGCAAAACAGCATGAAGCTGGTCCCCGTAACGGGAATCACTCCGTTGAACAAATTCATGTATGAAACTCTCCTTTAATGGGCTTACTTATCGGCTTTGCGGGCGTAGTTGGGCAACAGCTTGGGGGATACGGCCTCAGTCTGAATGCCGGCGGCGGCAATTTCCTTTTCAAAAGCGGCAACGTGATCCAGGGAAAGCTTACCAACCGTGGCAGTTTTGGCCGTCTGGGCGGCGTGAATGCCCGCGTTGCGTCCAAACACGATGATGTCCAGCAGGGAATTGCCCATCAAGCGGTTTTTGCCGTGAATGCCGCCAACGGCTTCACCTGCCACAAACAGGTTCTTGACGTTGGTGGTCATGCCATCCACAGTAATGTCCAAACCGCCGTTTTGATAGTGCAGGGTGGGGTAGACCAGAATGGGCTCCTTGCGGATATCAATGCCGTATTTTTCAAACATGCGCATCATGGCGGGGATACGCTTTTCAATAGTGCCTTCGCCGCCAATGGCTTCGATCATGGGAGTGTCCAGCCACACCGCCGTGCCGTTTCCGGTCTCGATGCCGTTTTCACGGGTGCTGCACTCGCGAATGATGGAGGCGGCGGTTACGTCGCGGGTCTCCAGGGGATGCATGAACACTTCGCCGTTCTTGTTGACCAACTTGGCGCCCAAAGAACGCACCTTTTCGGTAACCAGAGCACCGAAGATCTGCTCGGGATGGGCGGCACCGGTAGGATGGTACTGCAGCGTTTCCGCATACAGCAGCTTGGCACCTGCGCGGTAGCCCAGCACCAGACCGTCAGCGGTAGCACCGTAGTGGTTGGAGGTGGGGAATCCCTGGTAATGCATACGGCCGGCACCGCCGGTGGCGATGATCACCGTTTTGGCTTTGGCGACCAGCAGCTCCTTGGTTTCCATGTTCATAAGAACGGCACCGGCAGCCTGGCCGTTTTCGTCCAGGATCAGCTCGATGGCTGCGGTGAAGTCTACCACGGGGATCTGCAGGTTCAGCACTTCGTCGCGCAGGGTGCGCATGATCTCGGCGCCGGAATAGTCCTTAGCAGCGTGCATGCGCTTGCGGGAGGTACCGCCACCGTGAGTGGTGACCATAGTGCCATCTGCTTCTTTATCAAATTCCACACCCAACTCGGAAAGCCATTGAATGGCTTCAGGGGCATCGCATACCAGCTTGGCCAGCAGCTCGCGCTTGGCCGCAAAATGGCCGCCGCCGAAGGCGTCTACAAAATGGATGGCGGGGGAGTCGTTGGGCTTGTCGGCCGCCTGAATGCCACCTTCTGCCATCATGGTGTTGGCATCGCCCATACGCAGCTTGGTCACGATCATGACCTTGGCACCGGCGCGGTGTGCCTCGATTGCGGCGGAGGTACCTGCACCGCCGCCGCCGATGACCAGCACGTCGGTCTCGTAATCGGGAGCGGAAAGATCTACGCTGTCGGCGCTGATGCGGCTGTGAGCCTGCAGCATTTCTGCCAACTCGTGAGGCACCTTGTCACCCTTGTTGGGGCCAATCTGCAGCACGGAAAACTCGTTGGTCTTATAGTCGGGGTGGTAGGTAGCCAGCAGCTCTTCTTTTTGCTGGGCAGTCATGCGCTGAGGCTCCATGGCGATGTTTTTGGCTCTGGCCGCTTCTACGGCTGCCAGAGAAGCCTGGTATTTTTCAGAATACATATCCCTTTGCCTCCTCTTACTTTTCGATCTCGCGAGTGTTGTAAAGCTCTTTGATCTCTTCAACGGGCTTTTGCATCAGCGCTTCGATCAGTTCGTTAAAGTCCCCGTTTTTGATCTCCTTGACACGGTCTTCCAAATGACCGCAGCCGGGAGCCAGATACTTGCCGTTGATACGGCGGGCCAGCATACCCACTTGAGGATGGGAGATACCGGCAGGGCAACGGGAGGAGCAAACGCCGCACATCACGCAGTCAAAGGATTCTTCGGCGCATTTTTCAAAATCACCGCGCTGAGCGTAGGCAATGTACTGCATGACATTCAGCCCCTGCGTGCAGCTCTTGGTGCAGGCGTTGCAACCTACACAGGCGTAAATTTCGGGATAAAGCTGCATCATGACGGATTCGTTGACGCTGATCTTATCCATATCGTATACCTGCTTGACCAAGGGGAAGAAGGGCAGGGTGACAATATACATATTGTCTTGCACCGTGGTTTGGCAAGCCAGGCAGGCCTTCAGCTCACGGTCTCCGGCAATGCGGTAGATGGTGGCGCAGGCGCCGCAAAAGCCGTTTCGGCAGCCACAGCCGCGTACCAACTGATAACCGGCGTATTCCATGGCGGTCATGATCGTCAGGTTTTCCGGCACTTCATATTTTTTTCCGAAAAGGAAAATGTTTACCATTTTTTCCATGTTATCACTCCTTAATATTCGTCAGGCAGCTCATCCAGCTCGTCAAAGCGGAATACGGGACCGTCTTTGCAAACGTATTTGGAACCCACGTTGCAACGGCCGCATTTGCCAACACCGCATTTCATGCGAAGCTCCAGGGTGGTGTAGACCTGGGTCTTTTCAAAGCCCAGGGAACGCAATCCCTCCAGGGTGAACTTGATCATGATGGGAGGGCCGCACAGCACGGCGATGCAATCGGTGCTGAAGCCCAGCTCCTTAACGTAATTGGGAACGAAGCCCACGTGGCCGTCCCAATTTTCCTGCTCGCGGTCAATGGTCAAATGGACGTTTACATTGGTGTCGTTGGTCCATTCTTCAATGATCTCCTTGTAGTCCAGCAGGTCTTCTTTGCTTCTGGAGCCGTATACGATGTCGATCTTTCCGTAACGGTCGCGGTAGTGGCGGCAATAGTTGATGACAGAGCGCAAGGGCGCCAAGCCCACGCCGCCGGCGATGAACAGCATATTGTGGCCGGCAAACACATCATCCACAGGGAAGGGGTTACCGTAGGGACCGCGGATGGTGATCTGCTGACCTACCTCAGCCTGGTGTAGCCATTCGGTCACACAGCCACATTTTTTGATGGAAAATTCCATGTACTCTTCGTTGGTGGGGGAAGAAGTAATGGAGAACATGGCCTCGCCCACGCCGGGAACAGACAGCATGGCGCATTGCCCGGGACGGTGATCAAAGGCCTTTTTTCCGTCGGGAGTTACAACTCTGAACGTTTTGATGTCGGGTGTGTCGATACGAACATCCGTGATCACGCCCACTTTAGGAATCAAGGTTTCTTCACAGCTGCTCATATTTATTCACCTCCGAGTTTTTTCATTACTTTAACGATGTTCATGGAAATGGGGCATTTGGAAAGGCAACGGCCGCATCCTACACAGCTGAACAACCCATCGTTGTTTTCGGGATAATACACCAGCTTGTGCATAAAACGCTGACGGAAGCGCTCTTTTTGAGACAGGCGGGAGTTACCGTGCGCCATTTTGGTAAATTCGGAATACATGCACGAATCCCAACAACGGAAACGGATGACGCCGTTGCCGGTGTTGAAATCCTTAATGTCGTAGCATTGGCAGGTGGGGCAAACAAAGGTACAGGTGCCGCATCCCAGACATGCCTGGGACAGCTCGCTCCACTCGGGTCTGTCGAAAAATTCTTTAGTCTTTCCGCCACCGAAAGCATCAGCCTTCAACTCGGCCAGGGGAAGCTTTTTCATGACAGCGGCCGTTTTTTCCTGCTGAGCCTGCACCGCTTCGTTGCCACATTCCTCGGTCAGCGGGGCAATGAGTTGCAGAAAGGCTTCGCCCTTGGGGGTATTGGCTTGCCAGAAAAGCTCGGTTTCCGTTTTCCAGCAGGAAACGTCGCCGGCAGGGGAGGCCGCATCAATGCCGAAGGTGCCGCAGAAGCAGGTCTCGGAGGGCCTGGTGCAGGCTACGGAAACGATGGTTCCGTGTTCGCGGCGGGAAGCGTAAAAGCTGTCCACGGGATCGGTCAAAAATACACGGTCAAGAATTTCAAAGCTCTTTACGTCGCAGGCACGCACGCCGAAAATCACAAAATCTTCCGCGGCATTGCGCACGTCCACGATCTCGATGCTTTTTCCTGCGGTCTTGAACTTCATCAAGTCCTCGGTTTGGGGAAAGAAGAAATCCTTGGGGCTTCTAACGGTATTAAGGGCATGGCTCCACCGAGCCCCCTCACTCCATTTTTGATAAACAGCCTTGCCGTCGGAGCCGTCCACAGGCAGATAAAGCGCCATGGAGGCGTTAACGTGGGCAAACAGGGCCTGCAAGGCGTCCAAAGAACATTTACGCATCGCTATCCCTCCCGTTAAAAACTTCGCCGGGTTCCAGGTCGTCGGTGGTGTAGTTCACCAAAGGAGCTCTGGAGCCTACCTCGGCGCCTGCCTGATACTCTCCGTAGCACTCGTTCATGTCCTTGATAAATTTGCGGTTAAGCAGGTGAAGCGGAATATTTTGAGGGCACACGCGGGAGCATTCGCCGCAGTCGGTGCAACGTCCGGCCACGTGAAAAGCGCGAATGATATGGAACATTTTTTCTTCAAAGCTGTTGGCGGGGGATTTGTTTTCCACACCGGATTTGGGATTGTTGAACACGCATACCTCACAGGTGCAGGCAGGGCAGGCATCGCGGCAGGCGTTGCAGCGGATGCAACGGGAAAGCTCGTTCTGCCAAAAGGTGAAGCGCTCATCGGGGGTCATGGCCTCCAGCTTGGCTACCTCGTCAAAACGGGCAGAGTCGATCACGTCGCCCTCGTCGCCCATCAGCTCGTCGTAAGCTACGTGCTTTTTGCTTTTGCAGTTGATGCAACGCTCGGCCAGTACAGAGGAAGCATCCACCTGCACGGGAGCATCCTCGTAAATGGTCTGCACGGCCATTTTTTCGCCGTTACAATCGATGGAAGAGATCCCGTCTCCGCAGATGGCCTTGACTTTGTCGATATCGGCCATTCCTTCGCAGGGAATACCCACGGCATACACCTTTTCGCGGTCGAAACGGTGCTCCGTCAAAAGCTGGTTGAAGCTGTAGGTGTCGCAGGGCTTAAGAAAAACGAGGATCTTGCCTTCGCATTTACGGGTTTTGGCTACCAAATATTTGGAAAAATTGGCACCGCAGAAATCGTTCCAGACGAATCCCTGTCGCAGAGAAGCTTCGTCCGTGAAAAGGGCAGGGGTAATATCGTAGTCAAATTCGCCCTTGGTCCAACCAAGCACGCAGGACACCGTTCCGTCTGCCAGCAGAGAAACTGCTTTATCGATCAGCTGCTGTTGACTTACTTTTTGCATCGCAGATCCTCCAATCTCTTGTTCTCACCCAAGGCTTTTACAGTGGCCGCAAAATCGGTCATCACAGCGGAAAACTTAGCGCCTTCTGCTGCGGAGACCCATTCTACGCGGGTGCGCTCTCTTTCAATGCCCAGAAAATCCAGCATGGAGAAGAGCATGGCCATACGGCGGCGAGTGTAGTAGTTGCCGGAAGTGTAGTGGCAGTCGCCCGGATGGCAACCGCAAAGGATCACCCCGTCGGCCCCTCGCTGAAAAGCGCGAAGGATAAACATGGGGTTAACGCGGCAGGAGCAGGGTACGCGAATGATCTTTACCTCGGCGGGGTAGTTTAGGCGGTTGTTGCCCGCCAAATCAGCGCCGGCGTAAGAGCACCAGTTGCAGCAAAATGCTACGATCAAAGGCTTAAATTCTTTTACTTGCATATGGCATCTACCTCCGCCATGATTTGTTCATTCATAAAGCCGCGCAGGTCCATTGCACCGGAGGGACAGGCCACCGTACAGGCGCCGCATCCCTGACAAACTGCAGGGTTCACAGCCGCCACACGGCGAATGGCCGTGGTCCTGTCGGGCATACGGAATTCCTTGTCCTCATAGGTGATGGCACCGTAGGGGCAAACTCTTTCGCAGGAAGAGCAACCGTTGCACATCTGCTCGTTGGAATGGGCTACGCAGGGGTTCCCCTTCAGCTTATCCTTGGCAAGCAGGCCGATCACCTTGGAGGCGGCGGCGCCTGCCTGAGAAACGGTTTCGGGAATATCCTTGGGACCTTGGCAGGTGCCGGAAAGGAACACGCCAGCCGTGGGGCTTTCCACAGGACGAAGCTTGGGATGGGCCTCGGTGAAGAAATCGTTGGTGTCCATGCTGGCGGTAAGCATAGTGGCCAGGGGACGGGCAGATTTATCGGGCTCGATCGCCGCGGCCAAAACGACCAGATCGGCATCGATATGAAGCTGTTTGTTGGACAGCAGATCGGACGCCTGGACCTTCAGCTTGTCGCCTTGAGGCGTCACTTTGCCTACCATGCCCTTGATGTAATGCACGTCGTATTCTTCCACGGCACGGCGGTAAAATTCATCAAAGCTCTTGCCGGGGGTACGCACATCGATATAGAAGACGTAGACCTCGGTGTCCGGATATTTGTCACGGGTCAGCATGGCGTGCTTGGCCGTGTACATGCAGCAGATCTTGGAGCAGTATTCCTTTCCCTTTTGAGCGCAGGAATCACAGCGGGAGCCCACACACTGCACGAATACGATGGTGTGGGGATGCTTGCCGTCGGAGGGACGCAACAATTTTCCGGCGGTGGGGCCTGCCGCGTTGGTCAAACGCTCAAATTCCAGGGAGGTGATCACGTCCTTGGACTGGTTGTAGGCAAATTCGTCGAATTTGTCCATGCTGATGGGATTAAAGCCGGTGGCCACTACGATGGCACCGTACTTTTCCTGAATGTATTCGTCCTGCTGCTTGTAGTCGATGGCACCTGCCGTGCAAACTCTGGCGCAAAGGCCGCATTTGCCGTTTTTAAGCATGTTGCAGGCGTTGGGATCAATGGTAGCTACCTTCGGTACGGCTTGAGCAAAGGGGATATAGATGGCGGGACGGTTGTCCATACCCAGGTTGAATTCGTTGGGAACCTTCTTCATGGGGCATTTTTCTACGCAGGCACCGCAACCCGTGCAAACGTCTTCCTTGACGTAGCGTGCATGCTTTTTGATGGTGACGTCAAAATTGCCCACAAAGCCTTTAACTTCGCTGACTTCGCTGTAGGAGAAGATACGGATCTTTTCGTGTTGGGCTACGTCTACCATTTTGGGAGTCAAAATACAAGCTGCGCAGTCCAGGGTGGGGAAGGTCTTGTCCAACTGGGCCATTTTACCGCCGATAGTGGGCTTCTTTTCCACAATATCAACGGGAAAACCGGCATCGGCAATGTCCAACGCCGTCTGAATGCCCGCGATACCGCCGCCAATGACCAACGCACGTTTGGTCACAGGGGATTCACCGGGAGTCAGAGGGGTATTCAAATTGACCTTGGCAACGGCTGCCTTACCCAAAATGATGGCTTTTTCCGTGCCGATGGGCATTTCTTTATGTACCCAGGAACATTGCTCGCGAATGTTGGCGATCTCTACCATGTAGGGGTTCAAGCCGGCCGCCGCCGCCGTTTTGCGGAAGGTGGCCTCGTGCATACGGGGAGAGCAGGAGCAGATCACGATCCCCGTGAGCTTGTGCTCGCGGACGGATTCTTTGATCATATCCTGACCGGCCTGGGAGCACATATATTGATAGTCAGTGGAAAAGACAACACCGGGCTCGGCTTTTAATGCCTCTGCAACGGCTTTAACGTCCACCGTGCCGGCGATGTTGCTTCCGCACCAACATACGAAAACACCAATTCTTTGCATTTTGTCTTTTCCTCCTTACTTCGTATATTTTCTGAAAGCGCTGACGAGCAGCTGTTGGGGAGTATCCTCATCCAGCAGGGCGGGGATATCGTTGGCCGTCATGCGGTTGGCACCCTGCTGACGGATGACCGCCAGACGGACAGCCTCCACCAGCTTGGCGGGTTCTACACTGCGGGGGCATCTTTCCACACAGGCAAAGCAGGTCAGGCAACGGTACAGAGACTGAGATTTCATTAGGGGCTCGATATCGCCGTTTTTCACCATGCTGACAAACTGATGGGGATGGTATTCCATCTCATCGTAAGCAGGGCAGGTGGCGGAGCATTTTCCGCACTGCATGCATTTACGGGGGTTGACGCCGCTCATGCGTAAGAGGTCTTCCTGAAGATACGATTTATTCATTTGCATCCTCCTTAAGGCCGAGGGCTTCTGCCAAAAGCTCGGTAAAATACACAACAGGGATGTCAGCGCCGTTCTTTACCAAATTGTAACGGCAAAGAGGGCAGGCTGTGATGATCATATCCGCACCGGCCGCTTTGGCATCCTCCACCACGGCCAGGCTGTTCTTTTTAGCCAGGGCAGGGCTTTCCACACTCACGTAGCCGCCGCAGCATTCGTTGCGGTTGGCGTAGACCACGGGCGTGGCACCCAGGGCGCGGATCATGTCTTCCATAATCGTGGGGTTTTCGGGGTCGTCCATGCTCATCACAGAGCTGGGACGGAGGAGAAGACAGCCGTAGTAAGCGGCGATCTTTTTACCTTTAAGGGGGTTGGTGACCTTGTCCTTTAAGGTGTCGTAGCCCACGACGTCGCGAAGCAGCTCCAAATAGTGATAGACCTGGGTGCTTCCGTCGTATTCACCGTCGTCAGCCATGTAGCGGTTGACCTTGGCGGCAAACTCTCCGTCGATCTGCATGGCGTGGTTGGTTTGCTTGACCACGTTATGGCAGGCAGAGCAGACGGTGACCAGGGGCTGTTCCTTGGCCTTGGCCGCTTGCAGAAGGCGTACAGAGGAAAGCTTGGTGGCAACCTCGTCCTTGGCGGTGGTAAACACGCCGCCGCAGCACTGCCAGTTTTCCACTTCCTCCAGCGTAATGCCAAGAACCTGGGCACACTGCCTTGCATACCTGTCAAGGTCGCGGGCTTTGTTCTTTAACGTGCAGCCGGGAAAATAACTTACATTCATGTGATGACCTCCCCATCAGACCATCTTTTCGGGATGGAATACTTCGTCAAACTTTTCTGCACTCAGGAAGCCCAGCTCAACGCAGGCCTCTTTCAGAGAAATGTTGTCCTTATAAGCTTTCTTGGCCGTTTTGGCGGCGTTTTCATAGCCGATATACGGGTTAAGGGCCGTTACCAGCATCAGGGAATTGTGCAGGTTGTGGTGCATCTTTTCCTTGTTGGCCACAATGCCTACCGCACAATTCTTATTAAAGGAAAGGATGGCCTCGGCCAACAGGCGGGTGGACTGCAGGAAATTGTAGGCACAAACGGGCATAAACACGTTCAGCTCAAAGTTGCCTTGAGAGGCGGCCATGCCGACGGCTACGTCGTTACCCATGACCTGTACGGCTACCATGGTCACAGCCTCACACTGGGTGGGGTTGACCTTGCCGGGCATAATGGAGGAGCCGGGCTCGTTTTCGGGAATGAAGATCTCGCCCAGACCGTCGCGGGGGCCGGAGGCCAACCAGCGAACGTCGTTGGCGATCTTCATCATATCGCAGGCCAGGGCCTTTACAGCCCCATGGGCAAACACCAACTCGTCCTTGGAGGTCAGAGCGTGGAATTTGTTGGGAGCAGTGCGGAAGGGCTTGCCGGTCAGGAAAGCGATCTGTGCGGCCACGCCTTCGGAAAAGCCGGCAGGGGCGTTCAGTCCCGTGCCCACAGCGGTACCGCCCAGGGCCAACTCCATCAGGGGACCCACGGCCAAGCGGATCAGCTCCACGTCGCGCTCCAGGCTGGAACGCCATCCGCTGATCTCCTGGCTGAATTTAATGGGAGTTGCATCCTGTAAATGAGTGCGACCGCTTTTGACGATGCCTTCGTTTTCGGCCTCCAGGCGCTTAAAGGTCTCGATCAACTCGCAGGCGGCGGGGATCAGCTTGTCCTCCAGGGCCAATACCGCGGCGATGTGCATGGCGGTAGGGAAGGTGTCGTTGGAGGATTGGCTCATGTTTACGTCGTCGTTGGGATGAAGCACTTTTTGGCCGAGGATTTGGTTGCCGCGGTTGGCAATGACCTCGTTGGTGTTCATATTCGACTGGGTGCCGGAACCGGTCTGCCATACCACGAGAGGAAAGTGGTCGTTCAGCTGGCCGGTAATGACCTCGTCGCAGGCCGCTTTGATAGCCTCCAGCTTTTGGTCGGTCATCTTTTCGGGCCGCAGACCGTTGTTGGCCATAGCGGCGGCTTTTTTCAAAATACCGAAAGCGTGGATGATCTCGGCAGGCATAGTTTCGATGCCCACACCGATCTCGAAGTTTTCGTGGCTGCGCTGAGTTTGGGCGGCCCACAGGCGATCGGCAGGGACCTTGACTTCGCCCATGGAGTCGTGTTCAATACGGAATTCCATATTCATGCTTTCGTCCTTTCACGTCACTGTAATAAAACCGTTTAATTCAGGGAGGATCAGAGGGTCAGGCTGTTGATAACTTCCTTCAGCACGTTCGCGCTGTGGCGCAATTTGGCGATCTCCTCGTCCGTCATGGGGAGAATGACCTTGCTTTGGATGCCCTTTTTGCCTACCACGTTCAGCACGCTCAGGCAGACGTCACTAATGCCGTATTCACCGTTCATCATGGTGGAAACGGTCATAGTCGTGTTGATACCGCTGAGCAGGCATTTGCAGATATACACTACGGACATGGAAACGGCATAGAAAGTGGCACCCTTGCGCTTGATAACGTTGGCGCCGGACGTGGCCACGTACTGTTCCAGCTCTTCCTTGTTGAATTCGGGGTAAGAGGTTCCGTTGATCACAGACTTGCTGTAATCCTCGATGGGAACATTGGAGATATTGGCCAAAGACCACGGCACGAAGGAGGAGTCGCCGTGTTCGCCCAGCACGTAGGCATGCACGTTCTGTTGGTTGATGTTGTAGTTTTCGGAAAGCTTGGCACGCAGACGAGAGGTGTCGATAATGGTGCCAGAGCCGATCACGCGGGAAGCGGGAAGGCCGGAATACTTGCAAAAGGCATAAGTCAGCACATCCACGGGATTGCTGACGATCACATAGGTGGCATCGGGGGCGTAGCGGACGATCTGAGAGGCCACAGACTTAAGGATGTTAACGTTGGTCTGAGCCAGGTCCAAACGGGACTGACCGGGCTTTCTGGCAACACCGGAGGTGATGACTACGATGTTGGAGCCGGCGGCATCTTCGTAGTCGCCGGAATAGACCGTGCAAGGGTTGCTGAAGGGCGTGCCCTGACGGATGTCCAGTGCCTCGCCTTCGGCCTTGTCGTGGTTGATGTCGACCATAACGATCTCGTTGGCCGTGCCGTTGATGGCCAGGGTATAAGCGATGGTGGAACCTACGCTACCGGCACCGATGATTGTGATTTTGTTCATGCGATCTCCTCATTTCATGGTTTTTCAAGTGACTTTCGGACGGACAGTATTTCTATTGAAAGGTTTTGCCCGGAACAGGCGTTTTTTGCATCAAGGATCATTTTAAAGGGAAAATAGAAACATCCTTGTCCAATTATCCATTTTACCACAATCTTTTTCTTTTTTCAATTGCTTTTGGAGATTTTTTTAACAATTTGCCTGTTAATTCTACAATATTCATTTTTCGTCACTTAAAAAAACAAAACGCAGGGATCGGTTTGCCGTTTTTTTGATAAAATACGGAAAATACGTTCCTTTTTTTCGCCCATCCTTTCTAAAACAAAGGTTTTTAAACGGGGTTGACAAAAATCCACAAACTAATTATAATCTATTTTCTGAAATATGTAAAATATATGTTAATTATTGTTATAATATCAAAAAGATATGATTGGAGAAGAACGGATGGACATCAATTACAACCATTACCGCATGTTTTATTACGTGGCTAAATACCGCAATTTTACCCGTGCGGCGGCCGTGCTGATGAACAGCCAGTCTAATATTACCCGTGCCATCAAAAACATGGAAAACGAATTGGGATGTACGCTGTTCGTGCGCTCTAACCGCGGGGTAAGGCTGACTCCCGAAGGAGAAAAGCTATATGCTCATATCCGCGTGGCTGTAGAGCAGATCCAGGCCGGGGAGGAGGAGCTTTCCACCGATAAGACCATGGAAAGCGGCGCGGTTTCCATTGGCACCAGCGGCGTGGCACTGCGTTGCTTTTTGCTGCCCGTGCTGAAGGATTTTCAGCAACGCTATCCCAAAATTCACGTACGCTTGTCTAACCATTCCACTCCACAGGCCATTGCCGCGTTAAAAAGCGGTGCGGTGGACCTTGCATTGGTTACCACCCCTGTAGGAACTCCCAAGGGCCTAAAGGTAAAAACGGTCAAGCAAGTGCGCACAGTGGCCGTTTGCGGGAAGGCGTTCGGAGAGCTTGAGGGAAAAGAGATCTCCCTGTCTAAGTTGGCCGATTATCCCATCGTTTCCCTGGGACCTCACACCAAGACCCACGAGGTGTATTCCTCCTGGTTTGGGCAGTACGGCCTGCATTTTTCACCGGACATAGAGGCCTACACCTCCGATCAGGTGCTTCCCATCGTGCGCAGCAATTTGGGGATCGGCTTTGTTCCGTATGAATTTTTGGACACGGACGAGACGGACGACGTGCTGGTGCTTAAAATCAAAGAACCCCTTCCCGAGCGCGCCGTTTGCTTTTTAAAAAGGGAGGACCATACCTTGAGCATTGCGGCCAAGGAGTTGGAACGTATGATCTATGCGGCTGCACAAAAGTCCGGCTCCCATTAGTTCCAAATTTCGGAGACACCGACACCGATTTAAGTCAATTTTACAAATGTTGGATAAATAACTTTGTAAATAGCTGTAAATAGCCGAAAAATGTTATTTACAGAAAAGAAAATCCCCTGCTTTTTAGGGCAGGGGTGGGGTTAGGTTTTTGGTTTTAATTTTCAATTAAGATTAAATCATTTTCGCCAAATTCTGTAAACAATGCTTCTTCTATCGTGTCATTGTTTTTATCTAAAAACTCTACTGTATATGCTTTGCCATTACTTAATATGTCAACAATCGTTCCTGTATTTTCTTTTGTTAAAGACAATTCGGGGTAATCCTTTTTTGTTCTTACAACATCATATAAATTAAACATTATTTCACCTCTTTATTCTGTAACAACTTCTTTTGTAACATTTGCAGTTTGAACAGCGTCAAACATTTTATCAGAAAGTTCTTCCCAGTTTTCATAATGATAACCCAAAACAGAATTTAACACCCTTGCTTTGTGTTTTCCAACAGGGTGATTGCTGTTCAAAAAATATCCTTGTACCTTTTCTTGTATTGTGGATGCACTTATTGAGTTTGGCAATCTATAACCATCATCTTTTGGCTTTTTGTTTGACGCTTTTATAATGCTACTATTTGTATTGTTTGTCAATACATTTTTCGATTTTGGTACACTCATTCGTTTGGGTTGTTTTGCAACGCCTGTGATTTCGGATATTTGATTGTATTTGCCTTGATACACTTTTATCCGCTCGTTACATCGCCTTACAAGAAGACTATCGCCACTTGCTTTTGCCGTATCGCGAATCGTTCTTGCCTTGCCAATAACAAAAGGATAAAGTTGTAACGGGCTTGACGAAATAAGGAGAATATGGTAAAATAAAAAAACTGTGTTCAAAAGCAGTTGTAGTCACAAAATAACAAGGAAGATCGAGGGATGCATTGTTATGGAAGAAAAAAAGGAATTTAAACCCTATATCCCTGCGGAAAAGGTCACGCCCGAGTTGACCGTAACCTCCGTGATTATGGGCATCTTGTTGGCCGTCGTGTTCGGTGCGGCCAATGCTTATTTGGGCCTGCGCGTGGGGATGACG
>JAFWAE010000035.1 GCA_017507855.1 Clostridia bacterium
ATCCGCTCGTTACATCGCCTTACAAGAAGACTATCGCCACTTGCTTTTGCCGTATCGCGAATCGTTCTTGCCTTGCCAATAACAAAAGGATAAAGTTGTAACGGGCTTGACGAAATAAGGAATTTAAACCCTATATCCCTGCGGAAAAGGTCACGCCCGAGTTGACCGTAACCTCCGTGATTATGGGCATCTTGTTGGCCGTCGTGTTCGGTGCGGCCAATGCTTATTTGGGCCTGCGCGTGGGGATGACGGTATCGGCCTCCATTCCCGCGGCGGTAATCGCCATGGGGGTCATTCGCGTGATCATGCGGAAAAACTCTATTTTGGAGAGCAACGTGGTACAAACCATCGGCTCGGCCGGCGAATCCCTGGCAGCCGGTGCCATTTTTACCTTGCCCGCTTTGTTCCTGTGGGCCAACGAAGGTAAGATGGAGGCTCCCGGTCTGTTGGAGATCACTCTCATTGCTTTGATAGGTGGCCTGCTGGGCGTATTCTTTATGGTGCCCCTTCGCAATGCGTTGATCGTGCGTGAGCACGGCATTTTGCCTTATCCCGAAGGGCACGCCTGTGCCGAGGTACTGCTGGCAGGCGAAAAGGGCGGCTCCAATGCCTCCACGGTTTTTGCCGGTATGGGCTTTGCGGCTTTCTTTAAGTTTATCATCGACGGTCTGAAACTGGTACCCGGCGAGGTTTCCTTGCAGGGAAGCGTCAAGACCTACCCCGGTGCCATCGGAACGCAGATCTATCCCGCCGTTATGAGCGTGGGTTATATTTGCGGACCCCGCATCTCCTCCTACATGTTTTCCGGCGGTGTGCTGAGCTGGCTGGTCCTCATCCCCTTGATCGTGATCTTTGGGGCAGACCTGATCCTGTATCCCGGTACGGAAACCATCGGTCAGATCTTTGCCGCTGACGGAGCAGGCGGTATTTGGGGCTCCTACGTGCGCTATATCGGCGCGGGTGCCTTGGCTGCCGGCGGCGTGATCAGCCTGGTCAAATCCCTTCCCCTGATCGTTAAGACCTTCGGTGGTGCTTTGAAGGGCTTGGTGGGCAGCGGAAAAGCAGGAAATCTTCGCACCGAGCAGGATATCAACCTGAAATTCGTACTTTTGAGCATTTTGGTTTTGACCTTGGCCGTATGGTTGGTGCCCGCTATTCCCGTTTCCTTGGTCGGCGCCATCATCGTCGTTATTTTCGGCTTCTTCTTTGCTACGGTTTCCTCCCGTATGGTGGGCCTGGTGGGGAGCAGTAACAACCCCGTTTCCGGCATGGCCATTGCCACCTTGCTGTTTGCCACGCTGATTTTGAAGCTGATGGGGGATGCAGGGGCCTCCGGTATGCAGGCTGCCATCGCCATCGGCTCTATTATCTGCATCGTGTCTGCCATTGCGGGCGATACCTCCCAGGATCTGAAGACCGGCTATTTGCTTGGGGCTACGCCCAAAAAACAGCAGGTCGGAGAGATCATCGGTGTGCTGGCCTCCGCCTTGGCCATCGGTGCTACGTTGTACCTGCTCAACAGCGCCTGGGGCTTTGGCTCTAAGGAATTGGCGGCACCTCAGGCTACCTTGATGAAAATGGTCATTGAGGGAATCATGGAAGGAAATCTGCCCTGGGGCCTGATCCTTATCGGCGTATGTATCTCCGTGGTGGTGGAAATGGTGGGCATTCCCGTGCTGCCCTTTGCCATCGGCGTGTACCTGCCTGTGCAGCTGAATGCTTGCATTATGATCGGCGGTCTGATCCGCCTGGCCTTCGACCGCATGAAGGAAAGCGAAAAGAAAAATAAGGCTGTTAACAACGGCATCCTTTTCTGCTCCGGCATGATCGCCGGGGAAGGCCTGGTGGGCATTTTGCTGGCCATCCTGGCTGTGTTCGGCGTTGGCTCCGTTATTGATATTTCCGGGCTTTTGAAGCTTC
Source organism: Clostridia bacterium (assembly GCA_017507855.1). Taxonomy (GTDB): domain Bacteria; phylum Bacillota; class Clostridia; order Oscillospirales; family RGIG5554; genus RGIG5554. Next base: position 1,921 of record JAFWAE010000035.1, read on the forward strand.
CCGGTTGGACGCTGGATGTGGGGAGCCTGGTGCTGTTTGGCTTGATCATCCTTTCCTTGCTGTCCTTCAGCATCTGGAAAAAGGAAAAAACGGATCGCTAAGCCATGAAACGAAAAGAAAAAGCCGCACAGGCCAACTATTTGGAAAGGATCCCCAAACGCTGTGCCCACGTAAGTTGGACGGCGGACGAGAAGGGAATCGTGACCCTGGCGGTGGAAAATAAGGGCTGGGCCAATCGGTTGGCACAGGTCTTGTTCCTGCGCCCCAAGATCAGCTATATCCACCTGGATGAGCTGGGGAGCTTCGTATGGCCGCTGATCGACGGAAAAACCTCCCTGGAGGCCCTGGGGGCGCCGGTAGAGGAGGCTTTTGGGGAAAAAGCCCAACCGTTATATCCCCGTTTGGCTCAGTATTTCCGTATTTTGGACAGCTACGGCTTTATTGAATGGGAAAAATAAAGATAAAGAGCAAGGACTGTTTTTCGGTCCTTGCTTTTTTTCTTTCTTCGTGGTAAAATATCAAAGTAAGACTAAAAGCAGATCGGAGGCCTTGTGCATGAAGCTGACAGGCGGCGAAGTGGGGTTGCTTCGGGTGGACGACGCCCGTTGGGCCGATGTTTGCGCGGCGTTTACCACGCGGATGGGCGGGGTCAGCGAAGGGCCTCTTTCTTCTATGAATCTCGGCTTCGGACGCGGGGACAGCCCTCAAAACGTGGAGGAAAATTACCGTCGCTTGGGACAGAGCCTGGGAATGGATCCTTTTAAAGCCGTCATGACCCGCCAGGTGCACGAGGATACGGTGCGTTGCGTTACGCAGGCGGATGCAGGCCAGGGGCTGAGCTTTCCCATTCCGCCTCAGGGGGCAGATGCTCTGGTCACCGATTGCTCCGATCTTCCTCTGATAGGTTTTTGGGCAGATTGCGTGCCTATTTTGCTATACGACCCTCAACGGGGGTGTGTGGCCGCTGTCCATTCCGGTTGGCGGGGAACGGCGTTAAAGATCGCTTCCAAAACTGTCAGGACCATGGCCCTGCAATACCACAGCGATCCACAGCATATTTTGGCAGCCATTGGGCCCTCCATCGGGCCTTGTTGCTATGAGGTGGGGGCAGAGGTTCGGGAAGCTATGCCCGATTTTGCTTCTTGCTTCCGTGAAAAGGCCAACGGCAAATACATGGCCGATCTGTGGCAGATCAATCGCCTCATCTTGTTGGAGGCCGGGCTTAGGGAGGAAAACATTGAAACGGCGAAGCTTTGCACCTGCTGTCACAGCGAACTGTTCTTTTCTCACCGTGCCAGCGGGGGAAAACGTGGGGCTTGCGCCATGGTCATCATGAAGCAAAAATGAGCGGGAGGTTGAAAGTAATGAGAAAAACAGCGCTGATGCTGGCACTCTGCCTGCTTTTGGGCGGGTGTGCAACTTCCCCTGCGACCACTTTGCCGCACACGGTTGAAAATCCCCCCGCAAGCGAGCCGCTGACAGCTCCTTCCACGAAAGAACGCTCCTTTACTATGGCGTATATGGCAGAGGATACGCTGAATCCCTATCTTTGTGCATCCAAGCTTACGCGGGATATGCTCAGCCTGGTATATTGGCCTATCGTCAGCATCGGTGAGAGCTTCCGTGCCGTTCCTCAAATAGCGGAGGAGGTATCTTCTTCGGACGGAGGCCTGACCTGGCAGATCCGCGTTCGGCAGGACCTTTTCTTTTCGGACGGAACTGCTTTGAAGGCTAAGCATGTAACGGATAGCCTGAATTACGTCCGTAAAACATCCAAAAGCCTGTATTTTGAGCAAACTGCGGACATTCAATCCGTTAAGAGCGGAGACTATACGGTGACGGTAACGCTGGAAACAGCCAACCCGTATTTTGATCTTCTGCTGGATATTCCCGTTACCTCCAAGCCCTCTACCAAGGAAAATCTGGTGGGCTGCGGGGCGTACCGTTTGCTTCGCGGGGAGGAGGACAGCATTTCTTTACAGGCCAATCCCTATTTCCCGGAGACGATCGGGGTGACGGAGATCCTTTTGGCAGCCGTATCCGATGGGGACGGCGCCGTGCTTTCTTTCAGCAACGGGGTTTTGGATCTTTACTATGCCGAGGATTACCACGGAGAGCTGTTTTCACATAAGCACGATTACGAGATCAGAGAATTTGACACCTCACGCCTGACCTTTTTATCCGTACAGACTCTTTCCAAAAAGAACCCCTGCTTGCAGGATGAAAAGGTGCGCAGGGCTTTAAGTGCCTTTATTGACCGCAGTGAGTTGGTTAGGAAGGCTTGCAGTTCTTTGGCGGTGGAGGCACAAGGACTGATCCATTCCAATCATCCCTTGGCTTCCTTGCTGTCCGAAACGGAGCAAGCGGCAGATCTGCTGGAGAATTGCCTGGCCGAATACGGATATACCAAGCGGGATGAGGAAGGGTATCTTGTTAACCGCAAAGGTGCCAGAATCACCCTGGTGCTGTTGACCAACCGTGAAAACGACCGCCGCCGTGCCATTGGCCAACAGCTGGTCGAACGGCTTGAGCAGGCGGGCATTCAGGTACAGTGGAACGAATACGGGTGGCATCGCTTTTCCTCCGAATTGAAGGAGGGAAATTACGACCTGGTCTTGTTGGAAACGAAACTGCGTGCAGATATGGACCTGACGGCCTTTTTTGCAGGTGGGAGTCTTTGCGCTTACGGCTATGAAACGGAAGCGCCCCTGTCTGTGGCGGAGGCGTGGGGGATTCTCAACACCCAAATGCCGGTCATTCCTTTGGTTTACGGCCGTGCAGCCGTGTTCAACACCCGAAAGTTACATTTGGCAATGAGTTCCTTTTACGAACACCCTTACGCAAGGTTCCATTTAAACACCTGGAGAGGAGAGGACAATGCATGATTCGGGTCCTTCACTGTGCGGATCTTCATTTGGATACGCCTGTTTCTACAACAGGTGGAGGAGAGCTGTTGCGAGGAGTCCTTTTGGCCTTGGACAATCGGATCGCCGAGGCGCAGATCCAATTGGTTTTGATGGCAGGTGATATCTTTGACGGAACGACTGTGACGCGAAATACCGTACATTTGCTCCGACATCTGTTTGAAAACCATTCGCAGACACGTTTCTTTATTGCGGCGGGCAATCACGACCCTTATACGGAGGACAGTGTGTACGCCACACAAAGCTGGCCTTCCAACGTCAATATTTTCACCAAGGATGTCTTGGAGAGAGTGTACGTGGAGGAATTGGACTGCGATGTGTACGGGGCTTCCTTTACGGGCAACGTGGCTCGCAGCGATCTGCTGGAGGGATTTACACCGGTCAACAGCGAACGGCTTAATTTTATGGTGCTCCACGGCGAAGTAGGGGGCGGAGAATACCGAAGCATTACGGAAAAGCAATTAAGTCTTTGCGGAATGGACTACGTGGCTTTGGGGCATATTCATGCTCAAAGCGGTATTCGCTTGGCAGGCAAAACGGCCTATGCGTGGCCCGGGTGTCCCCAGGGGCGCGGGTTTGATGAATGTGGAGAAAAGGGTGTTTATGAGGGCACCGTGGGAAAGGGAAAGGCAGAGATGCATTTTATGCCCCTGGCCTCTAAACGTTACGAGATCGTCCGCATCCCGGCAGACGGGGTCACCTCCAATGCGGAATTGGCCGCGCGATGCCGTCAGCTGGCACAGCCGGATGCCGACGTGTTTATGCGCTTTCAGTTGGTGGGACACGTACCAATGGGTTTGGAGATCAATTCCTCCTTTCTGAAGGAGGAATGCGAAGGCTTCGCTGAGCTGGAAATCGTGGACGACACTGCCCTTGAGGTAGAATGGGAGAGCCTGAAAGAGGAGCGATCGCTACGAGGAGCCTTTGTGCAGCGTTTACTGCCCTTGTTGCAAAGCGAGGATGAAAGGACCCGACGCGTAGCGCAAATGGCTTTGCGGGCCGGCCTTTCGGCCTTGGAAGGGGAGAAGGTGACGCTGTGAGGATCAAAAAAATCAACGTGGAAGCTTTCGGAAAGCTTCAAGGCGAGGAACTGCTTCCGGGAAGTGGGATCAACGTGCTTTCCGCGCCCAACGAATCCGGAAAATCCACCCTGTTGCATTTTATCAAATACATGCTTTGGGGGATGAAGGGGCGTAATTTTGAAAAAAGCGACGTCAGTGAACGCGAATATTTTACACCCTGGCAGGGGGGGACCCCATCCGGCGCTTTAGAGATCGTCTCCGCTAAGGGAGATTGGCGCATCGAGCGGCGTTTGATGAGCACGGATCGGCGCACCGTTACCAACGATCTGGGCGAGGTCAAACTGGCACAGGAAGTCGGGCAGTTGCTTTTTGATATGGATTTCGACCATTACCGCCGTATTGCCGTGGTCAGGCAGAACGCTGTGGAAATCGAAAACGACACCAATTTTGAGAGGTATCTGCAAAATCTGCTTGCAGGGGAAGATGAAACCGCCGATCTTTTTGCGGCCATTAAAAATTTGGAGCCTCAGCAGGTCAAATATCAACACAAAAAAGGAAACGGCGGTCTGATTTTCGAATTACAACAGCAAAAAGACCTTTTGGAAAAGAAGATGCTGGAGTCTATGGAGGTTCGCCGGGCCTCCTTTGATAAGGAACGGCAGCTGCGTGAATACGAAAGCCAACTGGCGGAGATCAAGGAGCAGTACAGTCAAGCCCGCAATTTGGAAGCCCAAGCCCGCGCGGCCGAAGCCGCTAAGCAGATCCGGCAGATCGAGGACGCGCGCAGGGCGTCTTCGGAGGCCTCCGAGGCAGTTTCTGCGGTTGAAAAGGAATTGCTGTTGGACCGCGAGCAGACCGTCCGTTTCAGGGCGTTGCTTCAGTCGTACGACAAGATTTTGACCCGGGAAACCGAGGCACAACAGCAGCTAGGGCAGGTCCAATACCCCTTCCCGGATTCCATTCGTCAAGAGGCGGAGCAATTGCAGCTTTTGCTTCAAAAGGCGGAACTGCTGCAACAAAGCACGGGTGGCGCGACCCGCATAGGCGCTTTAGCTGTGCTGGCTGTGGGTGTGATTTCGGCTGTTTTGGGAGCTTTGGTGCTTCCCTGGTGCTGGTTGGGGACTATTCTGCTTCCTGCGGGGCTGGTTTGGCTGTGGGAAAGCAACGGCAATAAAAAAGCGCGCAGATTTTGCAGACAGCATGGCTTCGCCGATGTTCAGGAGCTTTCCGGAAAGGCTTTGCTGGCACAGCGGCAAAGAAATGAATTGCTTGAATGTGTAAATAGCAGGGAGGCCTTGCAACTGCATATGACTCGTCTGCAGGACGAAAGACTCGAGCTGGAGCGCCAGGCGGCTCTGCTTTATCGGGGCCAAACGGCTGCCTTTGATTATGAAGAGGCAGAGGCTTTTTGCCGCCGCTGTGAAGAGCAGCTGGCTGAGTGGCAGAAAAAACGGGAGGTAGCCGGGCGTGCCCGTGCCGTACTGGAAGCGCTGTGCGTTGATAAGGATGAAGAGCAGCTTCGTCTGCTGGCCTCCTCTTATCGCGGCGGTGCCTTTGAAGAACGGGACAAATACAGCTTTAAGACCGATGAATGCCTGCAACGTCAGCAGGACCTTCAAAACAGGATCCGTCAAACAGAAGTAGAGCTGGCAAGACTGTCCTCGGCTTTTGATCCCCCTGCCGAGGTACAGGCAAAGATCAATGAAAATGCCGACGCATTGGAGGAAGCACGGGAAAAGTACGATGCACTGCGTTTGGCTGTGGAGACCTTGGAAGCGGTTGGCGAGGAGCTGAGCCGCGACCTATATCCCTCTCTTTCTCAACGTGCAGGGGCTCTTTTGGAAAAAATTACAGGTCAATACGGAAGGCTGAACATCGGAAAGGAATTTTCTCTCCGTTTCGGAACGGAGGCTTCCACTCATTCCGTTTCCCGCTTTTCCGGAGGAACCAGAGACGCGGCCTTTTTGGCAGTGCGTTTGGCATTGTGCCGCGAGCTCTTTGGGGCCGAACTTCCCGTACTGGTCTTTGATGAAGCGTTTGCCCGCATGGACAACGAGCGCTTGAAAAACACCCTGCGTCAGCTGCATGAATTGGCCAAGGATTTTCAAATTTTGATCTTTTCTTGTCAGGACAGGGAGGAGGCTTTTTTGAAGGAGATGGCCTTGCCTTATACGGCCTTATCTTTTAAAAAACAGTGAAGACGAAAAAAAGACTTGTAAAAAACAAAAAAATAGTGTATAATGTATAGAGCTTTTTTACAAGACGACAGAAATCGCTCTGTTTTCCAACAAAAGGAGGCATCTTGGATGAATAGTAAGATCAATTCTTTGCAGGACGTTCGAGAGGACGCTTGTGTGGTTGTAACAAACGGCATCGGCAACACCGTTATTTACCGCGATGTGATCGCAGATATCGTAGGGCATGCGGCGTTGGATTGCTTTGGTGTGGTCGGTATGGTCTCACGCGGCGTAGCGGCGGACCTGAGCGGCATTTTGCGCAAAAGCTCTATGGATAAGGGTGTGGACGTGCGCATTGACAAAGGGCAGGTCGATATTGATATGCATATTATGATCGGCTATGGTGTTAACATCAAAGCCGCCACCCAATCCATTATCGAGAAGGTTCGCTATGACGTGGAATATGCCTGCGGACTGCCGGTGCGTAAGGTCAACGTTTTCGTGGACCGTATTCAGGATTAATCGGAGGCTTTGACATGATAGACGGACAGCTTTTCGGAAGCATGCTGCGTTCTGCGGCAAATAATTTGGCAAACCACCGCAATACTTTGAATGAACTGAACGTATTTCCCGTTCCGGATGGCGATACGGGCACAAATATGTATCTGACCATTTCCTCCGCTTCGGCAGACATTGCGGATGATCCCTCCGTCGGTGTGGTAGCCGAGCGTGCTGCGGGAGCGTTGCTGAAAGGGTCCCGCGGAAATTCGGGCGTGATCCTGTCTATGCTTTTTGCAGGCATTGCCAAGGGCTTGAAAGGCAAAACTACAATGGACGGTGCCCAGTTTGTAGAGGCGCTGGAACAAGGTGTGAAAACAGCGTATAAAGCCGTTATGCGCCCCAAGGAAGGCACGATCCTGACCGTGGCAAGAGTCACGGCCGAGCAAGGCTTGGAATACTGCAAGACCGTGCAGGACGAAAAAACGGTTTTGCCTCAGCTTTGCGTGTACGCCCGCGAGATTTTGGCAAAAACGCCTGATATGTTGCCCGTGTTGAAGCAGCAAAACGTGGTGGATGCAGGAGGGATGGGCTTCTGCTTTATCTTGGAAGGTATGCGCGAAGCGCTGAACGGCAACGAGATCGCGGCCGAAAATGCCGATCAAGGGGAAACCAATGCTGCGGCCAACTTCTCCGATATGGATGGGGAAGACATTAAGTTCGCCTATTGTACCGAATTTATCATCAACCGCACAGACGATAAAGATTCCACGAAGTTCCGCCTGTTTTTGGAAACCATCGGTGATTCGGTGGTCATGGCAGACGATGGAACCATTATTAAGACCCATGTACATACCAATAATCCCGGTAAGGTATTGGAGCAGGCCATCACTTACGGAAGCCTGATCAATATCAAGATCGACAATATGAAAGCCCAACACCAGCAGCTATCTGAAAAAGAAAACAAGGATACCGCCGCTGCCGATGTGATCGCAGAGCCTGAAAAGCCCTACGGTATCGTGGCTGTTAGCGCGGGCGAAGGCTTTTCGCAGCTGTTGGCCGAATTCAGTGTGGACCAGGTCGTGACCGGCGGTCAAACCATGAATCCTTCCACCGACGATATCCTTCGTGCGGTCAACGCGGTTCCTGCGGAAACAGTCTTTGTGTTTCCCAATAATAAAAACATCATTTTGGCGGCTGAGATGACCAAAGAATTGACTTCCAAAAACGTGGTGGTGTTAAAAACCAGCACGGTGCCGCAGTGCATTGCAGCTTTGATGATGTTCGACCCCTCGGCCGCGGTTGAAACGAATGAAATGGCAATGATGGATGCGGCCATGAACGTGACCACTCTTTCCGTGACTCCTGCCATTAAGGATGCCTTGATTGGCGAGCACAGGATTCGCGAGGGCGATATTCTCGGCTTGACGGAAAGTAAGATCACCGTAGTGGAAAAGGATCTGCATAAATGTGCACAGAAGCTGGCAAGCACAGCCATTGGAAAAGAGACCCAGTTTGTGACCATTTATCACGGCCAGGATGTAACCGAAGCAGAAGCTGAAGCGTTGAAGGATCAACTTTGCGCCAAGTTTTCTCACGCCGAGTATACGGTGGTTGACGGCGGTCAGCCCGTGTACCATTACATTATTGCAGTGGAATAAAACGAAATATTACGATCAGTGAAAGAAGAAAACACCGGGTGTTTTCTTCTTTTTTCCCCAAGAAAGGAGGGACGGGAATATGGCCGGTGTGGCATTGCGCTTCATCCCCGGTATCGGCGAACAAAGAGAACAAATCTTACGCAACTTGGGAATCGAAACGGCAGAGGATCTGTTGCATTATTATCCTCGGGCTTACGAGGACCGCTCCTGTCCTTTAAAACTGGAAGAAACGGTTGCGGGGGAGGTCGCGGCTTGTATTTTAACTGTCAGGACCCCTGTGCGCGAACGAATCATCCGTAAAGGCCTTTCGCTTTACACGCTGTTGGCTTCCGACGAAACGGGCACTTGCGAAATAACCTTCTTCAACCAGAAGTATATTTTCTCGCAATTGAAACAGGGAAAGGCCTATTTGTTTTACGGACGCATGGAAGGTGACTTGATCCGCAAGCAAATGAAGAGCCCGGCTTTTGAGCCCGTAGACGATTTTGCAAGTGCGGCCAAGATTGTGCCCGTGTATCCGTTAAGCGAGGGGATCACTCAGAAAATCCTACGAAAATCAATTGGTTTTCTTTTGGCGAACAGGACGGAAAGCCTGGAAGAGAATATTCCGTTGGAAATTCGGCAGAAATACGCTCTTTGCGAAAAAAAGTATGCCGTGCGCAATATTCATGCACCGGAAAATTTTGAATCGTTGGCTATAGCGAGAAGACGCTTGGTATTTGAGGAATTACTTCAATTCCGTCTGGGGCTTTTGGCCATTCGAAGCAAAAACACCCAGACTCCGGGCATTCCTATGCCTTTGGGAGATTCGAAGGAGTTTGTAAAGGCACTTCCCTTTACATTAACAAATGCTCAACGCCGCGTGATCGAAGAGATCCGAATGGATCTGCAACGAAGCGTTCCCATGTCCAGATTGGTGCAAGGAGACGTGGGATGCGGAAAAACCATGGTTGCGGCCGCGGCTATTTGGTTGGCAGTGCAAAACGGTTGGCAGTGCGCCCTGATGGCCCCCACGGAGATTTTGGCAAAGCAGCATTTCGAGGGACTGCAGCCCTTGTTTGCGCGTTGGAATATTTCTGTGGTGTTGCTCAACGGCTCCATGACGGCTAAGGAAAAACGGGAGTCGCTGACCAAGATCGCTTCCGGAGAGGCACAGGTGGCAGTGGGGACTCATTCTCTGATCGGTGAACAGGTCTGTTTTAAAAACCTGGGCTTGGTAGTGTGCGATGAGCAACACCGTTTTGGCGTGCAGCAGCGTGCCATGCTGTCTGCCAAGGGGGAAGCCCCTCATCTTTTAGTCATGTCTGCCACACCCATTCCACGTACGCTGGCTTTGATCTTATACGGAGAATTGGACATCAGTGTGATTGATGAAATGCCTCCCGGACGACAAAAGGTCAACACCTTTTGCATTGGTGAGGAAAAACGAGAAGGACTTTACGGTTTTGTTCAACGTCAGGTGGCCGAGGGAGGGCAATGCTATTTTGTTTGTTCCTTGGCCGAGGACGGCGATGGAGAGCGCAAAGCTGCCGAGGAATACGCCTTGCATTTGCAAGAGGTGTTGCCCCAATGCCGTGTAGCCTTTTTGCACGGAAAAATGAAAGCCTCCCAAAAGGAGGCTGTAATGAAGGAGTTTGCTGAAGGCAAGATCCACGTGTTGGTTTCTACCACGGTGATCGAGGTAGGGGTCAATGTACCAAATGCCACGCTGATGGTGGTTGAAAACGCCGAACGCTTCGGTCTTTCTCAGCTTCACCAATTGCGTGGCCGCGTGGGGCGTGGCCAAAGAAAATCCTACTGTATGCTTTTTTGCGAAGATAAAGGGGCAGAGGCTGCCCGGCGTATGGCGGCCATGTGCGAAACAAACGACGGCTTTGTGATCGCCAAGCGCGACTTGGAATTGCGCGGCCCGGGAGACTTTTTCGGGAATCGCCAGCACGGTCTGCCCGAATTTCGCCTGGCGGATATTGCTTCCGATATGGCAGTCATGGAGCAGGCAAGAGAAGCGGCAGAGCTGATTTTGAACGGAGATCCGCTTTTGCAGGAGCCTCGGCACCAAGTGTTGGCGCAGCAGGTGGACGGAATGTTTTCCCGCTGTGGCTATGGAGCCATATTTAACTGAACGAACATCAAAACCAAAGGAGATATTTGTGCATGCCTGAAGAGATCGTACATGCCTTGACACATGCCTTGACGGATAGTTTAAAATTGCTGCCGTTTTTGTTTTTAGTGTATTTCTTTATTGAACTTACGGAGGAAAAACTGTCTGCCTCTCACAAGTTGCTTCGAGGGAATGGAGCACCGGCCCTGGGAGCATTGCTGGGCTGTATTCCCCAATGCGGATTTTCGGTGATGATCACTTCACTGTATGTGAGGCGTTTGGTTTCAGTAGGTACGGTGCTGGCGGTATTTCTTTCCACCAGCGATGAGGCGATTCCCATTATTTTGGCCCATCCCGATCGTTGGGCAGACATAGTAAAGCTTTTGGCTGTCAAATTGATCGTTGCGCTGATTGCAGGATATGCCGTAGATCTTTTCCTGGGGGCCAAACTTCCTCAGCCTTGCTGTAAAAAAGACGAAAAGGAAGAGCAGGCCCACGTAAAAGGGTGCTGCTCTCACGAGATCGCCCATCAGTCGCAACGCTGGAAGGAATTGTTGTTGCATCCTTTTTTGCATACGCTGAAGATCGGTTCTTTCCTTTTTGTGACTATGGCTTTGTTGAACATAGCCTTGGAGTATATCGGGGAAGAGAAAATTGCATCTTTTTTGCTGGCCGGAAGCGCCATTCAGCCTCTGGCTGCCGCTGTGGTGGGATTGATCCCCACTTGCCTTCCGTCAGTGCTGCTGACCGAGCTTTATTTGGCGGGACAGTTGAGCTTTGGCGCCGTAGTGGCGGGCTTGTCTGCCGGTACCGGCATGGGATTGCTTCTTTTGCTGCGAGAAAACCGAAACAAGGTGGGAACTTGGATGCTTATGATACTGTTGTACGTATCGGCGGCGTTAGCCGGCTGTCTCTTGCAATGGATGGGCGTTTGATTGCTGGGTCACGGTTTTGATCCATTTCCCGCTCATCACACGGGGCAACAGCACGATCGTTTTCAAGATCTCGTCCGATTTCATTAAAAAGAAAACGACGAACACAGGCCATTCGAATACAAAAGCCGTTAAGAAACCCACCGGTACAGACCAGATCCAAAGGGTGAAGGAATCTACCACCAGGGCAAAACGGGTGTCACCTCCGCCACGCAGGATCCCTACAATATTGATGGCGGCGTTAGAAACGAAAAAGACGATGATGGCTGCGGCGATCATAAGGGAAGAAGCCAACTCTTTGGTTTGCTGTGGCAAATTATAGAAATTCGGGAAAATATCTTTCAACAAAAACAAAATCAAAAAACCGCTGCAGCCTACTGCGATGCTGAGAACCTGAAAGCTCTTAGCAGCCAGATAGGCTGTTTTCTTTTCATTCATGCCGATGTATTTTCCAATCATTACCCCCGAGGCATTGGCCACGCCGAAGATCAAAATGGTGGCCAACTGATGCACGGTGGAAACTACGCTGGAAGCCGCAACCGCTTCTTCCCCCAAATGTCCCAATACGATGCTTTGGGCAGAAAAGCCAACACTCCACATGGTTTCGTTAAAAATGACGGGAAGACTGTAGCGGAAGAAATCCTTATATAATCCCCTGCGGGATATGGAAAGAGATTGGCGCTTAAAGGAGATCTTCTTTTGGATAAAGAGCAAATAGACCAAAACGATGGTTGCTTCGATTACACGGGCGATTAGAGTGGCAACGGCCGCACCCAGTATTCCCATGGGGGCAAAGCCCAAATTACCGAAGATCAGCACCCAGTTTAAGAATACGTTGGTCAGCAGGGACACGAAGGATACTACCACGGAAATGCGCACGCATTCCACCCCGCGTAGCAAGATCAAGGAGGTGTTGGAAAAACCGAAAAGCAGATAGGTAAAGGCCATGATTCGCAGGTATACCACACCGGCTTCGATTACGGGAAGCTCGTTGGTATAAATACGCATGACTGTTTCGGGGAAAAAGAAAACAAAAACGGTGACAACGGCGGAAACCAAAAGACTGATCTTCAGAGCCAAAGAAAAAATGACGCTGATGGTGCTCGTGTCGCGCTTGCCCCAGTATTGGGCGGAAAGTACGGTGGCGCCGCTGGCTAAGCCAAACACGAACATAGAAAAAATAAACATGGGCTGGTTGGCCAGAGAACTGGCAGAAAGCACGGTTTGGCTGTTTTCCGTTTGTCCCAGCATAACGGTATCGGCCATATTCACGGCAAAAGAAAGAAAGTTTTGCGCCGCAATGGGAAGGGCGATGGTGAAAAGAGAACGCAGAAAACGCTTGTCCTTCAGCATGACGAAAAAAGAAGACATGAAAACGATTCCTTTCAAAAAGCTTGATACAAAATTATATGGCAGAGGCCGCGGTGATACAGTATACCTTTTCGGCCCCGTTTTTCTTTAACGTACGGACTGCCTCGTTTAAAGTGCTACCTGTGGTTGTGATATCATCTACCAGAAGCACCACAGAGGGGACAGGACCGTTAACAGAAAAGCAGTTATGCAGATTTTTTCTTCGTTGAGCGGCTGTTAGCGCCTTCTGCGGAGCCGTTTTCCTGGTTTTGATCAGCAAGGGACGGTATTCCTTTTTTAACAGGCAGGCCAGGTGCACAGCTAAAATTTCGGCATGATTAAAGTCTTTTTCACGAAAGGCAGAGGCATGCACGGGAATCGCACAAATCACCTCCGCTTCCTCGCATTGCGGATAGTATCGGGTCAGCCGGGCCATATGCAGAGAAAAGAAGCGGGCGTAAGTACCGTAACCAAACTTTTTAAAGCGCTTCAAGGCCGCGGAAATAGGGGCTTTTCGGTAAGAAAAGGGGTACAGAATAAGGTCCGGTCCTTGAGGTGAAGCGTGGCAGGTGCAAAGGGAAAAAGAGCGTCCGCATTTGGGACAGGCCGTTAAAAGATAGCTCTTCTCTTGCTTGGAGCAGGCAGGGCAAAGGGTCTCTTTTTCAGGGATCATGCGCGAGCAAAAAACACAGCGGTTGGGGATCAGCCAACGCCACAAAAAAGAAAACAAAGATTTTCCCATAGCCCTATTTCCAAAAATGACGCAGGCCGGAATAGCGAACGTGAGGGTGATCGTTTTCCACCATGCGCTGGATGGATTCGCGCGAGCCCACTGCAATGACCATTTGGCGGGCGCGAGTAACGGCGGTGTAAAGCAGGTTTCGGTATAGAAGCATAGGCGGGATGCGGTCACTTAGCGCCAAAACCACAAAGGGAAATTCACTGCCCTGGCTTTTGTGCACCGTCACGGCATAGGCAAGCTCCAGGTCCTCGGTAATATTTGTTTCATAGCGGCAAATGCGCCCGTCGAAGGAGACCTCTATACCTTGGTCCACGGAAACGACCGTGCCGATGTCCCCGTTAAAGATCCCGCTTCCTTGCTCATCGCCTTTTTTCCATAGCAGGTCGTAATTGTTTCGTATTTGCATAACCTTGTCGCCCAGACGAAAAACGGTATTTCCCACTGCTTTTTCAGCCTTTCCTTGGATAGCGGGATTTAAAGCCTCTTGCAGAGCCACGTTCAATGCCAAGGTGCCGCAAGCCGTTTTTTTGCACGGGGTCAGTACCTGAATGTCATCCTGGCCAATCCCATAAGTAGTGGGCAGGCGGCGAGCGCAGAGATCCACCACGGTGGAGGCCGTTTGGGCGGGAGTGGCGCAGGGAAGAAAGAAAAAGTTTCCCGTTTTACACTCCAGCTCAGGCATGTGACCGTGGTTGATGCGGTGGGCGTTGACCACGATCAGGCTTTCCCGGGCCTGACGAAAGATCTCGGTCAGCTGTACGGTGGGGAAAAGGCAACTGTCGATCATATCACGCAATACGTTGCCGGCTCCCACAGCGGGGAGCTGATCGGCATCTCCAATCAAAATCAGCCTTGTCCCCGGTTTGATGGCGCAGATGAGAGCCTCCATCAGCATCAGATCGATCATGGAAGCTTCATCTATGATCAGCGCGTCAAATTCCAATGGATTTTCAGCATTTTTGGAAAAAACGGGCTCGTGACCTTCGGGACTGTATTCCATTCCCAGCAGGCGATGGATGGTTTTAGCCTCCAGGCCGCATACCTCTCCGGCGCGCTTGGCTGCCCTTCCTGTGGGGGCGGCCAGAGCAATGCGCAGTTCATGGTCGGCCAACAGTTTCAAAATGCCTTTGGTGGTGGTGGTTTTTCCGGTGCCAGGGCCACCTGTCAAGATCATGACCCCGGTGTTTACCCCGTAGGCAATGGCTTGGCGCTGACTGGGGGCGTAGGTGATACCGAATTCCCGTTCCAGGGCGTCGATCTTTCTATCCAGATCCTGCACCTGTACGGCCACGCCGTAGGCAGAAAGAAACTGCAGAGATTCGGCAATATGCTTTTCCGCTTCAAAATAGCGGCGCAGATACAGCACATCCTTGCCGCCGATCTGCCTGCTGACGATCAGCTGATGCGAGATCATAACGGGCAACTGCTGGGCTGCTTTTTCTTCGGAAACGTTTAAAAAAGAGGCTGCTACAGGCAACAGCTTGTGAGTGGGCAAATAGGTGTGGCCGTTGGAAAGATTGGATTGCAGCACGTGAATGATGCCCGCCTGAATGCGCTGGGGCATATCGGAAACAAGACCAAGCCCCGAGGCAATGCGGTCTGCCTTTTCAAAACCGATCCCCATGGCCTGCCCGCAAAGCTCGTAAGGATTTTTGCGGATAATATCGGCAGATGCAGGCCCCCATTGCTGGTAAATGCGGACCACGTCAGCCGCACCGATGGAGAACTCCTGTAAAAACATCATCAATTGGCGAATGCCGAATTGTTGCTGGAATTCTTTTCCGATCTCTATGGCTTTCTTTTTGGAAATTCCCTTGATGCGGGTCAGATACTCGGGGTGTTCGCCGATGACATCCAGGGATTGCACGCCGAAGCATTCTACGATCTTTTGTGCGGTGGAAGGACCTACTCCTTTAATGATCCCCGAGGAAAGATAGCGCAGGATGGAGGCTTCGGAGGAGGGAAGACGCTGCTCCAGCGCTTCCGCTTTAAATTGAAGACCAAAATGGGGGTGAGTCATCCACTCTCCGGAAAAAGCCACTTCCTCACCAACGCTTAAAGCCGGCATGCTGCCCACGACTGTGTGCAGTAAGCCGGCGGTAGAAACGGTGCAAACCGTGTATCCGTTTTGTTCGTTGCGGAAGGTGATTTCTTCCACTACCCCTGAAATGATCTCCAAAATTTGCTCATCCTGTCTGAGAAAAATCTTTTGTGCGATAGGTGGTCAGGCAGATATCGTGGCGTGCACAGATGGTTTCGAGTGCGTCCGTGCAACAGACCGACTCCGAAAGGGCCGCAAAAATGGGCCAACGGTAACCGTTTTCTCGCAAAATCTCAGCCATGCGAAGAAGCACGGCAGAGATCTCCTCTTGTGAAAAAGAGGGCGGGAGGCAAACCACAAACTGCCCGTTAGCCTTGGAGGGCGGCCTGTACAACCAGGAACGCACCCGGCAGAAAACGCCGTAAAGTACACCGACGGAAACCCCAAGCACCAAAAACACCTGTAGCATTTCGCTCATACCCATCCTCCTTTGCAAGGATAATGTATGAGCGAAGGCCCGAAAAAGTTACTGTGTGGGAACCGTTTGCTGTAATTCCGTTTCCCATAAATTCCGGGTGGGCGGAGGAAGCGGTGCTTCCTCTGCCGTGGATGGCGGGAAGGGAAGGATGGGAGTGGCTTGTTCGGCCTCCAATCCGGGCAGTAAATGGGTTAAGCAAACGCTGTTGATAGCCGTTTTTCCCGAGGACATAATGCTGTAACCGGCTGCGTACCCTTCCTGGAGCAAGTTCCAGTAAACGGGCACGTCCTCCTCGGTAGGATACTGATAATTATCTGGCAGAGGCCAATACACGTATTGGGCGTCCGTTACGGCAAAGTTGGTGACGAATTCGCGGCGGATATTTAGCAAAGCCACCGTTTTCCGGCTACTTTCCGGGCAATAAGGGCTTGCTACATGATTACTGTGGGTGCAAATTTGCACGGGAATGTGCACGTTGCAGGTTTCTGTGGGCACCCGGTCGTAGGGATAATAGCCGGTCTCAATCCGGTTGCCGCGAGGATCCAAGTCGCAGTAAGGGCCTGCCAGCATACCGCTGTCCTTGCAATATTGCTTGGTAACGATGCCGCCGGGGCGGTCAAAGTCAATGCGGTCTAACCCCTTGTGCAGCAGCTCCATGACCGCTTTAAAGGCCAGCGTAGCCGGGCTGATAGAGGTTTCAGGCAGGGTTTTGGGAATGTCGTAACCATACCATACGGCGGCGGTGTAATAGGGCGTAAAGCCCACAAACCAGCGGTCCTTGTTACTTTCTGTGGTTCCCGTTTTGCCTCCCATGGCAATGGGGTTGCTGATTTGAGCAAAGCGGCCTGTGCCCGTGGTACAGACGTTTTGCAGAAGCTCGTTCATCACATAGGCGGTGGATTCGCTGAAAATACGCTTGGATTCCACTTTGTTTTCCAAAAGAATATTTCCGAATCGGTCGTAGACCACGGTGAAGGTATACGGCTCCACGTAAATGCCTCGGTTCACGAATACATTATAGGCAGAGGCCATTTCCAAAGCGGTCACACCGTGTGTCACACCGCCCAGGGCCAGCTGAGGCAGACCGATGTCCGAATAGGTGGTGCCACCTTTTTCCTCTGAAGCGATCAGCTTGGAAAAACCGAATTTCTCTGTCAGGTATTCAAAGGATTTTTTGGGGGTCAACTCCTGCAAGATCCGCACAGCCACCGTGTTTACAGAATCCTGAAGCCCGTATTTTACGGTGGAAAGTCCCACATAGCGACTGTTGTAGTTGCTGGGCCACAAATGCCAGGATTCGTCGGCGCGCTGATTAAAGGTGACCGGAACGTCATCGTAGACCGAACCGAAATTACAAATGCCTTCCTCAATAGCAGGGGCGTACACGGATAATGGCTTGAGCGAGGAGCCGGGCTGGCGGTACGATTGAGTGGCGCGGTTGAGCGTGCGGTTGGCTGTCTTTTCACCGATGCCACCCGCCATACCCAGCACGGCGCCGCTGTAAGGATCCACCACCACGATGGAGGATTCGGGCACTACGGCGGCTTCCAGCTGGGGAAAGTTGGAAGGATCCTGGTAAACCGTGTCAATAGCTTGCTGAACCTCGGGGTCCATGGCGCTGATGATTTTCAGACCGCCGCTGAAGATCAGGCGCTCGGCCATTTTGTAGGTGTAGTCGTATTCTTCCTGCAGCGCGTCTATCACGTCTTCAATGACCTGGTCGGTGTAGTAGGATTGCATGGAGGTCTTTTGGCTGGAGCCGCCGCGGTTAAACACCAGTTCTTCAGCCACGGCTGCATTGTATTCGTCTTGGGAGATCCATTCCAGGTCAAGCAGCTTGTTTAGGATCGTCATCTGCCGCCGTTTGTTATTTTCGGGGTTTTGGAAGGGGTCGTAATAAGTGGGAAGGTTCGTAATGCCCGCTAAGCAAGCGCACTCGGCCAAACTCAACTCCCATACGTTTTTGCCGAAATATACGTTGGCAGCCGATTGTACGCCGTTACAGCCCTGGGAAAGGTAGATGGTATTGAGATAGATCTCCAAAATTTTGGATTTATCGTATTCCTTTTCCAGGTTTAGGGCGCGCAGGATCTCCTGGATCTTGCGCTGAATGCGAACCTCGTTATCCCCGGTGATGTTTTTGATCAACTGTTGGGTAATGGTAGAGCCACCGAAGGAACTGCGTGAAGGAATGACAAAATTGGCTACAGCTCCCAGTGTTCGGCGCCAGTCCACACCTTTGTGCTCAAAAAAGCGCTCATCCTCAATGGCTACGATGGATTTGATCATGTATTGAGGAATTTCATCATAGGTGACCCAAATGCGGTTGCCGGTGCTGTATAGGCGTTCCATTTCCATTGGTTGACCCGTCTCTTTATCCAAATAGTATACGAAACTGGTCATGTCCAGAGAAAAGTCCTGCAGGCCTATGTCCACCATGGGATCAATATAGTTAGAGATATAATAAACCAAGGCGCCGCCCACTTCCAGGCCCACGAAGGCAAACACCAGCAGCAGGGAAAGGAAAACGTTCAGCAGGACGCGCCCAAAGCCACTTTTTCTTTTGCGACTTTGGGGAAGATCTTTTTGACGCTCTTTTTTCATGTGTGTAACTCCTGTGTATAAAAACGTGATGGATGAAAAACTTATAAAACTTTACACGCTATTATACCACAAACACAGGAACAGTACAAGGGGAAAATTTTAAACTTTTCCTTAATTGATCTCAATAATTTTAATATTTTTCACCTCGCATTCCGTTTCGGACAGCACGATGTCCCGAATTTGCGTGGCTTGCTCAGCCTCGAGGCCGTCTGTTTTGACGATCACGTTTACGTTGCCGGAGGAAACCACAGCTAGACATTCCTCAAATCCCTTAGCACAGACCAGGGTTTCGATGTTTGTCTCGCTTTGCATGGTTTGAGCCAGCAGGTTCATGTCGCTGACGGCGTTGTTTTTTTCCTCCTGGGTGGCAAAATCACCCTCTACGATCTGCAACAGCAGCTCTGCCGACTCGTCACGGGTGACCTGACGGTTCAGCCTGGCCTGAGAAAAGTAATCCGAGGCTTCCGGAGGCGTTTGATCTTCATGGGGAGAGGCAGGGGCGTTGGTGCTGTAGCCGTCCAACAGCTCCTTGCCGTGGACCTTTGAGTCCGCGGACAGAAAATCAAGATACACAGCTCCGCAGATCAATGCGCCGATAATGGCTACAATCAGGCTCTTTTTGGTCAGTTTCATCATAATCTCATGCTCCTTACTAATGTTGGCTATCTGTGACATAAACGCGACCGGAAGAAATATTCAGGGCAGTTTTTATAGCTTCCGTTACTTTTAGCTTTACCTCAGGTTTGGCACCGCCGCGACAAACGACCACCACACCGCGCACGGTAGGCTGAAGTTGCTTGATCAAGATCGGGTCAGAAGCGGAATATCCTCCTGAAAAAACGTAGGATAAGGTCTTTCTCAACGACGTTTGAGAGCTCTCCTCGGTGGTTTGTGTGGCATATACGTATTCCACACTGCTGTCCACGCTTACAAATACGGTTGCCTTTCCGGCCCCTTCAATATGCTCGACCAGCTCTTTAAGAGACGCTTCCAGCTTTTGCGCATAGTCGTCGGCGTCAAAGGCGGCAGGTGAGGAGCGAGAAGCCTTTTCGGTGCTTTCCGGTGTTTTCGATACCGTTGCCAAATTGATAAGCAAAAACGCAAACGTCAGGGCAAACAAGGCCGGGATAAGGCGCCCGTGTTTGGCAGACTTCAGCTGTGACCACCAAAGCTCCGCACGCTGTTTAAGGGCTGTCTTCTTGGGTAACAAAACAGATCCTCACCTCCGTTCCCAACACCTGTGCAAGGACAGAGCTGACCTGCCCGCGACAGTCTCCTTTGTTTTTTGGCAAACCGACCGTGACCGCTTCTATCTTCATCATTTCCTGATCCGTTTCTTGGAAAATCACTTGCACGGACGGGGAAAAGCCTACCTTTTGAGACAAAAGCTCGCAGAGCTGAGCTTGTGTTTGATCGGTCAACGTGTCAAAGAGAAATTCCTTCGTCAGATCTTGCATATCTGCCGAGGAAGGGGAATTTACGGAATGAACGACGCGCCCCAGCCCCTCCGCCGTTCCTTTGACCGTTTGCAGAAACGGGGTCAGAAGGATGCATAAAATACAGCACGACAGACAAAAGGAAACGGTCTTTTTTAGGCTTCCTTCAGGAACGATCCATTGCAGGATCCCACTTGCTGAAAGGGTCAGGGCCGCTTGCAGAGCCCAGCTTTTCACACTTTCCATAAGTTTACATAACTCCTTGAGATTTGATCAAAACGGTAACGGTAAAAATAAACAGCAGGGCTGTGAGGGCCACAAAAGCGATCCCCATTCCCAGTAGGCCTTCAGCCTCTTCTAAAAAGGTTTCTGTTTTGGTTTGGCCTGTCAGGCAGGCCAGAAGGGAGCTGCCCTTAAACAGCAACTTGGTGACCAACAAAGCCGCCAAGGCAGGTAACGTCATGTAGATCAAAACGCCGATGCCGAAAAGCCCGAAAGTGGATTTTACGATCTGCGCTCCGCCCAGGGCCGTTTTCAAAGACTCGGACAGCACTCCGCCCAACACAGGAATCACGTTGGAGGCTGCCAGCTTCGCCGTACGGACGGTAAAGCTGTCTGCGGCGGTTGTAATGGCCGTTTGGTAATAAACCGCTCCTGCAAATAAAGATGTGATCAGAACTACGGCAGCTACGGTAAAGCGGCGACAGAAGGAGGATATAGAAGAAGCGGGGATGCTTTCCGAAAAGAGCCCCGAGATCTGAAAGATCAGGCAGATCTGAAGCAAGGGTATGAAAAATTGTTTGGTAAAAAGGGTCATGACGCCCACCTCGGCCAACAGGGCCGTTTGGGAAGCGGCTGCCGTGGAGGGCAGGCCTGCCACAGCCGCAGAGGTTGCCAAAACGGGAAAGGCCGTGGAAATATACAGCGTGATCTCTTCCACCGTACCTGCGATCAATTCCATGGCGCCGTCAAAGAACAGCATGTATCCCCAAGCCAAAGAAAGGCGGGTTCCCCATTGGCAGATCTGTTCGGCCTGAGGAAAAGAAGAGGAGAGATTTTTCAAAAAAGCTCCCAGCAAAAGCAGGGCGGACAAAACTCCAAAGCCGCTCAGCGAGCCGGTCAATTGCTTGCCTGCAGAGTCAAAAAACATCTCAAAAAGCGTTTTGAAATTCAAAAGCCGAAGCACGCCTCCAGGATTCAGCTGTCCGGCGTCCACAACGTGCTGATTCCCCGTGATAGCTGCCGTATCAAAGCTCTCCATGTCAAACGGAATTTCCGCCGCGCTGGCGGAAAAGCTAAAGAGCAGACAAAACAGCACACCTGCACATACGACCTTTTTTTTCATGAACCCCACCTGATCATTAACTGAAATAGCTGTTTGACTAACGGAAGCATGATCGTCAGGATCATGGCTTTGGCTGCAAATTCCACGGAAAAGGCTAAGACCGGGTAACCGTTCTCGCGGCATATTTCGGCTGAAAAATGGGCCACCAAGGCTGCACAGGATGCTTGCGTGGGAATCAGAAGCCAAAGGAGTGAAGCGTGGCTTTCCATGACTGACAGCAAAAAATCCAGTAACGGTTTCATCAAGGTTAGGGCGAAGGAAAGCAGCGCCAAGGAGGCGGCCAGCGTTATGGGAAATGAAAATTCTTCGCGCCAATGCTTCAGCACCAACGCCATAAAACAGGAGGCGCAGGCAAGCCCGGCTACTTGCCAAAGACTCATAAGCGAAAAACGGAACGCAGGGTTTCAAACAACCTTCTGATCTCGTCTACCAGCATCAACAGTACCGTGATCAGCCCGGCTAAGGAAAGAAGGGCGGCCTGATCTTCACGGCCCGCCTTGGACAGCACTTGGTATAAAACGGCAACGGCTACTCCGATGCCTGCAATTTTAAAAACAAGGTCCATGTTCTTGAATTCCTTCCGTTAAGCTGAGCAAAGGTTGTAGCAAGTATATGGTTCCAAAGAAGTTTTATGACAAAAAAATGCCGCCCCGAAGGGCGGCAAATATTTAGGTTTACATAAAGAAGAGATCGCGGGTGGGAAATTCGGGCTCGCAGGTCAAATTGATGCCCAGCTTTCTGAACACACCTTCTTCGTCGGAACGAAGCATGGTGGTGGAATGGGCCTCGCAGCCCTTCAGTTCTCCAAGCTTGTCCAAAGCATCCTTGACCATGCTGTTGTTGGCGGCACAAATGCTTAAAGCGATGAGGGCCTCGTCCAAATGAAGGCGGTTATCTCCGTTTTTGAGTACGGTGTTTTTCAACTTCATCATGGGCTCCAGCACTACGGGGGAAAGAAGCAGGACCTCGTCGGCGATGCCCGCCAGGACCTTGACGGCGTTCAGCACCACGGCAGAAGAAGCACTCATCAGCTCGGAGGTACGGCCGGTGATCATCGTGCCGTCGTTGAGCTCAATGGCAACGGCAGAGGTGTTTTCGTAGCGGGCGGCTTTGTCCAACGCAGCACCTACCACGGCCCGGTCGGCAGTGGAAACGGCGGCTTGCTGCATCAACAACTCGATCTTGCGCACCGTATCCTGGTCCACGCGCCCAAGCTTGTGCTCACAGCCGGCTTTGTAATAGCGACGTACGATTTCCTGTTTGGCAGCGTTGCGCACAGCCTCGTCATCACAAATGCCGTAGCCGGCCATGTTTACGCCCATATCCGTGGGAGAATTGTAGATGTTGGGATCTCCCATGATCTTGGTCAGGATGGTCTTCACAATGGGAAAGACTTCCACGTCTCGGTTGTAGTTGACAGCTGTTTCCCCGTAGGTTTCCAGGTGGAAGGGGTCGATCATGTTTACGTCCTTCAAGTCTGCCGTGGCAGCCTCGTAAGCCAGATTCACCGGGTGCTTCAGGGGGATGTTCCAAATGGGGAAGGTCTCAAATTTAGCGTAACCGGCTTGAATGCCGCGCTTGTATTCGTGATACAGCTGCGAAAGGCAGGTGGCGAGCTTGCCGCTTCCCGGACCGGGGGCGGTGATAATCACCAGTGGACGTGAGGTTTCGATGTAAGGGTTTGCTCCGTAGCCTTCGTCGCTGACGATGGTGTCTGTATCGCTGGGATAGCCCTTCGTGTGACGGTGAATATACACCTTCATGCCTCGCATAGCCAGCTTGTCTTTAAATACGTCTGCGGCAGGCTGACCCAGGTACTGGGTAATGACCACCGAGCTGACGTAAAGCCCCAGCTTGCGGATGTTATCGATCAGGCGCATCACGTCCATGTCATAGCTGATGCCAAGGTCCGCACGAATCTTGTTTTTCTCAATATCGGCGGCATTGATGCAAAAAACGATCTCCGCTTCTTCCTTAAACTCAAGCAACAAGCGGATCTTTCCGTTTACGTCAAAGCCGGGCAGTACGCGTCCGGCATGAAAGTCGTCAAACAGCTTTCCGCCAAACTCCAAATACAGCTTATTACCAAAGGAGGCGATCCTTTTTTTGATCTGCTCGGTCTGTTTTTGCACGTACAATGCATTGTCGAATCCGTTCTTCTTCACAAAAGCACCTGTCTTTCCACCCACAAAATCGTCCTTATTTAGGATACCATTTTCGTCATTTTTTTTCAATCCCTTACGGACAAAAAAACTAACTTTTTTTCAAATGACAAGACTTGCTTTTTATCACTGTGTGTGATATAATGTCAGTAATTTCCCTTCGCGAAAAAACGAAATACGGAGGATTTTCATTATGTCTCACTGTGAAACCGTTGGAAATGTGCATATTTCCGAAGAGGTCGTTTCCAAGATCGCGGCTGTTTCCGCCGCTGAGATAGAGGGCGTTTTCTGCCTGGAAAAGAACGTGGGTAAGGAATTGATGGGCAAGCTGAAGAAAAAGTGGTTCGTGCCCGGTGTGCGCATTGATTTCCACGTGGACGGTATCGTGATCGATCTGTACCTGGTGGTCAAGTACGGACGTCCCTTCAGAAGTGTGGCTGCTGCCGTACACAAAAATGTGAAAGAGGCTGTTGAAAGCATGAGTGGCTACACAGTGGACTGCGTGAACGTCCACGTCGTAGGGGTGGAATTTTCCGACGCGGCGCGAGCTTAAACGCTGTTTTTAAACCCTTCTTTGCTACAAGGAAGGGTTTTTCTCAATCAAAGCAGTTATACCGAAAGAGGGACCTTGTTATGAACAGATACGATGCACGAGAATATGCGCTTTCTTTGCTTTTTGCTTCGGATTTTCACCCGCAGACGCCCTATGACCAGCTGTATGAGGACATGACGCAGGACGAGATCTTGCAGGCAGACGCTTATATTGCAGACGTGGCGTCTCACTATGCAGAGTACGCCTCTCGTATTGATGAATTGATCGGCAAATACAT
The DNA here is from genome assembly GCA_017507855.1 of Clostridia bacterium. GTDB lineage: Bacteria > Bacillota > Clostridia > Oscillospirales > RGIG5554 > RGIG5554. The sequence goes on from JAFWAE010000035.1 coordinate 26,224, forward strand.
GAAGCCCGGTTGGACGCTGGAACGTATTTCGGGGGTGTCCAGGGCTGTGATTCGCCTGGCTCTGTACGAGATTTTGGCGGTGGACTCCTTGCCTGCTGCCGTTTCGGTGAACGAAGCGGTAGAGCTTGCAAAAAAATATGACGGGGAAGAGGCTCCGGCCTTTGTAAACGGCATTTTGGGCAGCATTTTGCGCAGCGAAGAGCTGGCTAAAGAACAGGAATAACGGTCATGAAAGAAGAAAAGCTCCTTTCCGAAGCGGCTGACCGCGTTTGGTCTGTCAGCGAAGTGAACGGGTTGATCAAGGATTTTTTAGATGCAAATCCGCTGCTGCAAAACATTTGGGTGCAGGGGGAAATTTCCAATTTTACCAACCATCGCACAGGCCATTATTATCTAACCTTAAAAGATGACGGGGGATGTATTTCCTGTGTCATGTTTGGCTTTAACGCCCGGCGTTTGGCTTTCAAGCCCGAAAACGGTTTGAAAGTGCTTGCGCGCGGGCGTATTTCCTTATTCCCAAAATCCGGTCAGTATCAGCTGTATATCGAGCAGATGCAACCCGCAGGATTGGGGGATCTGAGCTTGGCCTACGAGCAGCTAAAGGCCAAACTGAGTGCCGAAGGGCTGTTTGATGCGGCTCGAAAAAGACCGTTACCCCCCATGCCCAAGGCGATCGGGGTAGTCACCTCTCCCACAGGCGCGGCCATCCGGGATATGATCAACATTCTTTCCCGGCGCTTCCCACTTTGCAAGATCGTACTGTTTCCGGCCTTGGTGCAGGGAAACGGGGCGGCCGTGCAGATTGCCCAAGGGGTTCGCTATTTTAACAGAACCGGCAACGTGGACGTGATCATCGTGGGCCGCGGAGGCGGTTCTATTGAGGATCTGTGGGCCTTTAACGATGAAACGCTGGCCCGCACTATAGCCGCTTCACAACTGCCCGTCATTTCTGCCGTGGGGCATGAAACAGATTTTACCATTGCCGATTTTGTGGCAGATTGCCGTGCCCCCACGCCTTCTGCAGCGGCCGAGTTGGCCGTTCCCGATATGACAGAGCTGAAGCATCGTATTTTCAGGCTGAAGGAAAATTGCGAATATTCCCTTCAAAACCGTCTGCAAGCTCAGCGCAAGGCTTTGGAGAGCCTTAAAAACAAACGCGTGCTGCAGGCGCCTGAAAATTACGTGGCGGAAAGAAGGCTGGCACTGGATTATGTCAGTCAAAAAATGCTTCAGTTTTTTTCCCTGTCCATAGAGCAGCGCAAGCGAATCCTAGGAGAAAATACCGCAAAGCTACAGGCGATGAACCCCTTGTCCGTACTCTCCAGGGGCTATGCAGCTGTCCGCATGGAGGACGGTCGGGTGATCTCCAGCATTCGCGACCTGAAAACGGGAGACCGTTTGGAGGTACAGTTGGAGGACGGAAAGGCACGCTGTCAGGTGACGGATACAATCCAAAATCTTAAGTAAAGGAAGTCGGAGTAATGAGCGAGCAAATGAGTTTTGAACAAGCTGTTAAAAGACTGGAGGAGATTACGGGAAAGCTGGAGGCAGGTCAGGTACCTTTGAGCGAAAGCCTGAAGCTGTTTGAAGAAGGGGTTGGTTTGGTGCGCTTTTGCACCGGCGAGCTGGACAAGGCGGAAGCCCAGATCAAGATCCTCACCCGCAACCAACAGGGCGAGGTCGTGGAAGCTGATTTTGTACCAACCGAGGGATAAACAATGCTGTCAAAAGAACGTTTTAACGAAATAATGCAGGCCGAAAGCAATTTGGTCGGTTGTGAACTGGAGAGTCTGATGGCCCTTGAGGGCGAGAAACGCCAGCACGTACTTACCGAAGCCATGGCCTACAGCTTGCTTGCAGGCGGAAAACGTATCCGCCCTATACTGACGCGCGCTTTTTGCCGTGCCTGCGGCGGGGACGACGGCTTGGCCATGCCCTTTGCCTGTGCCTTGGAAATGATCCACAATTTTTCTCTCATTCACGACGATCTGCCTTGCATGGACGATGATGAACTTCGCCGCGGACGCCCTACCAATCACGTGGTGTTTGGAGAAGACATTGCCGTTTTGGCGGGCGACGGTCTGCTGAATATGGCTTTTGAGACCGCTTTGAAAAACGCGCGCACGCCCGCACATATCACGGTGGAGGCCCTGAAGATCTTAGCGGAATGCACCGGCGTATATGGGATGCTGGGCGGGCAGGTTATTGACCTGCAAAGCGAAGGGAAAAGCGTAGATATGGATACCTTGCTTACCATGCACCGTTTAAAAACGGGGGCGCTGATCCGCGCTGCCGCTTTGATGGGCTGCACGGTGGCAGGAGCTTCCGCGCAACAGATCTGCGGAGCCGAAGCTTATGCCAAAGGCATTGGACTGACCTTTCAGATCATAGATGACATTTTGGACGTTACTTCCAGTACGGAAGAGCTGGGAAAGCCCGTTGGCTCGGACGCGGAGAACCAAAAGACAACGTTTGTGACCCTTTTGGGGGTAGAAGAGGCACGCAGGCAAGCTCAAATGCACACTGAAGCGGCGGTAGAGGCCCTGCAGGCCTTTGGCGGGGACGAGTTTTTGGAAACGCTGGCCTACTCTTTGCTGAACCGAAAAAAGTAAAAGGGAATATATATAGCATGAAGGCGTACACGCATATTATTTGGGATTTTAATGGAACAGTGCTGGACGATGTGGACATTGGCATCCAAAGCGCCAATCGCTTGCTGAAAAAGCGAGGACTTCCCCTTATGAGCGGAAAGGCAGAGTATCAAAGTAAATTCGGCTTTCCTATTATCGATTATTACCGTCGCCTGGGCTTAGATTTTTCTAAGGAGCCCTACGACGTTATGGCCCACGAATGGGTACGCTCCTATTTGGAACTGGCGCCCCTGGCACCTGTTTATCCCGGTGTCAAGGAGGCCATGACCTGCTTTGCAAGCCACGGCCTTTTTCAAGTGCTTATGTCCGCTACCGAGCTTTCTATGCTTCAAAAGCAGCTGGTGGATCTTGGTATGGCGGAAAGCTTTGACCTGGTACTCGGCCTGGATAATATTTATGCCAACAGCAAGCTTCACCTGGCTGAAAAATGGAGACGGGAAAACCCCACAGCCGTAGCACTGATGCTGGGGGATACCGAGCACGACCATCAAGTGGCCGAGGCGATGGGCGTGGATTGCTTTTTGATTGCCCAGGGCCATCAAAACCGAAGTACTTTAGAGGCCTGCGGATGTCCCGTGTTCGATGATCTTTTTGAGGTGACTGCGTTTTTGTTCGGAAAATGATCCTTGTTTAAGGCTACTTTCAGTAAGGCCGATTATAATGACGCCGCGATAGGGAGGTGGCATTGTGTACGAAATGGAAAAACGGGTCGTATACCGACACGAGTATAAATTTATCATCAACGCCGCCCAACAGGCCGAGATCCGCAGAAGGCTGGCCTGTGTAGCCAAACTTGACACTCACGCGACGCCAAACGGCACCTATTTGATCCGCAGTCTGTATTTTGACGATTTGTTTGACCGTGTGTTGGCTGAAAAAAAGGATGGGGCCGATTGCCGCACGAAGTTTCGCCTGCGATGCTATAACGGAGATCTGAGCTTTTTATTGCTTGAAAAGAAAAGCAAGCGCAATGGCATGAGTCGCAAGCAATCGTGTCGGATTACGCAGGAGGAATGCCGCAGGCTTCTGGCAGGGGATAGCAGTTGGTTGCTTCAAGATCCGGAGCGTGTTCCCGCTCCGCAGCTGTATGCAGCCATGCAAACCGAATTGCTGAAACCTCGCACGGTGGTGGAATATATCCGAGAGCCCTACGTCTATGAGCCGGGAAACGTGCGTATCACCTTTGACCGTTGCGTTCGCACCGGGTTGCAGGCTACCGATTTTTTGAACCCACAGCTGCCCACGGTGGCCGTTACTTCCGGAAGGACCTGCGTGCTCGAGGTGAAATACGACGACTTTTTGCCGGAGATAATTGCTTGGGCGATGGCTCCTATTGGGCAATTGCGAACCTCTTTTTCCAAATACGAAGCTTGCCGCATCTACGGTTGACGCGGTTAAAACCAGAAAGGAATGTAGCCGGTGCTTGCCATTAATTTCAGCGATATTTTTAAATCGAAGTTTTTAGAGAAATTTTCCGCCTTTTCTTTGGGAGACACGTTGCTCACCCTGGCGGTGGCCTTTTTGATGGGCCTGTTTATTTTATTTGTATATAAAAAGACCTTTTCGGGCGTAGTATATTCCCCCTCCTTTGGCCTTTCTTTGTTGGGGCTGACCCTCATTTCCACCTTCGTTATTTTGGCCGTTACCTCTAACGTAGTGCTTTCTCTGGGCATGGTGGGCGCATTGTCCATCGTCCGTTTCCGCAGTGCTATTAAAGAACCGTTGGATATCGTGTATTTGTTTTGGAGCATTGCGGTTGGAATCGTTTTGGGAGCGGGCATGATTCCCTTGGCCATCGTGGGTTCTGCCTTGTTGGGAATCATGCTGCTGTCGTTTTCCGCTTTGCGCGGCAAAAGCGGGAGCACGTATTTGCTGGTGTTTCGTTGTGAGCACGAACAGGCAGAGCAGCAGATGATGCAGCTGGTGCATCAACAAGCCAAAAAATGTAGTGTAAAAGCCAAAACGGTAACGGCTTGCGGGGTAGAGTTGACCCTGGAAGTGAGCCTGAAGCAAGACGACACGGCCTTTGTCAACCGCTTACTGGAGATAGACGGGGCACAGCAAGCCAATTTGGTCAGCTATAAGGGCGATTACGGCGCATAAGACAGTCAGTACGATTCCGATACGAAGGTGTCGTAGAATAATAGCCAAATTCTACCAAAGCACCGCTTACAAAATGTAGGCGGTGCTTTTTCGTGCGAAAATGTCAAAACTTATTGACATTTTGAAAAAATCCGTAGTAAAAAATACTAACTTAATTTTTGGAATTTTCGATAAGCCGGAAGAAAAAATAAAAAATGAGAAAAACTGAAAATTTATGAAAAAAAATGCTAATATATTAAGATTGTCCAGAAAATATTAGAATATTACATAGACTTTTACGAGAAGTTATGGTATACTTAACAGGGAGCTCTTAACAGGGAGCTCTTAACAGGGAGCTCTTAACAGGGAGCTCTTAACAGGGAGCTCTTAACAGGGAGCTCTTAACAGGGAGCTCTTAACAGGGAGCTCTTAACA
>JAFWAE010000036.1 GCA_017507855.1 Clostridia bacterium
GCAGACACATTTCCCCAAGTAAAAGTAACCAAGCGGTGTTTAGGCAGTTGCAAATTGGCTTCACAAACCGTCTTCTTTAATGTTTCCAGCATATTAAAACTCCTCCAAGCAGGCGCACAAACGCTCGTAACGCAAGTATTTCTTCTTATAGACCGCAGCCTTGGACGTGTCGGGCATCAGCACACGCGTCCGCGGCATCATTGCTTTCACCGCCGAATAGGCATCAGCGTATACCCCCGCCGCTACAGAAGCTGCCATAGCACAACCTAAAGTTCCCAATTCCTTGGCGTCCACAATCTCCACGGGAAGCTGTAAAACGTCTGCAAAGATCTGTCCCCAAACCTGCGAACGCGCGGCGCCTCCCGCCAAACGAACTGTCTTCGGCTCGGGGCGATGATGTAATAATTTTTCCAAATGCATCCTATGGGAAAAAGCAACTCCTTCAAATACTGCACGCAGTATATGAGCCTGCGTATGGCTGTTGGATAAGCCAACTAAGGCCGCATTTTTCACGGATGTGCCGGTGCCGTATAAAAACGGTAAATACAGCACATCGCACTCCTCAGTAGGCAGCGCTTTCACCGTTTGATCTACCCATTGGTAGAAGTTCACTCCGTCAGCCTGAATCTGTTCCTTTTCTTTTTTCATGAAACGATCCAGAACCCAATCCAAATTTCCCGCCGAGGTGGGACTGCTTTCCTCAATTAAATACAGTTCAGGCAAGCAAAACAGCGAATTTTTGGTGGTCACTTCCGCGAGCACCGGTTTAGGCGAGGGATATTCATTGATGCTCCACGTTCCCGTGATCATACACAAATCTTGGGGTTGGGTGACTCCTACGGCTACTGCACAGGCATCGATATCAAACATACCGCCGCATACAGTTGTCCCCTCCTCTAAGCCCGTAAACGCCGCAGCTTGCGCGCTGATGCTACCGCAATGATCCCAAGCCTTACACAAAGGAGGCAAGCAACCGTACAGCTTCTCCAGCCCAAAGACCTTTAACAGTTCTCTGTCGAAGCAACGGGTTGTCAGATCCATAAGACACGTGCCCGAATAATCGGTCTCCTCTGCCAAAGCAACTCCCGTCAAGCGAAAACGGATATAATCCTTACACTCAAAAACCCATTGCACCCGCTCTAAAATGTCTGGCTTATTTTCCTGCATCCAGCGAAGCAACGCCACGGGTTGACAAGCCAACACAGGTTGTAACGTTTGACGGTAAGCCAAGGCCACCGTGCCGTCCCGCTCCCATTGATCTACGATATAAGAAGCACGGCGGTCGGTGGAAGCAATGCCGTGATAAGCGGGCTTCCCGTCCTTTCCCCACAGGTACAGACCTTTCCCGTGGCCCGTACAGCCAACTCCAGCGATTTGCTTGGCAGGTATCCCGCTTACGTGCAAAACCTCCCGTATGCAGGTTACGTTGGTCTGCCATAGCTCCTCCATATCCCGTTCGTTCCATCCTGCCTGCGGAGTCAGCACAGGGGTATCTCTGGAGGCCACCGCAATCTCACGTCCCGTTTGATCAAACAGAGCCGCCTTGGTTACGGTCCCTCCGTTATCTATGCCCAAAAAATATTTCACCTTTTAATCCTCCAAAAGCGGGCGTAAAAAGTCATGAGCTTCCTTCAGAGCACCTTGCCAATCTCCGTCTTTATAGCTTGAAGAATACCAAAACTCCGCATTGTAGATGCCAACCCCCTGAAGCTTGAGTACGCTTGTCAGCAAAGGGAAATCAACCGCTCCTTCCCCGTAATGCATATCGCGGAATATCCCCGGGACGGTTTCCTTTAAGTGAGCAGCCACGATATGCCCGCTCCCCGTTTGCAGATCCGCTACCGCGTCCTCCGTTCCGTTGCAGATATTTCCTACGTCGGGATATATCTGTAAATAGGGAGAATCGATTCCTTTTACATATAACATGGCCTTGGCGACCGTATTCATAAAAGGTGTTTCCATGGTCTCAAAGCCCAAAACAATGCCTTTTCGGGCCGCCATTTCTACCACTTTTTTCAAATTTTCCTGAAAACGGATGCAGGTATCCTGAGAAGACTGCTCATAATAAACGTCATAGCCCGCCAGCTGAATGATGCGAATTCCCACGTCGGACGCAAAATCGATCGCCTTACGAGCAATCTCCAAGCCGCGTCGGACAGTTTGAGGATCGCGGCTTCCCAAAGGGTATTTACGGTGGCCGCTTAAACACATGGTCAACACACAAGTCCCGGTTTCGCGAGTCAAATCAAGCAACTCATGTCGTTGCTCGGGCGTCCAATCCAAACGGGAAAGCTTTTCCTCCGTTTCATCAATGCTAATCTCCACACCGTCGAAACCGGCTTTTTTGGCCGCAAGCAGCTTGTCGCGCCACGTCAGATTTCCAGGCATAGCTTTTTCGTAAACTGTCAATAAAGGCTTCATCTTTTTCCTCCACAAGTTAAACAGGAGTTTCTTCGTTTGCGGGAAAATGCTTTAAAATGACGAGAGGTTCGCAATCGCTGTCATTGCAAATCGTCACACCGCGGCGAGCCGCCTGTTCGCTGACGAAGAACTCATCTGCAGAAACACCGCCGAAGCGAAGCATCGTGGCAGTTTCACAGGCGTGTACACCAAAGCGGCCATGCCCCTGCACCAGAATGCAACCGTAAGCAAAACAATCTTGAATGCATACACTTTGTCCGGGGAATACTGTCAATTCCTTTGCGGCAATATATTCGTTACCGTAAGCGATCCACTTTTCCTCGTATTGTTCGCTTTGACGGCACAGCACGGGCGGGCGAAAATTGGTCTGCTTATAATGAGGATCCACATTTTTCTCCCAATCAAGCAAAGAAAAGATATAATCAATGTCCTCTGCCCTGTTCTCGGGACAGTTCTCATTCAGAAAGGATACGTCGTAGATCTCGTTATCGCAAATGTTTTCGTAAACGCTGTTTACGTCGCTGTTCCATTGAGGCTCATAGGTTAAATAGGAACCGGGTGCGTGGATCACGCCGGGAGCCGTGTACCATCCCGTTCCCAGTTCAATGCGATATGCACGGGAAAGCTCAGTGATACGGGTATCCCCTTTTACGTAATCCTTCAGCCTTTCTTTGATTTGCTCGGGAGTGCAATCGGGATCAAAGCCAAAATAGGTAACAGGAAACTTACCGGGATAATTATTCAGCTGCTTGGGATAATAGTAGGCCTCGGGCTTCCCCAATTTGCCCACTCTGGCAGCATCCTCAAAGCCCAGATGCAAATGGTGAAACAGCGGCCCTTCATAATCGAAAAATTTGGAATACATGGGCCAAGTACCGTGCTTTGCGAACAGTTCCTCACCGATCAATTCGGCTCCCAGCTCGTCCACAAAATCCTTCAACAAAATCTTACCTTCCACACCGTTTCCCGTATTTACGTAGCTCATTCCCTCGTCAGGGGCGGCCAAAGGCCCGTTCATAGCCGCAATCACAGAAGAAAACCAACGCTCCTTCACAGAGCCGCGCTGGGTCCCTAATGCGTAATAATCGTCAGGATGAAGCTTCAAGCGATGACCTGCCGCCCCAAAGCGTCTGGGTACAAAAACAGGCAACAGCCGCAATATCCCCTCTCCCTGCTGAAATACTTCACGAATCGTCGACTCTTTGCTCATGATCTCCCATCCCTTTCCTGTTAATCAAATGTCTGTTTTTATTATATAAGAAATTTATATTAAAAAGCAGAGTATGGTATATAAAAAACTGGACAATTCACAGTTTCTTTGTTATAATAGCTTTATGAAGGAGGGATCTGTATGCTCAAGATCGCCCATATTGGCAAACTGCATACCAATACCTACCGTGTAGAGCTGCATAACCATGATCTTTGGGAGGCCGTCTACTACACTAAAGGGAAAGGAAAATTGCAAGTCGGCGAGGAGACTGTTTCATTTCAGGCCGGCGACATTTTTATTCTGCCTCCCGGTTTAATTCATTCAGACTATTCCGATGGGGGCTTTCAAGATATTTTTTTCACCTTCTATCGAACCAACCTCCCCGCCAATCATTACCATCGTTTTAGAGATTTGGACACACAGGCCATCCTTCATCTGCTCAACCAGATGCACGATGCTTTTATGCGCAACGATCCCAATCGCGAAGCGATCATCAACCTGCTGTATGAATTGATCTTCCAATACATGTACACTTGGGATTCCTCTCCCAAAATGAACACTTACGTAGAAAGCATCCGTAATGCGGTGATCGCCGGTTTTTCTGATCCTTATTTTTCCATTACGGATGTAATAAAAAAGCTGCATCTGAATGCCAATTACGCCCGAAGTCTTTTTGTAAAATGGACTGGCTCCACCCCGGCGCATTTTTTGCTTGAAAAACGCATGGAATACGCCAAGCAACTTCTGTTTTCCCGTCATCTTTCCAATTACTCCTTTCAACAGATCTCTTTTATGTGCGGTTTTTCAGATCCCTATTATTTTTCAAGGATGTTTCGAAAATACACCGGTCTTTCTCCACGGGAATGGGAAAAACAGCTTCCCCATTCTTCCAACCCGTAAGGAGGGATCTATTTGGTTATGTTAATTGCGGGTGCCTCTCACACAGGTAAAACGCTATTGGCTCAAAAGCTGGTGGAACGACACCGTTTCCCCTGCCTTTCCATAGACCATTTAAAAATGGGGCTGATCCGAAGCGGTCAGACTTTCCTTACTCCTCTGAGTGATGACGAAGCACTGACAGCATATTTGTGGCCTATCGTACGCGAGATGGTAAAAACCGCTGTGGAAAACAAGCAAAACCTGATCGTGGAGGGATGCTATATTCCCTGCAACTGGAAACAAGATTTTGACGAACGGTATTTGCCTCATATAAAAGGTCTTTTTCTTATAATGAGCGAAAATTACCTCCGCCGTCATTTTGATCAGGTACTCGCCTTCGAAAACGTCGTAGAACAACGTTTAGCAGACGATTCTTTCACACAAGAATCCTCCTTGCAGGAAAACAGAAAGCTTCTGTCGGAATGCCTCCAAAACAAAACTGACCACCTGCTGATTGACAGCGATTATCACGTGGATTTTCCCATATAAAAAAGATCCCTCGGATAGAGTTGCACCCTAAAGGACGGTTTTCAAAATACGGCATACCTTTTTCGAGGTATGCCGTATTTTGCATTTGTGGCTACAAATGCAGTGCTTGTCAGGAAAAATGACCAGTCATAAACGAACATAAAAAAGTCTCACTTGTGCAAAAGGAGGCCTTGGTGTGGTGCAACTCCGTTAGACAAATTTGTTTATTTCAAACCGCATTCTTTATACAGTTCTTCAATGCACGGTGATTTGTATTCTATGTATCCGTCTATATCATGTGGGAATAATTCAGCGGCTTTTTCTTTTATCAAGCTGTACTTTTTTACAGCTTCGGGATTACTTCGGAGAAAATCTCTGAATGTAATATGACGGTGCAATTCTTCCGAATATTTCGGACATACATAGGTTTTTAAGACATTCGGGCACCATAAGGGCACCA
>JAFWAE010000037.1 GCA_017507855.1 Clostridia bacterium
CATACGGCCTTCAAAGTCCATGGCGGGCAAGCCGGCCTTGGCCAGAGGATCGTTGGGGTCAATGGTAGCAGGGGTGGTTGCGGGGGTCGTGGCGGGGGTAGTGTCACCGGTAGCGGGGGTGGTTGCGGGCTTGTCGCCGCAGGCAACCATGCCCACCAGCATCAACACTGCCAGTACACATGCCAAAATGCGTTTCATGTAAAAACTCCCTTCAACAATATGTTTTTGGCGGGAAACGGCAGTTTCCCTTTCTCGATTTTTATTATACAGGAATCGCGGAGCCTTTGTCAATGTAAAATTTTCATGCAAATATGGACGATTTTAATATATTTTTGGGGGAGATCAGGCTTTTCTTACAGTCTGCGAACTTTTAAAAGTTGAAATTCCGAAAAGAATGTGATATAATGCGGAAAGCGATCTTGCACGGTGAGGGAAAAACGGTGAAAAATAAAAAGACACAACTTAAGGGTGTGCTGATGCTGCTGCTGACGGCATTGGTATGGGGCTCCTCCTTTGTGGCCCAAAGCGTGGGCATGGAGCAGGTGGACGCCTTTACCTTCAACGGGATTCGTACGCTTATGGGTGCCGCGGTACTTTTGCCTTTTATTGTTGTGCGCGATCGCTTACAGACTCGGAAAATGACGGCCCAACAGCGCCTGGAACAAAAGAAGGCCAACAAGCGTGTAATGCGCTACGGTTGTATTCTGGGCGCGGTGTTTTGCGCGGCCAGCAATTTGCAGCAATTTGCCTTTTACGATTCCACCGCGGGAAAGATCGCCTTTATTACGGCGCTTTACATGTTTTTCGTGCCCTTGCTTGGACTGTTTTTAGGGAAAAAGGTACCCTGGATGACTTGGCTTTGCGTGTTGACAGGCTTTGTGGGACTTGGCTTTTTGTGTATCGATCCCTGCCAGGCTTCCGCCATCAATAAAGGGGATCTGTTGACGTTGCTTTGCGCGGTGTTTTACGCGGTACATATCCTGCTGATCGAACGCTTCGTGGCCCACGAGGACGGGCTGAAGCTTTCGTGTGTTCAGTTCGCCGTATCCGGAACGATCTCTTGCATACTGATGTTTGTGTTTGAGCAGCCCCGTTGGGAGGCTGTGCAGGCAGCTCTCGTCCCCCTGCTGTATTCCGGTGTAATGAGCTGTGGTCTGGCCTATACCTTCCAGATCCTGGGACAAAAATATACGGAGGCCACGCTGGCGTCCTTGATCATGTGTCTGGAGTCGGTATTTGGGGTGCTTTCTGCCGCGTTGATCCTGCAGCAGACCCTTTCCGGACGGGAGATTTTGGGCTGTGTGCTGATGTTTGCGGCCATCATTGTGCTACAGCTTTGGGAAGGTTTCCTGGCGAAAAAGGCGACTTTCGCAGAGCAAAAACAAAAAAATACTTGAATTCTCCGAATAAATATGGTAAGATACGGATAGATATTGGCACAAAACCTTGAGCAAAGGAGGAAAATACAAATGGCTTTTTTTGACAATCTGGGCAAAAAGATGTCTCAGGCAGGGCAAGCTGCCGCCGCCAAAATGAAGGAAGTGGCGGAGGTGGCCAAGCTGACCTCTGCTGTGACAGACGAAGAAAAAAAGATCCAAGACAACTATTTGGAGTTGGGCAAGCTGTACGCGCAGGTGTATGCCGACACTGCGGAGGGCGAGTTTGCCGCAAAGATCGCCGCCATTAAAGAGGCAGAGGAGAAGATTGCGGAGTACCGCGAGCAGATCCGCCGTGCCAAGGGAATCAAAACCTGCGAAAAATGCGGTGCGGAAGTGCCCTGTGAGGCGGCTTTTTGCAGCTCCTGCGGCGCTCCCATGCCCAAAGAGGAAGCTCCTGCGGAGGAGACCGTTTTATGCCCCGCTTGCGGCGCTTCGGTAGGCAAGGACCTGCGCTTCTGCACGGCTTGCGGCAAACCCATGGAAGTGGTGGAAGCAGAAGTGATTTCCCAGGAAACGCCTGTGGAAGAAATCCCCGCCGAGGCTGCTACTGCCGTAGAAGAAGAGCCCCAGGCTCAGGCCTGATGGCACCGACACATACGATCCGTTACAAATTAATTTATTAAAAGGAGATCCATATCATGCAAAAAACGAAATTGGGCATTACCGTTGGCTTGATGGGAGCCATCATTTATTTCATGGGCTTGATCAGCGGCTATTTGCTGACTGTCTTGTTGGTAGGTTACGTGCTGCTGGTCGAAGAAAACCTGTGGCTGAAAAAGCAGGGTGTAAAGGCCTTGTTGCTTATGGGTTGCTTCTCTTTGGCTTCCCTGGCTGTGGGACTGATCCCCGATCTGCTGGAGATCGTCAACAATATCATCGGCATCTTCGGCGGCTACATTTCCTTCAACTTTGTGTACAACCTGATCAACCTGATCCGCAACGTACTCAACGTGGTGGAACTGGTGCTGTTTGTGCTTCTTGGTCTGAAGTCCTTTACCCAGGGAACTATCCAGATCCCTGTGGTGGACAATCTGGTCAACAAATTCATGGACTAAGCCTTTTGGTAAAACGAAGAACCGGCTGTATAAGCAGCCGGTTCTTTTTTTATTTGCAAAAACGGGGGCGTCAGCCAAGAAGCTCACCGTTGACACCGTGGCGCATAAAGGCTGTAAGTTCCTCGCGGGGGATTCCACAGGCCAAGGCTGTCAATACCTTTCCGTAGGCGGCGGGCAGAGTCATGGGCAAGGGAATGGCACTGCTGTTGGCGAAAAGCCCGTGTGCGGAGGCGTATTGTTCTTCGTTGAGCACACAAGGGGCCACAAACAGGGGGATCCCCTTTTGTCGGCAACGCTCTGCAAAGGGAAAAACGGAATAGGGAGAGGCGTTGTTCAAAGCACATACCGTGCCCGAATGATAGGTGCCGTGAAGTACCACATGAATATTGTGCAGGTCGATATGAGTATAGTCCAGGCCCGTGTAGGGATGCACGACCAGCACCCCTGCGGAGGATAGGGGCTTGCAAGGAGAAAGGGCAGGCCAAGCCGTTACGACTTTTTGCGCGGGGAGAGCGGGGAGCAAGGCCGTTCCGTTTTCATCCAAGGAGATCCTTTGAGCACCGATGGGCAGAAAATCCTCGGAGCATTCGGGGCATTGGGTCAGGCGAGCGCCTGCATGCAGCCACAAAGTCCCGTCGCAATTGCGATAAGGGACGTATACGTTGGGAGAAATGTCTTGCAAGATCAGTTCCACCGCTGTGCGAAAATTAGCGTGGGCATTGCTTTGAGGATCTGAAGGGGGGCGGTTGCCCGAAACCAGCATGAAGGGAACGGGAGTTTGGGCAAACCAAAAGGAAAGCAGCCCGGCCGTATAGGCCAGCGTGTCGGTGCCGTGAAGCAGGATTACACCGGCATAGTCCTCCAAAGAAAATTTCCCCAAATGATCCAACAGGGTCTGCCAGGCAAGGGGGGTCATATTTTCGCTCAGGAGCATCTTTTCTTCGGGAAAGGCGGAATCCTCGAACAGCAGATCTGCTGATGCGGCGTAGGGGGAGCTGCTTTGGGAAAAGACGGCGGGAAGGACTTTGGGGGCTTCTTTGGGAGAAAGGGACCGCATTTTCCCGTTTGCGACGGAACAGATAGTGCCTCCCGTATAGACGGTTAGGATCTTTTTCATGAAGTTTCTCCTTGCCAAAAAACACAATATGAAGCTGCTCCGCCGGAAAACCGTAGGGTTTGGGCGGAGCAACAAACAAAAGAGTCAATTAAGCTTTGTTGATCATGTCGATCAAAACGGTGCGCAGAGCCTGGGGGTCACAGTTGCCCTTCAGCTCCTTCATGCATTTGCCGAAAAGGGCCATAAGAGCCTTTTCCTTACCGCTTTTGTAATCGCTGACGGCCTTGGGGTCCGCTTCCACGGCGGCCTTGGCGACCTTTTCCATCAGCCCCGTGTCGTTGGACACGATCAGCCCATTGGCCTGGGCATAAGCGGCGGGATCAATGCCGTGGTCCTCAAACATGGCCGCCAGGATCTTTTTCCCGTTGGCGCGGCCCACCTTGCCATCGGACACCAGTTTGATCAGCTCGCCTAACGCTTTGGCGTTGATATCCAACATGTCGTAGGTCATTTTGCGGGCGTTGAGGATGCTCATGACCTCGGAGATCATCCAGTTGGCGGAGTCCTTGGCATTGCCGCACACAGCGTAAGCCGTTTCAAAGCATTCACAAAGGGCGATGCTTTTGCTCAGCTGGTCTGCATCGTAGGCACTCAAGCCGTATTCCTCCGTATAGCGGGCGCGCTTGACCTCGGGGAATTCGGGCAGAGAGGCTTGGATACTGTCGAACCATTCGTCGTCAATGACGACAGGCATCACGTTGGGGTCGGGGAAATAGCGATAGTCGCCGGCAGTTTCCTTGGTGCGCATGGCAAAGCTTTTTCCCTTGATGTCGTCCCAACGACGGGTCTCTTGTACCAATACCTCGGTGCCGTTTTCCAACGCATCGATATGGCGGGCCGTCTCGTATTCAATGGCTCGCTTGATGGCTTCGATGGAGTTCATGTTTTTCATTTCCGTGCGCACGCCCAGTACAGAGCTTCCCTCGGGGCGGACGGAAAGGTTTACGTCGCAGCGCATGGTGCCGTGGGCCATTTCGCACTCGGCCACCTTGGCGTAACGCAAAAGGTCGCGCAGGCGCTCCAAGTAGGCCTCCACCTCGTCTGCACCTGACAGATCGGGTTGGCTGACGATCTCGATAAGAGGGACGCTGGTGCGGTTAAAGTCCACATGGGTGGTGTCCTCGCGGATGTCGTGAACCAGCTTGCCCGCGTCCTCCTCCATATGGATCTGCTTGATGCGCACGTTTTTCTTTCCCTTGGCCGTTTCGATCTCCACCAGGCCGTTTACGGCCACGGGGGCAAACCATTGGGTGGTCTGATAGGCGGCGGGAAGATCGGGATAATAATAGCTTTTCTTGTCAAAGGTGGTGGTGCGGTTGATGTGGCAGTTGAGCATCATGCCGGCCTTCATGCCGTAGTCCACCACTCGCTTATTGACTACGGGCAGCATGCCGGGCATCCCACAGCAGGCGGGGCAAACGTGGGAGTTGGGTTCGGCTCCGTAGGAATGGGCAGAGCAGGAGCAAAAGATCTTGGAATCCGTGGCAAGTTCCACGTGCACTTCCAAGCCGATCACGGTTTCGTATTTCATGGTTATTTGCCCTCCTTTTCAACGGCTTCGGCCAAAGCGAACAAGGCGTTTTCGGAAAAGGCCTTGCCTACCAGCTGCACGCCTTGGGTCACCAGCGCGGGAAGCCCGGTGATGGAGGCGGGGGCTGTGTAGAAGTTTTCGGTAAAGGGCAGGTCGGTCTGTGCGGCCACTTGCTCACAGGAATAGGCCATAGTGGAGCAGGCAGGCATCAATACCGCGTCAAACTCCTCGAAAAGGGCTTTGAAGGCTTGGCAGATCACGCGGCGCGTGCGAAGGGCCTTGTCATACACCTTCATGTAATTTTCCGTGGACAGAGTCTCGGATCCAAAGAGGATGGCGGTCTTCAGCAGATCGCCAAAGGCTTCGGTACGGCTGTTGGTGTACAACTCGTCAATGTTGGAAAAATGCTC
>JAFWAE010000038.1 GCA_017507855.1 Clostridia bacterium
GAGAGTAGAGCATTTTTGGTTCCTCCGTTTCTGGTTACTCGTCATTTCCATTTTAACGGATTTCTTCCAAATATGCTCTACTTTTTTCAAATTTTTTCGTAGTTCTACTTGGTTACCCCAACATTTATTATAGAACCGAAACAACTTGTATGTACAACAGCGGAGTGACTTTCACTCCGCTGTTATTCGTTGCGCCGTACTATACACGAAGAATTTCTCTTTTTTTACTGTCTTGACTATTTTTCACCCTGTGTGCTATAATAAGGCAAAGAATACTGCAAAGAGGTAAAAAAGTGGATATCAACAAGCTGCTTGGGGGAAGACAATGCGATTGCGGCAGGCATCACACCTGTGATATTGAATACGTCTATATCGAAAGCGGCGCTATCAGACGCCTTTCCGAAATTTGTGCCGCATACAGCCATATTTTGCTGGTCGGGGACGAAAACACCTTTGCCGCCGCAGGGGAAAGGGTTCTTTCCGCCCTTGCAGACAAGGCCTTGGAGCAGCTGATTTTTGACGGCAAAGAGCTTCTCGTACCCAACGAAATTGCCATTCACATCGTGGCGGAGCGTTTGGATGGTGTGGAGATCCTGGTGGGCATCGGCTCGGGGGTGATCCAGGATCTGTGCAAATACGTTTCCTTCTTCCATAAGGTCCCCTACGTGATCGTGGCGACTGCGCCCTCCATGGATGGCTACGCCTCCAACGGGGCGGCTATGATCACCCACGGCATGAAGGTCACCTACCCCGCAGGGCTTCCCAAGGCCATTCTGGGCGACGTGGACGTTTTGAAAAACGCCCCCATGGAGATGATCAAAGCAGGCTACGGGGACGTGATCGGCAAGTTTTCCGCCTTGAACGACTGGAAGTTGAGCCGCCTGATCAACGGCGAATACTTCTGCGAGTATATCTACGACCTGACGTATCGGCAGATCCAAGCCACCCTTGCCTTGGCGGACGGGATTTTGAAAAGGGAAGAAAACAGCATCCGGGCATTGATGGAGGCTTTGGTGGTGATCGGGATTTTGATGAGCTTTGCAGGCTCCTCCCGCCCCGCCTCGGGAAGTGAGCATCACCTTTCCCATTTCTTCGAGATCACGGGGATCCTGGGCGGGCAGGCGTACTTCCCCCACGGCATCGACGTGGCCTATTCCACCGTGCTGACGGCAGAGCTTCGCCAAAAGCTGCTTTCCTTCCCCTTCCCGGAGGAGATCTACCGCCCCACGGAAGCCGCACATCGAGAGAGAATGCAAGCTGTTTACGGCCCCGTGGCCGAGGGGTGCATGGCGCTCCAAAACAAGATCGGAAACTATAAGGCAAACCGTGCCGCTCTTTACAAGGGGAAGGAGGCGGAGATCAAGGCCATCTTAGCGGAAGCGCCGGGTGCAGAAGAAACCCAAAAAATGCTTTCCGTGGCGGGGCTGGATATGGGGGAGTTTTACAGCCTCTACGGCAAGGAAAAGCTCCTTGGCGCCATCCTCTACGCCAAGGATCTGAAGGACAGATATACCGTCCTTTGGCTGTATTACGATTATTTCGGAGCGGAAGAAGAAAGCTTTGATAGCACGCATAATAAGGGGGAAGAAAAAAGCCACTAAGGTTCCATTTGCGCAGTATAATAGCAAATATCAAACGGATCTGTTGAAAGGTTTATCGGAATAAACACAAAGGAATTATATGAAAAGCTGATCCAAATTGAACTGATATAATGGGGCTGAGTCAAAAGCCTAATTTAAGCTTTTGACTCAGCCCCTTTGTTAATACGCGATTCGAAAATAATCCATCCACTTTTTGAACTGATCCTGAGCGGTAAGGCATGTATCTATCAGATAGCCTTTTTCCTGCCGCCATGCCGTAAGCCCTCGGTAATAGAAGGGCTTCAGCTCCTCGTTGATCACAAAGGGGACGTGGTTATGACGCAGGCATTCCTTCAAGAGCAAAAGCCTCCCTACTCTGCCGTTGCCGTCCTGGAAGGGATGGATGGCTTCAAAGCGGTAGTGGAACGCCACGATGTCTTCAAAGCTCTTTGCCTGCCCGTTTTCGTAGTCTATCAGCAGAAGCTCCATCTCCTGTTCCACCCGTTCGGGAGGGGTAGTTTCTCTCCCGCCCACCTCGTTGGGCACCTTTTTGTAATCTCCCACCGCAAACCAATCCAGCCTGCTGTCGGAGGTGCCGTTTTTCAGCAGGGCGTGAAGCTGTTTGATCAACCCCTGGGTAACAGGCTCTGCCATCTGACGGATCACTAGGTCAATACAGCGGAAATGGTTTGCCGTCTCCACCACGTCGTCCACGTTCACGATACCGTCCCCCATACCCAGTGTGTTGGTCTCATAGATGAAGCGGGTCTGGTCGTGGGTCAGGCGGCTGCCCTCCATGTGGTTGGAGTTGTAGGTAAGCTCGATCTGTAGCTTGTGATAGATCCCGCCGTGGAGCTTTGCGTTCATTTCCGCCAGCAGCCGTGCCGCCAATCCATTGGCAGAGGGCGGAGTGCTTTTCTTTTGCCTGGAGGGCTTGGGAGACGACACCGGGATGCACCAGGTCTTTCCCTTCAAAACCGCTCCGGGCACTCTGCCTGCGGCGCAGTAATTCCGCACGCTTCGCGGGGAGATTTTCCATTGCAGTGCCGCTTCCTTTACGGAAAGATAGGTCATACGCTTTGCCTCCTTACGTTCTTCATGGATAGTATACACCATTATCGGCAAAATTACAACCCCTTATCGGCAAAAAAATATGCTGTTTTTTGCCGATATCGGCAATATTCTTTGTGTTGCTGCGTTATCGGCAAAAATAACCCCGCCATTTCGGCGGGATCAGATTGCTGACAAACCCCATACCCAAAGAATCCCTTAGCAAATTGCACAAACATGCTATTTACTGCAAAACCAATGGGTGGTACATGGGCTCCCTCCGGGAGGGAGGCTAGAGCAACCTCGTCTTTGTATATTTTGCTAAATGCGACACAAAGATGCCACTTTGTCATCAGCCTGAGCGAGGTAGTTTTTACCTCGCTTTTTACGTTGGGGGAGGGGGAGCGTTATTGCCATTTCTCTCCCTCGGATGTCATCTCTGAGCATACCAACCCTGCGGGTTGGCCGCGCGGAATGTA
>JAFWAE010000039.1 GCA_017507855.1 Clostridia bacterium
TAGTCTACATAGAAGCATTTGTGTCTACAAATGCAGTGCTTGTCAAGAAAAAAGGACAGAGATTGCATTTGCTTTCTCTATCCTTTTTCCTGTCGGTAGGTAACGTATTTTATTAAATTTCAAAAACTGTCCTTAAGAACACGCGCCATACACGGAGAGTTTTTTTGTTTACAGAACCTTACCCAGAAAATCCTTCAGGCGCTGAGTTTGAGGGTGCTCAAACAATTCTTCGGGAGGACCTTGTTCCACCAGGCGGCCTTTGTCAAAAAAGCACACACGGGTGGCGATCTGGCGGGCAAATCCCATTTCATGGGTCACGATCAGCATGGTCATGCCTTCATCCGCCAAAGAGGCGATCACATCCAGCACTTCGCCCACCATTTCGGGGTCCAAGGCGCTGGTCGGTTCGTCAAAAAGCATGATCTGGGGGTCGTTAAGCAGGGCGCGCACAATGGCGATGCGCTGCTTTTCGCCGCCGGAAAGCTGAGCGGGATAGGCGTTTTCCTTGTCGGAAAGGCCTACGCGCGCCAACAGGGCGCGGGCCTGCTCTTCCGCCTCGGCTTTGGTTTTCAGCTTGTGATGTACGGGAGCCAGCGTCATGTTTTGCAGTACGGTCAAATGGGGAAACAGGTTGAAATGCTGAAATACCATACCCATTTTACGGCGCAACAGATTTACGTTGGCCTTGGAGGAGAGGATCTCCTCTCCGTCAATTTTGATGCTGCCGGAAGAAGCTTGCTCTAGGCAGTTCAAACAACGCAAAAAGGTGGATTTTCCGGAGCCGGAGGGGCCGATGATGACGATCTTTTCGCCCTTTTTTACGTCCAAGCACACATCGTCTACCACTACGTGGTCGCCGAAGGCCTTAAACAAATTTTTAACGCTTATCACCTGCACGCATCCTCCTTTCCAACGCACTCATCAGCGCGGTCAGCAAAATGACACCCAACAGGTAAATAAAGGCTGTGATCAGCAGAGGACCGATGGGTTCGTAAGTGATACCGATGATGATAAAAGCCGCCTTCGTCAGATCTTGCACGGGGATATAACCCACGATAGCCGTTTCCTTGAACAGGGCGATGAATTCGTTAAGCATGGCGGGAAGGATGTTCTTCACCGCCTGGGGCAAAATGACGTACCACATGGTGGACGTGTAGGAAAGGCCCAAGGAGCGGCCCGCCTCCATTTGCCCGCGATCCACTGCCATAATACCGCTTCGGAATACCTCGGCGGTGTAGGCACCGCTGTTGATACCAAAGGCGATCACGGCAATGAGCAGGGTGCTGATATTGACGGAAGCAAAGATGATGTAATAGGTGATGAGCAGCAAAACCATCATGGGAATTCCGCGGATGATAGTCAAATACACGCTGCAAATGCGGTCCAACACCTTCAGTTTGCCCGTGTAGGCGTGGGACACGCGCACCACAGCCACCAAAAGGCCGATCACCAGGCCCAGGGCAATAGCGCCCAAGGTGATGATCAGGGTGTTGCCCAAGCCCCTGAGAATCTGCAACCAACGGTCGTCTTCCACCAGGGCTAATTCAAAAACCGTTTGCAGCTCGGCCCAAATGGCTTGGAAAAAGGCTGCCAGCTTATTCATTGATATACTTGTCCATCAAAGCGTCGTAGCGGCCGTCTTCCTTCATGTCGGCGATCACTTTGTTGATCACTTCCAGCAGTTCGGTGTTGCCCTTGGCCACAGCGGCGGCGTAGAACTCATCCTCAAAGGGATCTTCCAAAATGGTCAACTCGGGGTTGGCCTTGACAAACTCGCGAGCAGGCAGGTTGTCGATGATTACGCAGTCCACCTTGCCGTTTTTCAGGTCCATAACGGCGTCGGCACCCTTTTCATAAGGAGTGACGATGGCGCCTTCGATGTCAGAAGCGTAGATAAAGCCGGTGGTGGCGTTCTGCGTGCCGATCTTGGTGCCTTCGCCCAGATCATCCAGGGACTGCACGGGGGATTCGGCGCGGGTGATAACCACCTGGGTGGCCTGCACGTAGGGGGTGGAGAAGTCCACACTCTTTTGACGCTCTTCGGTGATGGTCAGACCGGCCAGACCGATGTCCATTTTACCGGATTTCACGCCAGCCAGGATGGAGTTGAACTGCACGTCCATGATTTCCAGCTTGACATTCAGCTCGTCGGCGATGTACTGAGCCAGTTCCATATCAAAACCGGTAGCCTTGTCGCCTTCATAGTACTCGTAGGGAGGGAATTCGGCGTTGGTACCTACGTACAGCACGCCGCTTTCTTTGATCTCGTCCAGGGAGCGGTGACCGCAGGAGCCCAGGAAGATGCAGCAGGCCACAGCCAGCACGAGACAAAGAATTACAGAGATCTTTTTCATAATGAGAGCCTTCTTTCTTGATTTGTTAACAAAAATTATATATGAGAAAACCGGAAAAAGCAAGCATTTTCCCGTTTTTTCTTTGATAAAACTCTTTTTTCAGTGGATTTGAAGGGTCAAAAACCAGCGTACGGCCCATTGGGTCACGTTCCCGTAGCTGAGCACGCCGTCCTTTTGGCCTTGGGCTTGCAGATAAGCGTTGTTGATGGAAGAGGAGACCTTTTCCGCCGTCCCTCCCTCAAACTGTTTTAAATAAGCGTTATAGGCCGCAAGCTCTGTGCGAAGCTTGGGAGAGCGGGTCTCCATGGCCTGCTTATACAGGGAAGAGGAAGAATCGTACAGGTCGTTGAGCACGTAGATGAGCACCGACATGTAGCCGCTGTAGCGCACGTAGTCATCCGGCGAATGGATGCAGGCCAAAAAGGCAATGAAATTGGCTTCGTCCTCCCGGGCAATGCCCCGTTGATGGGCCAGCTCGTGAGCCATAGTGGCAGGGATCGTAAAGGCGGGAAAGGAAGTGTTGACGTTGCTTTCGCCGGTATAAGGGGTGAAGATGCCGGAGATCATGGTGTGGGCCATGAGGTCAGAGAGCCAAACGGGCTTGGGACGGGTGCGAAGGGGTGACAAAAAGGGCATATCCTTCACAATGACGTCGTACCCTTGCTGGACCATTTCGGCGGTTTCGTAAAAGCCAAGGGGAAGTTGAGAGCCTTTTTCGCTCACCGTGATGCCTGCCGCCAGCTCGCCGCTTTCCTCCAGCAGCCAAAGGGCAGTTTGGTAAAGATCCTGCTCACTCAGCGGAGAAGAGGTATCCATATCCAGATTTTCAGCTACCGTATAGCGGCTGTGGTTGGCCCCCAGTAAAAGCAGGTACAGGATCATCAGCACAGCCAGCACGCCGCTGACGGCGCGCAGCAAATGACCCACCGCCTTTTCGTTGGAGGTTTTACATATAAAAACGATGGAGCCGACGATGAAGGGAAGCGCGCCTAAAGCTGCGATCAGCAACAGGATCTCGCCCAGGGAAAAGGGAAAGATCTGGGTAAGACCGGCCACCAGATACGTGGCCCAACGGCCGATCCCCCTGGCAAACAAATACTCAGCTCCCCAGGGCCAAAGACGCAGGGCAAAATTCAGCACCAAGGCCGCCACACCGGCTACGATCAGGGCAAGCCAAAGGGGATGCCCGGAAAAAACGCGGTTTTTCCGGGCATTTGAAAGGCGAGACATTGCTTACTTGATGGCCTTGGAGTTGTTTTCCTCCAACAGCATAGCCAATACGTCGTCAAGGCTCATGGCGCCCAGGTCCACGCCGCCGCGGCTACGCACGGATACGGTGTTTTCCTGCAACTCCTTGTCGCCTACAACCAACATATAGTTGATCTTTTCCATCTGGGCCTCGCGGATCTTGTAACCGATCTTTTCATTGCGGGCATCGGCTTCCACGCGCAGACCGGCGGCCTGCAGGCGGGCTGCCACTTCCTTGGCGTAATCCAGCTGGCGCTCGCTGATGGGAAGCACCTTCACCTGGGTGGGGGAGAGCCACAAAGGCAGGGCGCCGGCGTATTTTTCGATCAGGTAGGCCAGCGTGCGCTCGTAGCAGCCCATAGAGGTGCGATGGATGATATAAGGACGCTTCTTCTGGCCGTCCGCATCCGTGTACTCCATGCCAAATTGCTCGGCCAAAAGCTGGTCAATCTGAATGGTGACGATGGTGTCTTCCTTACCGAAAACGTTATGATATTGGATGTCCAGCTTGGGGCCGTAAAAAGCGGCCTCGTCGATACCGATGGTATATTTCACGTCCAGATCGTCCAGAATGCGCCCCATAATGCTTTGGGCTTCTTCCCATTGCTCGGGTGTGCCGATATATTTGGAGGTGTTGTTGGGATCCCACTGGGAGAAGCGGAAGCTGCAGTCTTCCAGAATGCCCAGCGTACCCAGCATATGCTTGGCCAGCTCCAGACAGCCGCGGAATTCATCTTCCAGCTGGTCGGGACGCAGGACCAAATGGCCTTCGGAAATCGTAAACTGACGCACGCGGATCAAACCGTGCATTTCACCCGAGTCCTCGTTACGGAACAGGGTAGAGGTCTCGCCGAAACGCATGGGCAGATCGCGGTAGGAACGGGCACGGTTCAGGAAAACCTGATACTGGAAGGGGCAGGTCATGGGACGCATGGCAAAGCATTCTTTGGTCTCGTCATTGGGGTCGCCCAGCACGAACATGCCGTCCAGATAATGATCCCAGTGGCCGGAGATCTTGTACAGCTCACGCTTGGCCATCAAGGGCGTTTTGGTCAGCAAATAGCCGCGGCGCTGCTCCTCATCTTCTACCCAGCGCTGCAACAGTTGCACCACACGGGCACCCTTGGGCAGTAAGATGGGCAGGCCTTGGCCGATCACGTCTACGGTGGTGAAAAATTCCAGCTCGCGGCCCAACTTGTTGTGGTCGCGTTTGCGGGCTTCTTCCATACGAGTGATATGAGCTTCCAGGTCGGCTGCCTTGGGATAGGCTGTGGCATAAATGCGCTGCAGCATCTTGCGTTTGCTGTCTCCGCGCCAATAGGCACCGGTGGAGGAGAGCAGGCGGAAGGCTTTCAAAGCGCCGGTGCTCATCAAATGGGGACCCGCACAAAGGTCGGTAAAGTCCCCCTGGCGGTAAAAGCTCAGTTCGGCCTCCTCAGGCAGATCCTCGATCAGCTCTACCTTGTAGGGCTGTCCCAGCTTTTCCATCAGGGCGATTCCCTCTGCGCGGGGCAGAGTAAAGCGCTCGAAGGGCAGGTTTTCTTTGATAATCTTTTTCATTTCCGCTTCGATCTTGGGCAGATCTTCGGGAGAGAAGGGCGTTTCCACGTCAAAATCGTAGTAAAAGCCGTCGTCAATGGCGGGGCCGATGGCCAGCTTGGCGTTGGGGTACAGGCGAAGCACGGCTTGAGCCAGTACGTGGGAGGCGGTATGACGATAGGCGCGGCGGCCCTCCTCGTCGTCAAAGGTGACGAAGCGGACCTCGCAGTCCTGCATTAAGGGGGTGCGCAGGTCGCATACCTGTCCGTCGATCACGGCGGCGCAGGCCACACGGGCCAAGCCCTCGGAAATGTTTTTTGCCAATGCGATGGCGGCCTCGCCCTTGGGGAATTCCAAAGAGCTGCCGTCTTTCAGGGTAATGCGGATCATATGGATCGTTCCTTTCGTAAAAGATCAAAAATAAAAACCCCCGTGCATACGTGTAGTATATGCACGGGGGCAGCTTTTTACTTTGCTGCGGTTCCAACCCCGCCGAGCGCCTTTCCAAACGGAAAAGAAGCTCCTTTTCGTGCCTGTAACGGGGCAAGCCGTTTCGCCATTTCCTGCGAAAAGCCGCGCAGGCGGTAATGACCGTCCAAGGTAAGGGGCTTTCAGCCAAGGCCTCTTTCTCTGTACAAGGGGGAGGGTCACCGTGTCCTGCGGATGCCGATTATTTAGTCATCTATATAATACTGCGAAGAATCGAACTTTGTCAAGGGGTCAATGACGCCGTCTTTCAAAATAATTTCATAATGCAGGTGAGGACCGGTGGAATATCCGGTGGAACCCACCAGCATGATCACTTGACCGCGCTTGACCTTTTGCCCTTTTTTCACCTTTAGCTTGCTGGCGTGGGCGTACAGGGTGGAGACCCCGCCGCCGTGGTCAATGACCACATAGTTTCCGTAAGCATAATTCCAGCCTGCGGTAATGACTGTGCCATCGTTGGAGGCTACCACGTCGTCTCCGGTATCGGCACCAATGTCCACACCCGTGTGATTGGATTTCTTTTTGGTAACAGGGTGGATACGGGGGCCAAACACGCAGGTGATGCGTCTTCGACCGGGGCAGGGCCACAAAAACTCGCCGCCCACGTATTGGCTTTGCTCCAGGCGGGTGTTTTCGGCGATTTGCTTGGCGATCTCCTTTTGGATACGCTCCATTTCCGCGTCGGACTGAGCCTCGGCTTCAATAGCGGCCTCCAGATCGCTTTCCAGCTCTTTAATATAGCTTTCCTGCTTTTTGCGCTGCTTGATCACGTCGGCCTTTTGATCTTCCAGATCGGCCAGGGTGTTTTCCTGGGAGGCCTTCATCTGAGTCAGCTCCCCGCGCAATTCCTCGGCACTGGTTTTGGTTTGGCGGTATTGATCGATGATCTGGCGGTCATAGGCGGCAATATCGCGGATCAGGTCGTATTTGACCAGCAGATCGGAAAGGCTTTCCGAGCCGAAAAGGATCTCCAAGTAGCTGGCCTCACCGTTTTCATAGGCAATGGCAACGCGCTGCTTGAAAAGCTCGTACTGTTCGTCAATATCGGTATTCAAAGCAGAGATCTTTTGTTCCACGGCTAAGATCTGAGTGGCGTAGCCGGCCAACAGATTTTCCGCGTTTTCGATCTGGCTTTCCAAAGTGGCCACCGTTTGGTCCAATGCTTCTTTGACTTTTAAGGCGTTTTTGGACTTGGAGGTGGTGTCTTTAATGGTTTTTTGAAGGGCCGCGTACTTGTCGGCCAGGGCTTTTTGTTCCTTTTCCAACTGGGCCAGCTTATTTTTGCCGGCAGCCAATTCGTCGGCAATGGAGGCTTCTGCTTGGGGAGCAGAGGCGGAAAAGAGACCGATCAGGCAAAAAGAAGCCAAAAGCAGGGAACAAAGGCGAAACAAAATGGGGTGTTTCACAGGTTCACAAAGCTCCTTTCCTTAAGCCTTTAAGTATTTACGGATGGAGATCAAGCCACCCAGGGAGCCCAGCGCGATGCTGATGCCGCCAAAGATCCAGCCGATGGAAGCGGCGACTCGGTCCCAGGGGAGCAGTTGCAGGATCTCACCTTGGTTGACCACCTTATCGAAAATATAAATATAAATATACCATTCGATAGAGAAGGCCACCAGGGCGGCAAAGGCCCCTAACAGAACGCCCTCTATGACGAAAGGCCAGCGGATAAACCAGTTTGTGGCGCCCACGTAGCGCATGATCTCGATCTCGTGGCGGCGGGCGTTGATGGTCAGCTTGATGGTGTTGGCTACGATGAACAGAGAGACCGTGCCTAAAATGACCAAGAACCAGGTACAGATCAGCCCTACGATATTTTGGGTCTGGGTCAGGCTTTGCACGAAATCGCGGCGGTCGCGCACTTTTACGATGCCATCGATCTGGCCCACGGAATAGACGGTCTGGTCAAACAGCTTCATATCTTTTAGAGTAATGTGATAGCTGTGTTTGATGGGGTTGTCATCCTCCAATCCATCCAAAATAGCCCCGTCCTCTCCCAAGGACTCGCGGTACTGACGTAGGGCCTCGTCCTTGGACACGAAGGTGACGGCTTGCACGTTTTCGATCTTGCGAAGGGAGGAGGCCACCTCGGTAATGTCGTCGTCCGTCAATTCGGGATCCAAAAAAAGCACGATCTCGTTGACAGATTGGATGGCGTTGATGTTGTAGGTGATGTTATAACTCACCAGAGAAAAGGAACCCATCAAAACCAGGCAGGAGCAAAGCACGGCTACGGAGGCCAGGCTCATCATACCGTTGCGGAAGATCCCCTCCACGGCTTGCCTCAAAAAGAAGCCCAAACGAAAATTACGAAACATAGCTTAGCCCCCCACTCTGTCGTTGATCACGCAACCATGGGAAATTTCCACATACCGTTTTTTCATGTAGCGGACCAAGGCGTGCTCGTGGGTAATGAC
This sequence comes from Clostridia bacterium, assembly GCA_017507855.1. Taxonomy (GTDB): domain Bacteria; phylum Bacillota; class Clostridia; order Oscillospirales; family RGIG5554; genus RGIG5554. The sequence goes on from JAFWAE010000039.1 coordinate 8,048, forward strand.
GATCACGGTGGTGCCCTGCTCGTTGATACGGCGGAACAGCTCCATGATCTCCAGGGACATTTTGGGGTCTACGTTGCCGGTGGGCTCGTCAGCCAAAATGACTCGAGGGTTGTTGACCAGGGCTCTGGCGATGGCTGCGCGCTGCTGTTCGCCGCCGGAAAGCTCGCGGGGGAAGCGACGGGCTTTGTCGGCCAGGTCCACCAGATTGAGGATGTAGGGCACACGCTTGCGCACGATGCGGTCGGAAGCGCCGATAACCTTCATGGCAAAGGCCACGTTTTCGTATACGGTTTTGTTCTCGATCAGGCGAAAATCCTGAAAGACTACGCCCAGGGTGCGGCGCAGGCGGGGGACGTCCCTGTCGCGCAGGCGGGAAAGGTTAAAATTGTTTACGCGGATCACGCCGGAGGAGCATTTTTCCTCGCGGGTGATCAGCTTGGACAGCGTAGTTTTACCTGCGCCGGATTGCCCGATGATAAACACAAATTCCCCGTCCTCGATGGTTAAGGAAAAATCGTTGAGGGCTTTTGTGCCGTTGGGATATTTCATTGTGACATTTTGAAATTCGATCATACAGGCGTTTATCCTCGCAGTCGTATTTGAAAGGGAAAAGAATCAGAATTTTGTGGGCTTAGTGATCAGGTAGCGCTTGACCATAAGTGCCACCTTAAAGGTGATGGCATTGTCAAACTCACGCAGATCCAACCCGGTAAGCTTGCGGATTTTTTCCAGACGGTAGACCAGGGTGTTACGGTGCACGAACAGCTTGCGGGAGGTTTCGGACACGTTCAAATTGTTTTCAAAGAAGGCCTGAATGGTGGACAGAGTCTCGGCATCCAGGTTTTCGATGGATCCTTTTTTGAACACTTCCTGCAAAAACATGGTGCAAAGGGTGGTGGGAAGCTGATAGATCAGGCGGCCGATGCCCAAGTTTTCGTAGTTGACCACACTTTTTTCGGTGTCAAAGACCTTGCTGACCTCGATGGAGACCTGAGCCTCTTTAAAGCTGCGGGCCAGATCCTTAATGTTATCCACCACCGTGCCAATACCGATGTGCACTTTGGAATAAAATTCGGTGTTTACCGTATCTACAATGGATCGGGCCAGCTTGACCAGCTCGCGCGGGTCGGTCCCCTCGCGCACTTCCTTGACCAGCACAATGTCTTCTTCGGAAATGCTGATGACGTAGTCCTTTCCCTTTTCGGGGAAAAGGCTGGCGATCATATCGTAGGCGGGGATCTCGGAAATATCGGAAATGCGGATCAAAAAGACCGCGCGATGAGCCTCGTTGATAAAATGAAGCTCTTTGGATTTAAGGAAAATATCTCCGGGAAGGATATTGTCCAGCAAAATATTTTTCACAAAGCTGGAACGGTCGTATTTTTCGTCATAATATTGCTTGACCGCATTGAAGGAAACGGACAGAATGCCGCAATGCTGGGCGGCGATCTCGTCTTCGCCTTCTACGAACACCATGTAGTCCGTTTTGGGACGGGTGCCGATATTACGGTAGGAGTAGCCGTCCACCACCGTGATCTCGGACAAATAGCCCATCTGCATCATTGCACTTCGGCGGGATTCGCCGATCAGGCTCAGGTCGCTGCAGGCAATAATGATACCGGCTTCATCGATCACACCGATAACGCGGTCCAGCGAATCTTTCATTTGTTGGATGATGCCCTGAAATAACCTGTTGGCCATTTTATAAGACCCCTCGTTTCTTTATGGTTGACGGGCAACGCAGTCATAACCGCAAGGCCCACGGAGACATTATAACGCTTTTTGTGCATAATTGCAAGAGAAATTGACATAATAACCAAAAATATTTTGTTTTTTTAGTAGAAATGACGAAAAAGCCAAAGAAAAAGACCGGATGCGTCCGGTCTTTTTCAAAATGTTTTTTTACTTTACTGCGTGGCCTTCCGTGGCTTCCAGTACGGTACCGTTGGCCAGCTTGGCGTTGAGGACGATGGCCGAGGCAGTGCCTTGGCTGAAGTTCCCTTCCCCGTTGCCGGAAAACTCTGCATCCGCCAGCGTAGCGCCGTTGGAGCCCAGCTCCAGATAGCCATAGTCGGTGTTGTCGGAGGCTTTCAGGCCGCTGATGGCCACGTTGGTGGCACTTCTGACGCTCAGGCCGTTACCGGGGCAATTGGAGACGTTGATGTCTGTCAGCTGGCAAAGGGAAGAGTTGCTTACACGGATCCCGTCGCGGTCCTGATAGAAGTCTGCCTGACCCACGCGCCCTTTTACGGTGATGCCATGCATCTTAAAGCTGGTGCTGTTCAGTATATCCAAACCGAAATCGTTGCAGTTATCGGCCAGGAAATCCCAAATATAGAAGTAAGTGTTGGAACCGCGGCTCTTAATGCCGGCACCGTCCATGTTGATGGCCGAGCAATTATTGATCCAAACGGCAATATCGTTGGAGAAATCGAAGGCGTGACCGTTGGCACTGGATCCCGTACCGGGGCCGATGACCTTCACGTAGTTCATGGTCAGGCCGGCGTTGTCCTTGACCTTGATGGCGGGATAGTCCATGTTGACGTCATTGGAGAAATCCAGGGTGCAGTGGTCCATTTGAATAAAGCCCCAAAAGTCTTCGACATCAAAGGCGGTACCACGGCCGTTGGTAAAATTCATGTAGTCAAAATAGGCACACACAACTTGGTTGCCACCGGCGTGCTTGGCATCCTTGACCGCGCAGTAAGCGCCGTTTACGTCCACGTTTTTAAAGTAGAAGTCGCGGATTCTGGTGGAGACGGTAGTGTCAAAATAGAAGGCGACGGAGTTTTTGTTGGTGCAACGGCTCATATCGAAAATGAGGTTGCTCACAGAAATTTGGGAAGCCTTGAATTCCAACAGATACTTGGTATCTTCCATAGCATAGATACGGGGCTTGGTTTCACCCACACTAACACCGGTCAGAGAAAAGGGCTTGATCAAGGACAAGGTATTGACGCAGTAACCTGCCTCGGTGGCGGGAACCAGCACTTCGGAGGCAGACAGCATGGCGCGCTTGAAGGCTTCACTGTCATCGGCGACACCGTCGCCCTTGGCGCCGTACCACTGGGGATAGGCCTGGAGATTCTGCAAAGCACCGGATATTTGGGTAGCACTGGAAACGATGGGATAGGCACCTGCCTCCACGTAACCGCTCAGGGTGATCTTGTATTTTTCATCGGGCGTCAGCACGGCGCCTTCCTCGAACACACAGCGGAAATTTTTGTTAATGGAGACATTGCTGCACAAACGGTAGGTCCCTTTGGGGAAATACAGCGTTCCGCCCCCGTTTTTGGACATAGAGGAGATCAGAGCTTTCAGGGCGGGGGCATCATCGGTGACACCGTCGCCCGTCAGGCCAAGCTCCAGCACGGTTTTTTCGCCTTCCGGAACCAGGAAAGAAGAAACGCCGGGCAAAGTTTCGCCCTGGGTTTCGGGGTTGGTGGAAGGAGCGCGTTCCACACAGCCCACAGCTGTCAGCAGCATTGCGATCACCCCTGCTAAGGCAATGATTTTTTTATACAGATTACTCATTTGGAAACGGCTCCTTTCAGGTTGGTAAATACAGAACCGTTGCCGCAAACGGCACGCATGATCAGGCTGTTAGAGCCGCACTGAACGAAGTTTCCACGGTTTCCGCGGCTGGAGAAGATCTTAACGGTGTTATTGTTGGAGCCGTTACGTTCCACGTAGGCAGTACCGCGGTTGTCGTAGGTGGTCAGCGTTTCAATGACGATATTGGAGGAATTGTCGACCACCAAGCCGTCGGTCTGGTTGTTGGAAACATCCAGCTGCTTGAAGTTCATATTCTTGCAGTTTTCGATTAGAACAGCCTCGGTGCGGATCTCTTCCGGCAGCACTTCAACATATACGATGTTTGCGGCCAGCAGGATGTTGCCCTGAATGTTTTCGCATCCGCGGAAAATAAAGGCTTGCTCGTTGTAGATGGAGGAGATGAGGTTGTTGAGCTTGCTGTTCGTCACATTCTCGAAAATATAGCAGGCACCGTCCACCGTATCCACCATGGCACGGACGATCTCCAGTTCGTCGCAGTTGCGGAAGGTGATACCGCCAGCCAGCGTGCCGAGTACGCGGCCGCCCAAAATATCAAATTCTTCCAAAACGAGTTTTTTGGCGTTTTCAACGATGGCGGTGGGATAGGTCATTTTGCCCCAACCGCAGTTATCCAAAGCCACGCGGCGGAAGGTGCCGCCGTTTACGTTTCGCAAAAGCATAGCCGTGTTGCGGTTTCCGATAATGGTGACTTCATCCAGCATCAGGTTGGACACAGGATGGGCAGAGCCGGCATCGGAAAGACCGCGGGGATTGTTGGCGGTCCAGACATTGGAAATGGTAACGTCCTTCAGCTCACCCTTGGAGTTGTTCAAATAGAAGATGACAGATTCATTGCTCTTGGCAGCGTTGCCTTCAATATACAGATTTCCGATGGAAACGCCGTCGCTGGCAATGTTGAACAGATATTCCGTTTGCTTGGTGGAGGCGATCTTGGTGCGGAAGCCTCCGGTACCGATCAGCGTTACGGGACGGGTGAAGTTGATATTATCCAGCGTATAAGTTCCCGCACCGTAAGGAAGTTGCACGGTGCGCATGGTGTCTACCGCGCGCTGGACGGCCTTGGTGGCGTTGCCGCTGATGGGGCCAAACCACATGGCAAAACCTTCGCCGTAAGCGTTGCCGAAGATCTTACCGTTGCCCCCAAAGATCTGGCGGGGGGTGGCCTTGATGGTGCCCAGGATCTCCAAAGAAGCGTTTTCTTCCACGTTGATCATGGCACCAATGTCAAAGGAGAGCGTCATGCTCTCGGGAACGGTCACGTTTCCTTTGACGGTGTAGGTACCTTGAGGAATGACCAGCGTCTTAACGCCGTCTTTTACTGCCTTTTGAATGGCGGCATCCACACTTTCGGTGACGTCACCGAAAGAGGTCAGGGGCTTTGGTGCGGCTTTTGCGGCTGCCATGGCTCCGCCGCCGGCAGCCAATACTACGGCTGCGGCCAAAGCGATCATCCAATGCTTTTTCATGTAGAACTCCCTTTCTTGTTTATCATACATAAAGAACGACCGTCCTTTTTATGCAGGCTCGGAACGACCGAGCGTCAGGATAAGTATCTCCAGTATATCATATTTCTCTCCAAAAAACAACCCGCAAGACTTTTGCATTTTTGCAAAAAAAAATTCAAAGTAAGAAAGAGGACCCTATACAATTTTTTTGGGGGAGTGCAAGGTGTCTGCAAAAACAAAAACACGAGACCTAGGTCTCGTGTTTTTTGGCAGTGTCAGGATTATTCAATTACTTCGTACAAAGAGGAAGCTTCGTCCTTGGACACGTTTTCTGCCACAGCTGTGACCCTGAAAGAAAGGGAGCGGGCAGAGGAGGAAAGTGTTAAAACATCCCCCACCTTGACACGATAGGAGGGTTTGGCAGGACGGCCGTTGACCAGCACGTTTTCCGCATCGCAGGTTTTGTTGGCCACGGTGCGGCGTTTGATCAGCCGGGACACTTTCAGGAATTTGTCCAGCCGCATTTAGCCGTTAACGGCGTCCTTCAGAGCTTTGCCGGCTTTGAAAGCGGGGCTCTTGGAAGCGGGGATCTCGATGGGCTGCTTGGTCTGGGGATTGCGGCCGGTGCGGGCGCCGCGGGTCTTGACTTCAAAAGAACCGAAACCGATCAGAGACACCTTGTCGTCAGCCTTCAAAGCATCGGTGATAGCGGCGAAAACGGCATCCACGGCCAGGCCGGCGTCTTTTTTGGTCAGCCCTGCATTTTTGGCAACGGCTTCTACGAGTTGAACCTTGTTCATAGTTGAAATACGCTCCTTCAAAAAATTTGAATTTCCCAAAAAAACAAAAATCTATATATTGAAATTCATTGATTAAATCATACCATTTTTTTTGGCACAATGCAAGTATTTTACAGGAAAAAAACGGATAAAACGGCAAAAAGGACCGCCAAAACCTGCTTTTTATCCCTTTATACCCTCGATGTAACCGTCTATATGGCGCGAAAGGGCCAGTTCGGGGTCAATGCCCGCCTTCCGTGCCAGGCCGCATACGGCCATCAAAAGACGCCCGATCTCCTCTGCAGAAGGACCGCGGCTGTCCAGGGCGTCCACGTGTTGGCGCACGTGCTGCACCGTGTGCTCAAAGAAAAGGTCGGCATCCTCTGCTTTTCCGCATACCTTATGAGCCCGCATCAGGGCGGGGAATTGGCGCGGGACCTTGCTCATGGCCTCTGCAGGGCCGGAGATTCCCTTGGTCTGCTGTTTGATAGCTTCCCAATTATCCAGCACTTTATCCACGGTATCGGCCTGTACGTCGCCGAAAATATGGGGATGGCGGATGATCAGCTTGCGGCAGATCTCGTCACATACGTCGTCCATGGTAAAGCGGCCGCTCTCTTCGGCCATGCAGGCGTGAAAGACCACCTGCAGCAGTACGTCGCCCAGTTCCTCGCGGAGCATGGGGGTGCTGTCACAGTCGATCGCCTCGCAGACCTCGTATACTTCTTCAATAAAATTGCGGCGGATGCTTTGGTGAGTTTGTTCCCTATCCCAGGGGCAACCGTCCGGAGCACGAAGCAGGCGCACGATCTGCCGAAGAGATTGAAAATCGTAGCGTTTGGCGGCCAAAAGAGCTTCTTTTTCAGTCATGTATACGCACTTCCTTTTCGTAAATACGCTATTCTGCCAGCAAATGAGCCTTGTCTAACAAGCGGCAAAGGGCATCGCCCTTGGGGAGCATCATCAAATCGGTACGGGTGACGCCCCGCACCAACAGCAAAACGGCTCCGTACATCACCGCGCCCACACCCACTGCGCAAAGCAGGCACAGGGTATTGCCGAAGAGGTTTTTCGTTAGGGTGGCGGTCAAGGCGGCGCTTACACCACAGGCCGCGGCGGCGACCAGAGGACGGAGGAACACCCGGCGTACGGAGGGGATAAAGTGGGTGTTTTTGGCCATTTGATAAAAATTCAGGCAGGTGATGGTGCCGTAGCAAAGGATGGTGGCAAAGGGGGCCCCGTGAATGCCAATGGCGGGGGTGCCGATAAGCAGGTAGTTGGTCAGCAGCTTCACCGCGCCGCCGCAAAGCATGGAAACGACGGTCTTGCGCTCAAAGCCTTGGGCCTGCAAAATGGCATTGCTGACGGAAACCAGGCAAACGAACAGCACTGCCGGGCAGATCAGGGACAAAAGCGGGGCGGCCACGGCCACATCGTTTAGCTGACCGGGAAACAGAAGAGTAAGGATCTGTTTGGAAAGCACGGCCATGCCTGCCGCGGCGGGCATCGCCAATGCGGCGGTGATGCGCAGGGCGCTTTCCGTGGTCTGCCGCACCTTTTCGTGGGCCTTGGAGGCTACAGCGGCCGCCAGCACGGGCACCAGGCTTACGGCAATGGGGAAGATCACGGCGGTGGGAAGGTTAAACAGGGTAATGGTCATCCCCGAATAGATGCCGTACAGCTTGTCGGCCTCCAGCTCGGGCATACCGATGTATTGCAGACGTCGCATGACCAAAATGGAATCGATCAGGCTGGTGATGCTCAGTACCGAGGCGCTCAGGGTAATGGGAATAGAGATGCGGAAGATCTCGGCTGCGATCTGCTTGGGAGGGCGTACCTCCCCCGTGACGGGGGTCCTGTTTTTGGGGTTCAGATTGGAAAGGGCCTTTCGCAAAACCAGGTACAGTGTGGAAATGGCGCTTCCCGCCGTAACACCCAGCACGGCGGCTGCGGCTACGTAGATGGGCATTTGAGCCTCTTCAAAGCCAAAAACACGCTGTCCGTTTTTCAGCATCCAACCGGCCAAAAGAAGGCCGACGGCCATCTTTCCGAAGGACTCCAACACTTGGGAAACGGCGGTGGGAACCATGTTGTTCAGCCCCTGATAATACCCGCGGTAAGAGGAGCCGATGGCCACAAAAAGAATGGCGGGAGACAGGGTCATGATGCTGAACAGCGCGTTGGAGTTTTTGATCAGCTTCGTAAAGCCCCCGGCCCCGAAGAACATCAGTGCCGTGCCTGCCACACCGATGAGGGTGAAGATAAATAAAGACAGGCGAAAAATACGCCGCGCCTCCGCTTCGCGCCCGCAGGCCACTGCCGAGGAGACCATGCGGGACACGGCCACTGGCAGACCCGCAGTGGAGATCACGAACAAAAACGAGTAAATATTGTAGGCGGCGGAAAAATAGCCCATGCCTTCCGATCCTACCATGTTGTACATGGGGATCTTGTATATTGCTCCGATGGCTTTTACCAGAAAATTGGCGAACACCAAAATGATGGCGCCCTGAAGAAAGCCGTTTTTCTTTGTCTTTTCCAAGCAGATGCCTCTTTTCTTGAATTAGTGGGGAATTTTATTTTTCACAAGGGCGGCCGCAATGGGGGCAAAAGGCGTAATCGGCCGGCAAGGGTCTACCGCAATGGCTACAAGGGATTTTTCCCTTAGCGGAGGCAATCGCTTCCTTTTTGGCGTCGATCTTGGCGCAGATCTCTTTGAGGTGAGCTGTCAGCCGGACAACGCGGGGGTCGGTGGCTGTCAGAGAAGGATCGTGATAAAAAAGACGGCCCAGCTCGGCAAAAAGCTTATCTCGCGAGGATTCAAGCGTCAGTACGTCCAGATGAGCGGCGGCACAGTCGGCCCAAGCGTTTACGGTGCGCCCGGCTTTGGCTGCGGTCTCTTTGACCTTTTCGGAAAATTCCATGTTGTCAGATCCTTTCGAAAAGATATGGGGTCAAAGTAAAAAACTTTTTTCTTCCTCGGAAAATGCGGGGATGGGACGGCTGAGATATTCATACGGATATTTGAAGTTGAATATACGTCGGATCAAATTTTTTTCCGTATCCACCAGTTTGGTGGTGCCGCCTGCGCCGCAGGCCAAAATGCTTTGCACTTCCTCCATAATATAGACGTTGTACAGCCCTTCCTTCCCGTCCAGGGACCAGCCGGTGTTTTCGAAATTGCCCAGGGCATTTTTTTGGCGGTAGAGATAGTAGGGGAAAAAGCCCTTGGGGCGCAGCAGGCTGTCGGCCAGGGTCAGCATGGCACCTACTCGGGTACCCAGCGGGTCAAACACTGCTTCACCGCTTTGACGTAGAAAGGCCGACTTTTTGACGCAAAGGGTGTGGACGGTTACGTTTTGAGGGGAGGTGGACAGCACTCCTTCCAAGGTGCGGCCGAATTCCTCGGGTGATTCCTGAGCCAGGCCGGCAACCAGGTCGCAGTTGATACAGTCAAAGCCCGCGCTTGCGGCCACGTCCATGGCCTGATAAAACTGCTCTGCCGTATGGCGGCGGCCGATCAGCTGCAGGGTGTCGTTACAAAGGGTCTGAGGGTTGATGCTGATGCGTTGGGCACCCATCATTTTCATGACTCGCAGCTTATCTTTGGTCACCGTGTCGGGACGGCCTGCTTCCACAGTATATTCAGCCACCTGCGAAAGGTTGACAACGTCGCTGACCGTTCCCATCAGCAGGGTCAGTTGCTCGGGGGTCAGGATGCCGGGGGTGCCCCCGCCGATGTAGATGCAGTTGATCGGACGGCCCATGTCTTTGAGCAGGGCGACCTTATCGCGGATCTCGGCACAAAGCTTTTCCAGATAAGGGTCGATCAGCTTGCCTGCGCTTTCGATGGAATGGGACACAAAGGAGCAATACGTGCAGCGGGAAGGGCAAAAGGGAATGGAAATGTACAGGCTGACCGAGCGGGGAGGCATACGGGAGATGAGTGCCTGCTCGCGGGCGGCCACTTCCATACAAAGGGATGTCTTTTCTTCCGTGACCCGTAGGGTATCGCGAAAATGGCTTTCGATCTGTGCGGGAGAACTTCCTTGCCGAAGCATTTCCATGACGATCTTGGCAGGGCGGATGCCCGTCAGCACCCCAAAGGGGGGTGTCACTCCCGTCAGCCGTTCTCCGGCTTCCAGGATCGCGTAGGCGGCTCCCAGGCGCAGGTCGGCCTTGGAGGGCGGGTCGGTGCAGGGAAGTGTGCTTTCTCCCACGGCAGTGGTGTCTGCACTGCAAAGGCAGGCGCGGGTGTGAAGGCAGCCGTTCTCCGTGCGGGAGATCAGGTGCAGATATTCCTCTGTCAGCTCCGAGGCTTGGGTGACGGAGGTAAAGTGGCGGCCGGGCATAAACAGCATGGCCAGGGCTTCTGCGTCGTATTGGGCGACGCCCCCTTCAACGAGGATCTTCATATTCAGTTCCTCGTTACGGTGTTTACTCCGCGGATGCGGCGCAATTTTTCAATGATGGAGTTCAAATGGCCCAAATTGGATACTCCAAGGGTAACAGACAGGGAAGAGATCTCCCCGTGCTCCTCCGTGGTGTTCAGATGCAGCAATTTTACGCGCATATTGGCAATCAGGGAGGTCAGGTCGGCGATCAGCCCCTGGCGGCTTTCCACCGCAATGGAGATCGTGGCGGCAAAGCCGTCTCCGTTGAGCTCGCGGCGGTCCCAATGCACGCCGATCCAGCGCCCTGCGGAAGAGGGGTCCTTCATGCCGGAAACGACGTTTCGGCAATCCTTGCGGTGTACGGAGACGCCGCTGCCCTTGGTGATATAGCCGATAATCTCTTCTCCGGGCAGAGGGGTACAGCAACGGGCAAATTTGACCAGGCAATTGTCGATACCCTCTACTACGATGCCGTTGCTGCTGCGGTAGTTGTGGTTTTGGCGGCGGGCATCCTCCAAAGCCAGGGCGTCCCGCTGGGCTTCGTTGAGCTTGGGCTTGAAGCGGCGCTCACATTCCTCGCCGATATAATGGGATACCTTGGAAAGCTGGGCTCCGCCGTAACCCAAGGCTGCCAGCAGATCCTCCCCGTTGGGGAAGCCGGCTTTTTGGGCCACGGTCTCCAGTAGGTCGTTGCGCTCGGCCTCCGTCATGCGGGAGGCGTATTGGCCCAGCTCGCGGTGGAAGTCGGCACGGCCCTGCTCGATGTTTTCGGGGCGTTTTTCCTTCTTAAACCATTGTTTGATCTTGCTTTTGGCTTCGCCGGTGCGGGCGATCTTTAGCCAATCGCGGGAAGGTCCTCGGGCGGAGGCAGAGGTCAGGATCTCTACGATCTGACCTGTTTGCACGCGGTAGTCGATGGTTACGATCTTCCCGTTGACCTTGGCCCCCACCATGCGGTTGCCCACCGCCGAGTGAATGGCGTAGGCAAAATCGATGACGGTGGCACCTGCGGGCAAGGGGATCACGTCGCCCTTGGGGGAAAACACAAAAACTTCGTCGGCGAACAGGTCGATCTTGAAGGGACGCATAAAATCTTCCGTGTCGGCGGAATCTCGTTCGATCTCCACCAACGTGCGGAGCCACTCCAGCTTTTTGTCCAGGCTGTCCTCGCGGCCGATGCCTTGTTTGTATTTCCAGTGGGCGGCGATGCCGTACTCGGCAACGTGGTGCATCTCTTTGGTACGGATCTGCACCTCAAAGGGGATACCCCCCCTACCGATCACGGTGGTGTGCAGGGAACGGTACATATTACTTTTTGGAGTGGAGATATAGTCCTTAAAACGCCCGGGAACGGAGGTGAACATATCGTGCACCACGCCCAACACGGCGTAGCATTCCGGCTCTGTATCCACGATGACGCGCAGACCGTAAATGTCGTAGATCTCGTCAAATTCCTTGTTCTGACCGTACATTTTCCGATAGACGCTGTAAATGGATTTGGTACGGCTGGAAATAATGCTTTCAATATGCATTTGGCGCAGCTTTTCGCTTACGTTGGCTTCGATCTGAGACAGAAAGTCCGCGTTGCGCTCCCGCCCTTCTCGGATACGGTCCTCAATTTCACGGGAAGCCATGGGATCCAGGCAGCTGAGCGCAATGTCCTCCAGCTCCAGCTTGATCTTCTGCATTCCCAGACGGTGGGCCAGGGGGGCATAGATCTCCATCGTTTCCAGGGAGATACGGCGGCGTTTTTCGTCCGGCTGAAAAAAGATGGTGCGCATGTTATGCAGGCGATCGGCCAACTTGATGAAGATGACGCGCACGTCCTGGGCCACAGCCAAAATCATGCGACGCAGATTTTCGATCTGCTCTTCCTCCTTGGATTCAAAGGGGGCGATGTGTTGTAGCTTGGTTACCCCGTTGACCAGCATGGCCACGTCGGTGCCGAAATGGCGTTCCACGTAATCGGCGGGCAGGCCCTCTACGTCCTCCACCACGTCGTGCAGCAGGGCGGCACAAACGGCGTCCGTATCGGCTGTGATATCGGCGGTCAGAGCGGCTACGGCTACGGGATGGGTAATGTAGGGATCCCCGGAAAGGCGAAACTGCCCTTCGTGAAGCTGCTTGGCCGTTTGGTAGGCACGCTCGATCTTATCCAGATCCAAAGAAGGATTGTCCTCCTTCAGCAAGGAAATAAATTCGGCGTATCCGTCACTGTATTCAGGCATTCGTTCCGCCTCCTTTCGAAAGTTGCGTCAGTTGCTTGAGGAAGGGGTTGCTTTGCAGATCCACCTTTTCTTCCCCAACATGAGAGGAAATGCTCAAAGAAATGGTTGACGTTGGATCCTCCGTTTGCAGGTCAATCAGCCCTTCGTCTGCCAGCACACGCAGGCAAACGGTCGTTTTCAGCAGATCTTCGGCCGCGCAGGAGCCAAAGGCGCGTTCCGCCAACGCTGACAAAGAAAAACGGTGCAGAGGACCGAAGCGATAGGCAAATAAATATATCTTGCGGAAATCCTCCCGCTCGGGCAGACAGCGCGCGTCAAGGCAGGGAAGATCGCCGCAGGGAAGTTTCAGCAATTGCAAGGCCGTTTGTTCCACTTGGGAAGGGCGCAAGCCGCGCACGATCAGCTGTACGTTGCACGCGCCGTTATATTCGTTCAACTGCAGGGAGCAAAGGGCATCCACCCAGGCTCCCTCGGGCAAGGGCATTTGCTTGAGAGGGGTACCGAAGAAAAGAGCGGTGACGGATCTTTCCCGACTTTTTAACTCGGCGCGAGTGTGGCGGTCGTTGCCGATGGAAACGGCCGAGGTCAACCGCACGTGGGAAACCTCGAACAAAGGAGCGGGGTTTCCGCCGCCGAAGGGCTCCAAGCGGTCCACCGTTTCCACCGCCGAGACAGTCAGCTCCGGCAGGGACAAGGTGCATTCCGCTGTGGGCAAAACCATTTCCTCGGGAGAGAGAAGGGAAGCTTTTTGGGCACATAGCTCGTCGAATAAAAGGGCAAAAGTCTCTACGTTTTCCTTGCGCAAGGAAAGGCCCGCCGCCGAATGGTGGCCGCCGAAGCGCTCCAGCAGATGGCGGCATTGCCCCAGCAGTTCAAACAGGTTCAGCCCGCCTACACTGCGGCAGGAGCCTTTGCCTGTTCCGCCACCGTCAAAGCTGATGAGGATGGCAGGCAGGCCGTATTTTTCACACAAACGGGAGGCGACGATTCCCACCACGCCGTGGTGCCAGTTGTCACCGGCCAGTACGATGCTGTGATAGGCGCCGGGGAAGCCCTCCCTTTGCTCCAGCAGGCGCACGGCATCCTCGAAGATGGCTTTTTCCGTTTCCTGGCGCAAGCGGTTCTCCGCACAAAGGCTTTCGGCCGCTTCTGCAGCGGTTCGGCGGTCGGGACTTAGGAAAAGTTCTACGGCCAAAGAGGCATGGGCCATGCGGCCGGCGGCGTTCAAACGGGGGGCGAGAGTGTAGCCGATGGTTTGGGATGTGATCTTTTTGCCGTCACTTCCGGCAGCAGTAAGCAAGGCGTTTACCCCTTGGTTATCGCCCCGATTCAGCTTTTCCAGCCCCAGGCGCACCATGTAGCGGTTTTCATCCGTCAAAGGCATAATGTCCGCCACCGTTCCCAAGGTGACCAGATCGGCGTATCGCTCCAGCATGGCTTTGCAGTCCCCGTGCAGGGCGCAGACCAACTTGAAGGCCACCCCTACTCCCGCCAGGCCCTTGAAGGGATAGGGGCAGTCGGCCCGCATGGGATCAATGACGGCAATGGCCGGGGGAAGAGTTTCGCCGCAACGGTGGTGGTCGGTTACGATCACGTCCAGCCCAAGCCGGGCGGCGGCGCGGATCTCCTCGGAGGCGGTAATGCCCGTGTCCACGGTCACGACCAAAGAGAAGCCCCTTTGGGAAATGGATTCCAGGGCAGAGATATTGATGCCGTAGCCTTCCCCCATACGGTCGGGAATATAATAATCGGCCTCTATTCCTACGGAACGGAGGTAATGCACCAGCAATGCCACGGAGGTGATCCCGTCTACGTCGTAGTCGCCGTAGACAGCCACGCGTTCTTTGTTTTCCACAGCCTTTTGAAGACGTGCCACGGCCTTATCCATATCCCGCAAAGCAAAGGGATCTGCACAGCAATCCTCGTTGCAGGCCAAAAAGCTTTGTGCCCGCGGGATTTCCGTCAAGCCTCGGTTGATCAGCAGGCGCGCAGTCAGTTCGTCTGTGGATAGGGATTCCTGCAGCTGCTGCAGTGCGGCTTCGTCTTGCCGCAGCAATTTCCAATCGGAAACGAGCATGATCCGGCGCCTCCTTCGTTTTAAAAAATCAGATAAAAGTACTTTTTAGTATATCATAAAGCGGCCTCGAAAACAAGAGAAAGCGCCGTTTTCTTTTTCAAAAAACAAGAAAAAAGCCGTTCCCCGAGGAGGGAAACGGCAAACAGGCGGAGGTCAAAGGCCCAGGGTGTGGGCCAAGTCCCGACAACCGAAGGGGTGGTTCAGGCCCAAATGGGCCATTACACAAGCCGCCACCGTTTGAAAACCGGAAAAAGTGCCCGCATATCCCACGGGGATCTTGGAGCCGAAAACCAGGCACCCCACGGCTTCGCGGGTATGGTCGGTACCGCGGAAGGAGGGATCACAGCCGTGGTCGGCGGTGAGGATAAGGAGGTCGTCTTTTCCCAGGGCTTGAATGAGGCGGGGCACGAAGGCGTCCAACTCAGCCAAGGCGTTGGCATAGCCACGGGCATCCCGACGATGGCCGTAGGTGGAATCAAAGTCCACCAAATTGACAAAAGTCAGACTTTCGGAAGCACTGTGCATGGCCTCCAGCATGAGCTCCATGCCTTCGCGGTTGGAGTGGGTGTGGACGCTGCGGCTGATGCCGCGGCCGGCAAAAATATCTTCGATCTTACCTACAGCGTATACGCCGTGCCCTTGAAGCGCCAGCAGATCCAGCATGGTAGGAGAGGGGGGCTGCAAGGAAAAATCGCGGCGGTTGGCCGTGCGGGTATAGGCGCCGGGGGTTCCCACGAAGGGGCGGGCGATCACCCGGCCGATGCGCAGGGGATCGGCAATTTCCGTGCGCACTCGGGCGCAGAGACCCAGCAGCTTTTGCAGGCCGAAGGTCTCCTCGTGGGCGGCGATCTGAATGACGGAATCGGCAGAGGTGTATACGATGGGGGCGCCGCTTCGGCAATGTTCTTCTCCCAAACGGGCGATCACTTCCGTCCCGGACCAGGGTTTTCCCTCGCCCAGTACGGGGCCACCCACCAGTTGGGTCAGGGCCTTCATGATCTTTTCGTCAAGCCCCCGAGGAGAATAGGTGGGGAAGGGATTTTTCGTGACCAGACCCGCCATTTCCCAATGTCCGGCAGTGGTATCCTTGGCGGCGGAAAGGGGGAGTAAACGGGCCACGGCCGCCGTGGGAGAATTTGGGGAGGGGTGTCCTACCAGATCGCAAAGGCCCGCGGCCGTTAAGTGGGGCAGGGAGACCCCCGTTTTCAGTACCGAGCAAAGGGTGCAGCTTCCCTCGTCTCCAAAGGCGGGGGCATCCGGTGCGGCGCCAACGCCCAGGCTATCTATCACACAAAGAAAAACTCTCTTCATAGCAAACTCCTTTTTTGAGGATGCAAAATAATTATGTAATCCAAAGCAACAAAACCTTGTGAAAAAACAGGAACGCACCAAAAACCGCTTGAAAGCAAGGTTTTTTGATGTTTTCCTGTTTTTGGAAAAAACGACACGGTTCTAAAAAAACCGCCAAAAATAGGGCTTTTTTACAAGGGGCGGAAAAAGCTTATCCACATTTTCCACAGGCTTTTCCACAACAGTTATGTAAACCAACAGGGTTTCCCTGTGAGTTTTGCACATCCCGTAACGCTTACTCGTTTTCGGTAAAAGATTCTACCAAAGCCACGGCCAAAGCGGAACAGCCGTCCCCGCAACCGGTAAAGCCCAACCCCTCTTCCGTAGTGGCCTTTACGCTGACGGCCTCCACGGAAATGTCCAAAGCTTCGGCAATGTTTTCCCGCATCTGGTCAATGTATTTGGCAATATGAGGGGTCTGCAATACCACGGTGGAATCGATATTGACGGGGCGCCAGCCCTTTTCGCGGATCATTTGCCCCACCAAGCGAAGCAGGATCAGGCTGGAAATATCCTTGTAGCGCATATCGTTATTGGGAAAATGACGGCCAATATCCCCCAGGGCGCAGGCGCCCAACAGCGCATCCATCATGGCGTGGGTCAGCACGTCTGCGTCGGAATGGCCCTCCAATCCCTTCTCGTACGGGATCTTTACGCCACCCAGCGTCAGCCAGCGACCCTCTGTCAACCGATGCACATCATAACCTTGTCCGATACGAAACATATTTATTCATTTCCTTTCGTTTGTTGAAGCTGCACCAAAGCGTTTGCCACACAAAGGTCTTCCGCAGCTGTGATCTTCATATTATGAATGCCGCAGGGGCACACGTATACGGGGATCCCGCAGGCCTCCATCAGGCCGCAATCGTCCGTGACCTGAACGCCGGAGGCTTGGGCATAGGCCAAAGCCACCTGAAGCAGGTCGTAAGAAAAAACCTGAGGCGTTTGCATGCGCCAGATCCCGTCGCGGGGGACGGTTTCCAAAATGCGCCCGTTTTCGTCACATTTTTTTAAGGTGTCTGTGGCAGGAACCGCTGCGGCGGCTGCCCCGTGCTTGCGGGCCGCCCGGATTACCTTTTCTATGTCATCGGGCGTTATGAAGGGCCGGGCGCCGTCGTGCACGGCCACCAGTCCTTTACGTGCTGAGATCTGTGCAAAGCCCCTTGCTACGGATTCAAGGCGGGTATCGCCTCCCTCGGTCACGGTGCTGACCTTGCGGAGCTTGTGTGTGCGCACCATTTCCACCAAAGATTCGATCTTTTCGGGGCGGGTAATCAGGATGATCTCGTCCACGGAGGCACAGCGCTGAAAAGCCCGCAGAGTGTGTACCAAAACAGGGGCATTCCCCAGGGAAAGTGTTAATTTGTCGGTGCCCTCCATGCGGGAGGAAAGACCCGCCGCCGGGATCAGCACGGTCACAGGGCCGTCGCAGGATTTGCCGGGAAGCCCTGCGGCCAGGGAAACGGCGGCTTTCAGCCATTTTCCGGCAGATGCTTTCATAGCCAAAACAAAGAAGGGGGAACGCGTGCGCTCCCTCTGCTTTTTGCTCCTTTCTTCAGGGACGTTTTATGCAAGCTCCAAGGCCTTATCCAAGGCATCAAGCAACAGCTGCTCGGCTTCTTCGTAAGGGATCTCCTTGGCCAAAGCCAGCTCGCTGACCAGGATCTGTGTGGCGGAGGTAAGCATTTTCTTCTCTCCGGTGGACAGGCCCTTCTTGTGCTGGCGGTCATACAGGCTTTTAATGATCAATGCGGTATCTTCCATTTTTCCGCCGCGCAAACGGTCGATATTTTCCCGATAACGGCGGTTCCAGTTGTTATTGTATTCCAGATCGGCCTGTCCGATGCAGGACAATGCCTGCATGGCATGCTCGGCCGAGCAAACCGTACGCACCCCCAAGGAAGCCGTGTCCTCGGCCGGGATCATGACGGTCATCCCTTTGCCCACGTGCATGACGTAGTACGTGCGCAAATTCCCCAAAATTTCCATTTCACGGATCTCTTCGATGATGCCTGCTCCGTGAAGCGGATAAACGATCTTGTCCCCAATTGAAAACATAACTTGATACTCCTTTTTCACCTAGGTCATCAAAAATATGCAAGAAGCCATAGGTGTCCACAAAAATTGTAACACATTGGAATCGATTTTGCAAGGGTTTTGGGGCACATAAAATCAGCTTTTGGAGAGAAAAATATTTTCAACTGATTTTTTGGAAGGAGTTTTGGCAAAATGAAGGCTATCGTTATGGCGGGGGGAGAGGGGACTCGCCTGCGTCCCATTACGGAAAAGCTACCCAAGCCCTGCGCGGAGGTAGGGGGCGTTCCCGTTTTAAAGCGCATTTTGGAAATGCTGGAAAAAAACGGAGTGACACAGGCGGTGCTGACGCTGATGCATTTACCTGAGACAGTGCGACAGGCCGTGGGCGACCGTTACGGGAGGATAAGTCTTTCGTCGGTAGTGGAATCTCCCCCCTTGGGCACGGCGGGAAGCGTGGCCAACGCCGTGGATGCGGAGGGCTGGCAGAAGGAGGAGCTGATCGTGATCAGCGGCGACGGACTTTGCGATTTTGATCTGTCGGAGGCCTTGGAATGCCATCGCCGTCGGGGAGCCGATGCCACCCTTTTACTGACTCAACGGGAAGAGCCGCTGGAATACGGGGTGGTGCTGACTGATGAGGCGGGCAGGATCACGGGCTTCGTGGAAAAGCCGGACTGGTCTCAGGCCACGTCGGAACTGGTCAACACGGGGATTTATATTGTAAGTCCCCGTGCCGTGGAAAGGATCCCGCGCGGCCGCCCCTTTGATTTTGCCAAGGACCTATTTCCCCTTTTGCTGAAGGAAGGGGCGCTTTTGCTGGGGGTGGAGGCACGCGGTTATTGGTGTGACATAGGAGACCCCCGTGCCTTTTTGCAGGCCAATCTGGATCTGTTGGACGGAAAGGTCCGCAGCGATACGGCGCCGAAGGGGTTTTTCTTTGACGCCGACACGAAGGTGCTTTGTGCCGCAACGGCAAAGGTCCATCCTTCGGCCCGCTTGGAGCGCTGTGTGGTGGGAGAAAACTGCACGGTGGGGGCGCAAAGCCGCTTGCAGGATTGCGTGTTGATGTCTCGGGCCGCCGTGGGGGAGGAATGCCGTTTGGAAGAGACGGTGGTTTGCAACGAAGCCGTGTTGGAAAGGGGCGTGCATACCTCGCCGGGCTGTGTCATCGGCCCGCAATGGCAGGTGCCGCCCGAAAGTTACTTGGGGGCGGGAGGGACGCTACAGAAGGAAAGGGCTTATGAAGAACTCTTGAGCGGGGAATTTGGGATCGGCTTTGGCACGGCAGAGGCCTTGCGTCTGGGGCGGGCTTCGGCGGTTTTGGAGGGGCCCATTGCCGCTATGAGTGATGGGAGTGGGGAGGGAACCTTGCTGAAAAAGGCCTTTCTTTGCGGCGCGGCGGAGCGGGGAGCGGAGACGTTTGATCTGGTGGAGGGAGCGTACGGCGTGGCCCTGTTTGCCGGCCATATGACCCAGAGCTTTTGGGCGTATTTTTCCTGTGAGGGAGGAGAGGTGCGAGTAAGATTGCGCGAGCGGGACGGACTGCCTCTGCGCCGCAGTAACCAAAGGAAGTTTCGGCGGGCCTTGAAGGAAACATCCGCGCCGGCGTCGCCGCCCGTGCCAACGGCTGTGATGGACGGATGGGAGACTTTATACAAAAAAGATCTGGCGGCCCGCTTTGATCTAACGGGGATCACCGTTTCCGCACAGGGAAAAACGGCCGAGCTTTTACAGGCCTGCAGGGCAGAGATCCGACCCTTGGGAAGATTCCGTTGGGCAGACGGGGTACTTGAGGAAGCAAACGCCCGTCGCCGCGCCAACGGAGAATGGCTGGCATTGTTGCCCGCTGTGGATCGGCTGGGGAAAGGAAAAAGCATTTGCATTCCCGCCGATGCCCCCTGTGCGTTGGAGGATTTGGCTGCCGCCAATGGGACAAGGGTACTTCGCTGGCTTCTCAGCTGTGCCAACGACAGCGACGAAGAGGCGCGCCGCGGCGCGTACGAGAACCGTTGGTTTTTGGACGAAGATTTTGCACTGCTGGCCACTTTGGAGCTGTGTCGAGAAAGGTCTTTGGATGAGGTAATGGAGGCTGTGCCTGCCTTTTTCAGGGAAAACCGCCGTGTATCTGTGGGAGAGGGAGAGCATATGCAGGTCATTCGACGTTTGCGACGGCTGCAGGGGCAGGCAGGGGCCGATCGTCAGGGCTTTCTTTTGCAGCACAAACGCGGAACCGTGACTGTGACGCCCCTGGAGAGGGGACAGTTTTTCATTTTGGCCGAGGCGGTGGCGGCGGAAACGGCCCAAGAGCTTTGTGCCGAGATCCTGGAGCAGATCAACGGACAGAAAAAATAAAAAAAGAAGGCCTGTTTTTACACGCAGGTCTTCTTTTTTTCATAATTTTGTGGTATGATAACAGCGATCTGATAAATTTTTTAAGGAGAGCCAAAAAATATGTTTGCATGGATGGCATTGTGCTTGCCTGCTTTTGTGGGATTGGGAGTGTGCACGCTGTTTGGCAGGCGATTCGAGCGCTGGCAGACGGCTGTGGGCGGGTATGCATTGCTTAACTTGACCTCCAACCTGCTTGCCATGATTTTCGTTCGTTTGCTGGCGGGGCCGCAGCAGCCCATTTCCGCCGCTTCTTTCGCCTTGGATTTTACGGTGAAATATACGTTGGCGGCCTGTGTTTTTGCGGCGGCCGCAGCCTTGCTTTTCGAAGCTTTGGCGACAAAATTTCACTGCAGATGCAGTTTTCAAAGCAAGCAAGAGGATGAGAAAGAGAACCATGAAAAAGAGGGAAAATGAATCTTTGGCGGGACGAGTCGCCAAATGCATAGGGATCTTTTTCTGTGTGGCCTTGGGGCTGATCGCCGTGCGAAGCGCCCTTTGGGTGACGGACAATTTCGGCTTGATCAATCCCGAACAGCTGTTGCTCAACGTGCTGATGCCTGCCGAAGGAGTCAGCACCGATTTTGTAGCGGATTATTTGGCTACCTGCTTACCTCTTCCGCTGGTGGTGGCAGCGGTGGTTGCCATTTGTCTGGCAGACCCTTTGGGGCTTGCACTGAAGGTACAAAGAAAAAATAAAAAGAACGGGCAGATCAAGCAGTTCGTCTTTTCCTGCAACGGGGCTGTGCGTCGTTGGGGGCTGGCCATCGGCATTTTGCTGTTGGTCGGCGGGCTCGGATTTGGCATGCTCCATTTGGAGCTGCCCGAATACCTGAAAAACCGCGCGTCCCCTTCTTCGTTTATTGAAGATCATTATGCGGATCCCAAACAGGCGGAGCTGACTTTTCCCGAGCAAAAGCGAAACTTGATCTACATTTATCTGGAATCTGTGGAGACCAGCTTTTTGACCCAAGAGGTGGGAGGAGGAAAGCAGGTAGAGTTGATGCCCGGGCTGACGGCCCTGGCTCAGGAGCACCTGAATTTTTCCAACACGGAGAAGCTGGGCGGTGCTGTACAGATCAACGGCACCAACTGGACGATTGCCGCCATGACGGCCCATTCGCTGGGCGTTCCCTTGAAATTACCCGTAAGCAGTGATGCCTATGCGGCCTATGAGGATTTTTTGCCGGGCGCCTGGGGCATTGGAGACATTTTGGCCGCTCATGGCTATAACCAAATGCTCATGGTGGGCTCTAACGCGGCCTATGGTGGAAGAGACAATCTGTATACCCAGCACGGCAATTATGACATTTGGGACTACGTAACGGCCAAGGACAGCGGCCATATCCCACCGGATTATTTGGTTTGGTGGGGCATGGAGGACCAAAAGCTGTACAGTGCCGCCAAGGAGCAGATTCTGGGATTGGCCTCCCGCCCCGAGCCCTTCAACTTTACCATGCTGACGGTGGACACCCATCATATCGGCGGATATTTTTGCGATCTTTGCCGCCAAGAGCATGGCGATCAATTTTCAGACGTTATGTCCTGCGCAGACAGGCAGATCTGTGAATTTATCACCTGGCTTTCGGAACAGGAGTTTTACGAAAACACCACCGTGATCATCACGGGGGACCATTTGAGCATGGATCCGACCTATTTTGAGGATCTACCCCAAGGGTACGTACGTACCACTCTGAACGTGTTTATCAACGCGGCGGCCACTCCCGTCAATGTCCACAATCGGCTTTTCACCACCATGGATATGTTCCCTACCGCCCTGGCGGCTTTAGGGGTACAGATCCGCGGCGACCGCCTGGCTCTGGGGACGAATTTGTTTTCCCAAGAGGCTACCTGGCCGGAGATATACGGATTGGAAAAATTCAAAACGGAGGTGCTTCGCCCCTCCTCCTTTTACGATCAAAAGCTGTTATACGGGCAATAAACGCCAAAAGGCGCCACCCCTTTGTGGGATGGCGCCTTTTATGTTCGATTATTCCACGGTCACACTCTTGGTCAGGTTGCGGGGCTTGTCTACGTCGCAACCGCGCTCCACGGCGGCGTAATAGGCCATCATCTGCATCACGACCACAGCCGCATTGCTCAGGAACAGGTCCGGAATGGGAAGCAGACGGATGATATGGTCGGAAAAGCTTTCCATGGCTGCTGCACCCGCACCGCAGATCAGCGTTACGTTGGCACCGCGGGCCTTGACCTCGCGGATGTTGCTGGCCATTTTTTCGTAAACGGCTGTTTGAGTGGCCACAGCGATCACGGGAGTCCCCTCCGTGATCAGGGAAATAGTCCCGTGCTTTAGCTCACCTGCCGCGTAGGCTTCGCTGTGAATATAAGAGATCTCCTTGAGTTTCAAAGAGCCCTCCGTAATAGCTGCGTAGTCGGCGCAGCGGCCGATGAAAAAGGCGTCGTCCACCTTGGCGATCTCTTTGGCAGAGGGCATCAGGCGATCTGCATTGGCCAAAATATCTTCCACACAAACAGGAAGCAGGGCAAAGCCTTCCATATATTCCTCCAGCTGGGCGGGGGAAAGAAGGCCGCGGGCGTTGGCCGCCCCCACCGCCAACAGCAAAAGCAGGGCGGCCTGGGAGGAAAAGGCCTTGGTGGTAGCCACGGCGATCTCGGGGCCGGCGTACAGGTACAGCACATGATCTGCCTCGCGGGCAATGGTGGAGGCCACGACGTTGACGATGGCTACCACGGGTACGCCGCGTTCCTTCAGCATGCGAAGGGCGGCCAGAGTATCTGCCGTTTCACCGGATTGGGAAATGATCAAAGCCACCGTGCCGGGAGAAATGGCGGGGTTGCGGTAACGGAATTCGGAGGCCAGCTCTACGTCCATGGGAATGCCCGCAATGCTCTCAAAGGCATTTTTGCCCAACAGACCGGCGTGCATGGCCGAGCCGCAGGCTACCAAAAGCAGGCGGGAGGCGTTGGAGATCAGGTCGATATTCAGTCCGTCACCGGTGAAATCCGGCGTCCCGTTTTTGATGCGAGGGTTCAGCACGGCGCGAAGGGTGTGGGGCTGCTCGTGCATTTCCTTGAGCATAAAATGGGCGTATCCGCCCTTTTCGGCAGCATCCGCGTCCCAAAGGGCGGTCTGCACGGGTCTTTCAACGGCTTCCAGCTTGGTATTGAACACCGTCACCTTGTCGGGGGTGATGCAAGCCATGTCCCCGTCCTCCAGCACGATGTAGCGCTTAGTGTATTTCAGCACGGCGGGGATGTCGGAGGCAATAAAGTTTTCTTTTTCCCCCAGGCCGATGATCAGGGGGTTATCCCTTTTGGCGGCATAAAGCTCGTCGGGCCGGTCGGAGAACAAAATGCCCAATGCAAAGGAACCGCCCAAAAGCTCGTAAGCCCGGGCAACGGTGGCCAAAGGTTGGCCGTCGTAAAGCTTTTCAATAAGTTGGGCGGCTACCTCCGTATCCGTTTCGGAGGCAAAGCAAACGCCTTCGCCTTGGAGCTGAGCCTTCAGTTCCATGTAATTTTCGATAATGCCGTTATGCACGATGGCCACTTTGCCGCAACGCCCGGTATGGGGATGGCTGTTGGCATCGCTGGGAGCCCCGTGGGTGGCCCAACGGGTGTGCCCCAGGCCCACGGTAATGCCGTCTACGGGCTTACTTGCCAAATGGTCGGCCAGCACACTTAGGCGGCCTTCTTTTTTGTAGACCTTGATCCCGTCGGCGGTGTTCAGGGCAATGCCTGCCGAGTCGTAGCCGCGGTATTCAAGCTTGGAAAGCCCCTCCACCAAAACGGGAGCGGCATCCCGAAATCCGGTATAACCAATGATTCCGCACATAATTTCAAACCTCTTTCTCAGTTTTCCCCCGGAGAAACGGTTTGTGCGCTGAAGAAATCCGTGGCAACCCCTTGTGCGGCGGTTTACACCGCCGTTTTGCAGGTTGTCTTGCGGCCTCGGACAGACCGAAGGGCATCCGCCGAATCTTTCGATACGCGTCGCAGTATTGCGCGCTCTCCCTTTCCTCGTCAACCGTTGCTGAAACGGTCCCGGCGCTTTTTACATAAAACGGGCTTTGGGCTGTCTCATCTCCCTTTCCAAATAGTTTCGTGTCTACGGGGGATCAATTTATTATATACCAAACGGGTCTCTTTTGCAATCGTTTTTCGGAAAAAAGGCAAAACAAAAGGGCAGTGCCGCGGCACTGCCCCAAGAAAAAGGTTTATTCGGCGATATTTTCTGCAATAAAAGCCGTGGCGGTGGAATGGTAGGAGCCGCTTTTGTTACCGCTGCAACGACTGTCCACCAACGAAACGGCCGTGCCGGAAAGAGTAGCGCCGTAACGTTCATTGTCGGTAAAGATACCGTTGCAGATCTGTGCATTGACGCATCCGATGATCTGCAGCCCGTTACCTTCGTTATTGGAGGCGGTGCAGTTGTTGATCTGCGTCCAGTTTCCGGTGGAAACGGACAGCCCGTTCCCCTTGCAGTCGCGGGCGACGACCTCCTCCAGCTGGAACCAGTTGCAAACGGAAGCGGAAAGCCCCGTTCCGCAACGGGAAAATTCCGTCGACACGAAGCTGGCCAAATTGGCATTGCTGATCTCAACGCCCGCGCCGCTACAGTTTTTCACCGTAACGCGATCCCACCAAACGGAGGCGATCTTATTGTAGACCATACCGTGCTCGGTCTTGCTTCCCGTGTTGCCTCCGATGACGGTGACGTTTTCCAGAATGTTGCCCGCCACTCCCTGTACGTAGATGGCAGAGAAGCCTTGAGTCAAAGAGTGTTTGGCGTAGCTTTGCGAGTTATCGATGAGGAGGTTTTTGAAGAAAATATATCCCTCCAGATCGTGGAACATGAAGGAGGTGTTGCGGTTATCAAGGCATTCCAGATCGTTGAAATGCATATACATCAGCGCGCTTTTTCCGTTTACGGCGCGGTGATTGTCGTCCTTAAAGATATGGTAAGCGTCCGTAAAGGTGCAATTTTCCACGTAGGAATCCTGGATCCAGCCCGTGGAGGTGTTAAAATAGAACACGGTGGATTCCGCAGGCATGGCGGCGCAATCAAAGGCGAAGCCGTTTACCTTGAACGCGCCGTTTCCCGTGGAGGTACGGAACAGATACTCGGCTCCCTGAGCAATGCGCACGGGAATACGCCCCTCGGCTTCGAAGGAGGCGACCATAGCCATGCCGGCAAAGGTATCCATGCCTCCCAGCACGTAGGCTACCTCCGGAACGGGAACCTCCAGCTGATCAAAGCAGGCAAAGGCCTTTTTGAAGGCCTTCGTATCGTCGCTCACCCCGTCCCCCTTGGCACCGAACCAAAGAGGGTTTCCTGCGGTCACGGAGCGCACGGTGATTTTTCCCTCACCGGAAAAGATCTGCCCGTTTCCGACCCTCAGATCGGAGGAAATAATCAGAGAAGCTCCGTCATTGACCTGCAACACGGCGCCGTCCTCCATCGCCAACGTGATGGAGGCGGGCAATACGATATTTTGGTCGACCACGTAGGTGCCGGCCTTTAAAAACAAACGGCCGTGCTCTTTGGCGGCCGTTTTGGCGGCCGTTTCAAGGGCTGCGCTGTCATCCGTTACACCGTCGGCCTTGCACCAAAGGGCGGCGTCTGTATCCAGCTGTGTCATAATAATGCCTCCTTGTTGATCGGGGGAAGATGTAGGGGACGCGCAGGCGCTCATAAAGGCCAAGCCCAGCGCAAGACAAAGGCCACATACTGTCTTTTTCATAAAAATCCCCTTATTATTGTCCGTCGTAAACGGGGTATACGGCCTTGTTTTCCACAATGGTGTTTTGAATGGTCACGCCGCTTCCCGTGAGCTTGGCAACTTCCTTGGTATAGGAGGAAATGAAGCTTCTGAACACCACGTTTTCGTTGCCGCCGCCGTCTGCAAAGGCGGCCATAGCGCCCGAGGTTGCCATATAGCTTTGGAAGGTAATATTCTTGCATCCCTCCAAGCGAAGGGCGTCGCCTCTGGACTCGCAGGAAAGAACACCGGTGAACTCCAAATTACTGCAATTTTTAAAGAACAGGTTTTCATAGGACAGGGTAATATCCCCGTTGCCGGTGGCTTTGAGGATCTCGAAACGGGAGTCGGTGAGATTTTCCGCGTAAATGCCGTAGGTGTGATAGGTGTAGGGCTGTACGTTTTCAAAATCGAAGCCGGAGCAGTTTTTGATGATAAAGCCCGCTCCGCTGACGTACTCGGCCAAGGAACGGATCATGCGCACGTTGCGGCAATTCTCAAACACCGCACCGTGGCCGTCCAAATTTTGAGATACCCACTTGGGGTCAAAATTGTAGCGGTTGGTGATGCTGGAAACGTGGGCGTCTCCGTTTACGTCAAAATGCTCCACCAGCATTTGGTTGATGTTGCGGAAAATGGCTGCGGGCATGTTTACGCGGATGCCGAGCAGGGCGTCTTCGCGGCGGGTCACGGTGACCTCAATGAGAGAAAGGTTGCTGTCAAAATCGTACATATCCAGCTGTACGCCGTTGGCGGAGCGGAAATCTACCGCATCCATCAGCAAACCGTTGATATGGTTGACACCGCTTTTGGCATCGCAAAGACCCACGCGGGCGTAGCTGACCCAAAGATTTCGCAGGACAAAGTCCTCCAAAGGTGTTTTTGCCGTGTCGAAATAGAAGCAAACGCTTCCTTCGGGAGCGGATTTCATGGAGATATTCAGATTCTCCACGGTAATATGACTGCTTTGAAGAGTGAACAGACGGTTTGTTTCCTTTGCCGCATTGACAGATACTTTGGCAGCACCTACCCCCCGTAGGATCAGCGGGCGGGAAATGACGATGTCGGACAGCACGTAAGTGGCGTTGGGAACCAATAAAACGGGCAAAGCATCCACTGCCTTCTGAAAGGCCTCGGTATCATCCCGCCCGACGCCCTTGGCGCCGAACCATTGGGGATATCCCTCCTGATCCTCGCGGGTAAAGCGGACCGAGCCCTCGCCGCTGAAGATCTGCTTGGGCGAGGCGGTGACCGTTTCAGCAAAGGTTAGAGTACAGCCCTCTGCCACCTTCAGGCATAAGGAGCCCTCGAAGGTAACGGGAACGTTGATGGTCAGCGAATCGACGATGTTGGCCGTTTTTCCGTACAAAAACAGCTCTTTCCCTTCCTGTTGCGCCTGTTTGGCCGCATCTGCCAAGGCTTGGGTAGGATCTTGAGCATCGTCCAGATAGACGTGTAGCTGCAAGGTGTTCACATAGGTCCCTCCCGTCAGGTTTAAAATCAATAGTAACGCGAGACATGCGGTGATGATGTGCCGCAACCTTCGGAAAACGTGCATAGGGATATTTTCCTTTCGCATTTTTTATGGGTAAAACCATTATAACAAAGAAAAAAACGGAATACAATGCAAAAAAGATCAAATATTATGCGGAGAATACGGATTTTGGACGTTTTTCTCTTGATAAAGCTTCTGCGCGGAAAATGACGGTCGCGCAAAAAAAGGGCAACGCATGGCGTTGCCCCTGAGCTTATTCGGTGACGTTTTCCACCAGGAAGGAATTGGCGACAGAGGTGTAGGCGCCGCGAGGATTGCCTGTCATTTGGGTATTGAGCAGGGTCACGGATGTGCCGGAAAGGTTGGCTCCGTGCTCACCGTTTTCGGTATAGACACCTCCGTTGATCTGTGCATTGATGCAACCTACCACCCGCAGGCCGCAACGACCGTTTTGGGAAGCGTTGCAATTGTTCAACTGGGTCCACCTGCCGGAAGAGATGGTGAAGCCATCCGTTTTACAGTTGTTGGCTGTCACCCGTTCCAGCTGGAACCAGTTGCACGTAGAGGTGGAAATTCCCGTTCCGCAGCCGGAAACGTCCACGGCGACCAAGCTGGCCAAATTGGCATCGTTGATCTGAATGCCGATGCCACTGCAGTTTTTCACCGTTATACGATCCCACCAGACACAAGCCAGGTCGCTGTAAACCATGCCGTTTTCAGAAGCTTTGCCCGTGTTAGCGCCGATGATGGTGACATTTTCAATAATGTTTCCCGCCAGACCGGAGATTCTGACAGAGGTAAAGCCCTGCTTCAAGCCGTGTTTGGTATAGCTTTGGGAATTGTCGATGAGGATGTTTTTAAAGAAAATGAAGCCTTCCATGTCACGGAAAAGAATGGCTGTGTTTCGCCCGTCCTTGCAGACCAGATCATTAAAATGGATGTACATCATGGCGGTCAGGCCGTTTACGGCGCTGTGATTGTCATCCTTGAAAACGTGATAGGCGTCGGTAAAATCGCAATTTTCCACGTAGGAATCCTGGATCCAGCCCGTAGCGGTGTTGAAATGGAACACAGCGGAGTTTTCGGGCATGGCGGCACAGTCAAAGGAAAAGCCGTTTACCTTAAACGCTCCTTGCCCTGTTTTGGCACGGAAAAGATATTGTGCCCCTTGGGCAATGCGCACGGGAATGCGGCCTTCCACCTCGGGCGAGGCGGTCATGGCCATACCGGTAAAGGTTTCCAGTTCGCCCAGTACATAGGCCACCTCGGGCATGGGAAGCTCCAATTGGCTAAAGGAGGCAAAGGCCTTGCGAAAAGCCTCCGTATCGTCGGTAACACCGTCTCCCTTGGCACCGAACCAAAGGGGATTTCCCGTAATGACCGTGCGGGCGTTGACAATGCCCTCTCCCGCAAAGATCTGGGTGTTGGTGGCCTCCAGCGTGCCGAGAATATACAGGGTGGCTTCCTCGTGGAGTTGTAAAACGGCTCCTTTTTCCATTACCACCGTGACTGTGGCGGGAAGCACGACACTTTTATCCAGCACATAGGTCCCCGCCTTCAAAAACAGACGGCCGTGTTCAGCCTCGGCGGCAGCCGCGGCGGTTTTGAGCGCCTCACTGTCATCCGTTTTTCCGTCGGCTTTGCACCAACGGGAAGCATCGGTATCCAGCTCGCTGGAAAAAACTCCGCCGCCGTCGGTATTGGCGTTTCCGCAGGCGGCCATACCTATTAACAGGAAAAAGCAACAAAGGATCAATATGTATTTTTTCATGGTGGCTTCCTCCTTATTCAGCGGGGTAGACCGTGTAGGTCGTGTTGTCCTCGATGACGGCATTTTTGATCGTGATGCCGTTACCTGTGAGCTTGGGGGCCTCTTTGGTTAGAGAGGAAACGAAGCTTTCGAAGACCACGTTTTCGTTCCCGCCACCGTCCGTCAGGGCTGCCTTATAGCCTGAAACGGACATATAGCTGTGGAAGATCATATTGCTACACCCTTCCAAGCGCAGGGAGTCTCCTCTGGATTCACAGGAAAGGACGCCGGTAAACTCCAGATTGTTGCAGTTTTTGAACACCAGGTTCTCGATAGGTAGGGTAATGTCACCGTTGCCGCAGGCCTTAAGGATCTCAAAACGGGAATCTGTGAGGTTTTCCGCGTAAATACCGTGAGTATGGAAGGTATAGGGCTGTACGTTTTCGAAATCGAAGCCGGAGCAGTTTTTGATGATAAAGCCCGTTCCGCTGACATATTCGGCCAAGGAGCGGATCATACGCACATTATGGCAGTTTTCAAAGATGATGCCGTGACCGTCCAGATTCTGGGCCACCCATTGGGGATCAAAATTATAGCGGTCGGTGATGCTGGAAACGTGAGCGTCTCCGTTTACGTCCAAATGCTCCACCAGCATTTGGTTGATGTTGCGGAAAATGATGGCGGGCATATTGACACGGATGCCGTTGTTCAGATCCTCGCGGCGGGTGACGGTGACCTCGATGAGGGTGAGATCCTTGTCAAAATCGTACATATCCATTTGGGTGCCGTTGGCGGTACGGAAATCCACGGCTTCCATGGTAAAGTCGGTAATGCGGTTGGTGCCGTTTTTGGCATCGCAAAGACCCGTGCGGGCATAGCTGACCCAAAGGTTGCGCAGTAAAATGTCCTCCATGGACGTGGAATCGGTGTCAAAATAGAAGCAAACACTGTTTTCCGGGGCATCCTTCAGGGTAATCTCCAAATTTTCGATGGAGACCTGACTGCTTTTGACGGTGAACAGACGCTTGGTCATATTGGAGGCGGCCACGTACACTTTGGCTGCACCGATTCCGCGGATCTGAATGGGGTGGTCGATGATTAAGTCGGTGAGACGGTAGGTTGCGTCGGGAATCAGCAAAACAGGCAAAGCGTCCACGGCTTTCTGAAAAGCAGCGGTGTCATCACGGCCTGAACCTTTGGCGCCGAACCATTGAGGATATCCTTCTTGAGCACTCAAACCAAAGCGTACCTCGCCATTGCCTCCGAAAATGGTTTTTGGCACAGCGGTGAGCCTGTTTTCAAAGGTTAAGGTACACCCCTCCTCCACATTTAAGCAAAGGCCTCCCCCTATGGAAACGGGTACACTGATATTCAGCGAAGCATCAATGGTTACCTCACCGCCGAAAAGGAACAGCTCCTTGCCCTGCTTTTGAGCTTGGGCGGCTGCATCTGCTAAAGTTTTTGTTGCATTTTCCGCCTGCAGGTGCACGTAAAGTCCCTTGGAATTCAAGGGGGCACCTCCCGCCAATAGCAGACCTAACAAAAGTACGGCAGGCACGGCGGTCAACCAACGAATTTTTTGGCTAAAACGCATAGGGGATCTCCTTTCATGATAAAAGAATCTCTGTGCACGGTTTTTTCAATCGAAATCAATAAAACATCTTATTTTATTATACAACGGAGGAGCTTTTTTGGCAAGTATCCCGCTTTCAAAAAAAGGATATTTGGCAAATTATGAGAGGATAATCTTATTTTTTGTTTCAAAAAAACAAAAAAGCGCGTTCCCTTTTTTTAGAGAACGCGCTTTACGTGTTAAAGAGGGAATTATGCGACGGGAATTTCTTCGGCTACGGACTGGTCGTACACCGTGTCTACGCCGATCTGGGCCAGCGTGCCGTAGCTTTCGTACATGGCACCAAAGTCGTTTTCGGAGATGATGGTGTCACGCAGGACCACCAGAGCCAGGGCGGTGTTGGGTTCAGCCATACCCATGTAGGTCATAACGGGGTAGGCCGTCAGTCCGGGCATCCAGTAGTCCTTCAACATCTCGAAGGACTCCTCGTCACGCAGGTATGTGGTCTCGTAGTCACTCAGCCAAGTGGGTTCCACTACAGCCTGAGCGTAGCAAGCCATGGCTTCCATCATGAAGGCGGATTCGTTGGCGTCTTCGGCAGTCAGGGGGATAAAGGTGGTGGGCAGGTGGTGGTCCATGTAAGCATAGTAGCCTTCCTGCTGTTCGTTCCACTTGGGCATGGGAATGAAGCCGAAGTCTTCCATCTCGCTCCAGAAGTTGATGGCACCGATGGGGGGATAGGGAGCAAAGAGCAGGCGGTTTTCGGGGAAGAAGACCTTGTAGTAATCCACCCAGTTGCCAATGGCGATGGTGGTGGAGTTGAGCACGTTCTTCAAAGCGTTGGCTTGTTCGGCATAGTCGCCGATGGCCAGCACGATGTTGCCGTCGGCATCCTCTTTATAGGTCTTTACGTCCAGACCCATGGCAAAGGCGTAGTCCACGTCACCGCGGGGGCCGGCCCAGCCGTAAGTATCCAGCTCGTTCATCACGTTGTCGCCGTTGGAGTCAAAGGTGGCTTTGCGGGCATATTCGGTGAACTTTTCAATGGTCCACTTACCGTCGCGCACCATCTGGTACAGGTCGGGGATCTCCAACTCTGCGGCCAGGGTCTTGTTAAAGAACATACCCCAAGCCAGCTGCTGAGGCATGCCGTAGGCGCCGGAGACAAGCAGCTGCTTGCCCTTGAAGTTCCCTTCTTTAACAGTGCTTTGGATCCAGTAATCCTTGGAGAAATCCAGGTAATCCAGCTGGTTCATATCCTTGCAGTAGCCTGCCTGCACGAAATAGCCGGATACCCAACCCTTGTTTTCCACGATGTCGGCCCAGGGGTCACCGGTCATCAACACGGGGCCTGCGGTCTCGAAAATGGTGTGGTCGGAGGGAACAACGTCGAATTCGCAGTTAAAGCGATCGGCCAGGTACAGCCACATGTTGGCCTTTTCGATGTTCAGGTTGGAATCCTCAATGTTACCGGCCAAAATGTTGTCTCCGTCGATGATGGTGAACATACGGCCTTCAAAGTCCATGGCGGGCAAGCCGGCCTTGGCCAGAGGATCGTTGGGGTCAATGGTAGCAGGGGTGGTTGCGGGGGTCGTGGCGGGGGTAGTGTCACCGGTAGCGGGGGTGGTTGCGGGCTTGTCGCCGCA
>JAFWAE010000040.1 GCA_017507855.1 Clostridia bacterium
GTTTGGCAATTTCGGCTTGCGGAAGCTCTTTCCAAAAATAAAGGTACAAAATTTGCTTGTCTTTATCACCAAGTAAATTCAAAGTTTCTCTTACTGTGGCAACTATGGAAACGCCATGTCTGCCATCTGACAATTCACTTTCGGAAATTTCATCAATCGGGATTTCATACTGCGTTGCTTTCGTGCGAAAATAGTCATTACATTTATTTCTTGCAATGCTAATAATCCATGCCTTAAAAGAGTCCTTGTTTTTTAATTGAGGGAACTTTTGACAAGCGGCAAGGAAAACCTCTTGTAAAACATCGTCTGCATCCGATTTTGAGTTCAAACGAAATCTCACAAAACGTTCCACAGATACTCGTTCTGCTTCCAACAACTTTTCAAATTCATCCATAGCCTCACCTCCTTTGGCCTATGAGTGATTAAAACCGGTTTCACTTATATAGACGGGAGCCAGAATCGAAAGGTTCATTTTGCTTTCAAAAATCAAACGGCACTCGACATTATTTCGAGTGCCGTAATTAACTGTTTTACGACCATCCGCCAATATGACCCGGCGTTTTTGCTGTAAATGAAAAGCAAGCCAAAAGGCTTGCTTTTCATTTTTAAAAAAGATTAACGGCGCAGTTCCTTGAGGCAGGAAGCACAGATGTTACGGTCCTTAAATGCCACCACATCCTTGCCGCTGCCGCAGAAAATACAGGTAGGCTCGTATTTTTTCAGTACGATCTTGTCCCCATCTACGTAAATCTCCACCGAGTCTCTGGGGCTGATATCCATCGTCCGACGCAATTCAATGGGCAAAACGACACGGCCCAGCTCATCCAAACCTCTGACAATTCCCGTTGATTTCATGTTGGCCCACCCTTCTTATGTGTTAAGTTCCTTATTATTAAAACATATTTTATTCCAAAAGTCAACCGAAAACGACAGGATCTTACAAAAAAAGGAACGCCTTATATAAGGCGTTCCTTTTTTAGGCAATCATTTTTTCTGCTATGCGAAAGACCTTTCGCAGCGGTTTAAACAGAATCAGCATGATGGCAAAATTACCGACACAGTGCAGCAGGTCAAATTTTAGCCCGTCGATCCAGTAGGCCAAAGCGTGAGCCGGGCCACCGATGATCCATTCCACCGGGGTAGTCAGCAGACCGAAGAAAAGGCCAAAAAGGCCACTGATAACGGCCCACAGCAGCGGACTTTCCTGACGGCGAAAGGGCAGAGAAAGAAAAATCAGCACAGCCCAGATATACGTGTAGGAAAACCACCAATTGCCAAAGCCGTAAATCAGACCTTCTGCCAGTACAAAAATGCAGGTGGGCCAAAGGGCCTTGCAGCCAAAGGCACAGGTGCAAAGGATGACTAGCAGAGAAACGGGTTCTATGTTGGGCAGTCCCATCATCACTACCTGCAGCACTACCATCAAGGCACCCAGCAAGCCAAACAGAACGACCTGCAAAACCGTTTTGTGCGAAAGGAGCTTGCCGTTACCAGCCGATGGTGAGGGTGATCTCATACACATCTCCGTCCTTGATCATCGTGTCGTCCACGCCGGTGGTCAGGGTCACTCCATTGGAGGAGAAGCTCCACCATTCCTGGTTGGCATCGTTGGCCGTTACGCCGTCTACTGTGGAGACCCACAAACCGTATTCCGTTTCCGTCCCTGCGATGAGCTGCTCTTCCTCCAAAGCGGCCCGCAGGTTGACGGCATCGGTGTTGATGGTCACAGTTTTGGGATCGCGGTTGGGTACGTTGATGGTCACGGTGATGGTTTTTGCCCCTTCTACGGGTTTGTCCAAAAAGAGAACGTATACGGCAGCAAAGGCCAGCACGGCCACCAGCAAAACAGAACAGGCGATCAAAAGACTTTTTTTGCTGACGGGTTTGCTGTTTTCCATAAAAAAACCTCCTTTCTTTGCGGTTGCAGCCAAGGCACACACACAAAGACCGGAGGAAGTACGCAAAACAAGCCCCGGCCCATTTCGGGACAGGGAAAGTGCTTCGCTGTACGAACGCCAATTTCTCGTGGCTTCTTTGTACGGAAAAACGCGGTAAGTCTTCTGACTGACGGATCATGGCTTTGTCTTCGCCTTCCCGATTTCTCAGTGACGTAAATGAAAACAAAACTACCCCGCTCACAGCGACGAGTTCGTGGGGGAATTGCACCCCGCTTCCTTGTTAGGCTCTTGCCCCGGCAGACTGTTGCCGTGGCATTTGCGCCGCGCCTCCTTGAGCTTGCATTGACATCATTATAAAAGGTGGCAGGGAAAATGTCAAGGTAAAAAAACGCCATATATGACAAAATTTTGTCATATATGGCGTTTGGATCGAGAAAAAGTTTAGTAGCCGCGGGGCACTTCTTCGCCGCGGATGACCTTGTCCAGATTGCTGATAATGGTTTCCACGTCGTCGCGCAAGACGTAAAACTCGCCCACGCCGTTGATGGTGACGAAGGCCTTGCGGGCCTCCAGCTCGTAATAGACAACGGTGACGGTGTTGCCGTCGTCGTTATCAAAACGAACCTCCAGCAGCTTGTTGGCGTTTTCGGGCTTTTCAGCGTAGTTCTGCAGCAGGGTGCCGATCACAGATGTGTAGAAACGGCGGAAGTCCTGCAGGATCATGGTGGTACCGTTGTAGGTGATGACCGGATCCTCGCCGCTTTGATCAAATAAGAATTCATAGGCGTGGTCACGCCCGCCCACCGTCAAAGTCAGCTTGTTGACGTTGGCAATGTTGCGCATGTACAGCAGGCGTTCCACGTAGTTGATCAGGGGGCTGTCCAGGCAGTATTCCAAATCGGTGCTTAAGGTAACGGCAAACACGGCGTTCATACCGTCGCGCATGGCGTAGATATCCGTGTCGTTAAGCTTGTTTCCGAATTTGACCTTGTATGAGGCACCGTTGAGCTCGTACTCCACAATGTACTGCGGGGCGTCCAAGCCGCAGGCCTTCAGTTGGGAGGCCGTGGGGGCGTAATGAACCACCGAGGTAGCCGTCAGGCCGGAAATGTTTTGGGCCAGACGGGACATCATGTCCGTGCTGGGGTTATAGCCGGGATGGGAGGTCATGATGTGGGTGTTGTAGCTGTTCAACTTGTCCGCTTCCTGTTGGGCCTCGGTCTTTTTAACAAACTTGACGTCCTTGACATCCTTTTCATAGATGCGAATGTTGGTCATCATGGCCGCCTGCGTTTCCTCCATGGTGGGGAGGATGGTGTTGCTGATATAGTACGTGGGACCCTGCAGGCAGGTGTCGCTTAAGGACTTATCGGCAATGTATACGGCGGGGTCATCGTCTGCCATAACGAAGTAACCGTCGTTAAAGGCAGTGGCGTTGCCTATTTTCAGGGTGTGAGTGCTGCCGTCCTTCATGGTAATGATCACCGTGGAGGCGGGCTTGTCAAGACCGTAATCGCTTAAAGATTCGGGTGCTTCGTTGGCCACCTTGGAATCGTCGATCATGGCCACGTCCATAAGCAGGTACACAATGGAGGTGCTGCTAACCTCCACGTCCTTCATCTGTTCCAGGGCGTAGGTGCCATCCTCCTGCAGGGTGGCAGTCAGCACAAAGGCTTCGTTTTTCACCTTGACCTGGCGGATGTCGGTGCGCTTGATGTTAAACAGATACGTGGTGGCAGGCTGAGTGTTGGGAGCCTCCTCCGGGGCAGTCAAAGCCAGCACAGCGGTCAACACCAGTACTACGGCCAAGGCTGCACTTAACAGCACGATGCTGCGCTTTCTTTTGGAAAGTCCGTTGAACTTTTGAAGCATTTTGTTTTTTTGACTCATAAATGTTTCCTCTTCATCCAAACGATAAAGCCCAGAACCATAAATGCCAGGGGGAACACACCGATAAAGAATACGGCATAGGCGGTGGATTCGGGGGCAGTAATGGTCAGGTATTCGGTGGTCAGGGACTTGGGCTTGATATACAGGCTGGAAGACTCGGACGTAAACAGGCCCAATACCTTGCTGAAGATATCGTAGTTGCCCAAGGCGTCGGTCTTCATCAACGCCGCATCCGCCATGAAGGAGCTGGCCACGAACAGGCGGCCGTACACGTAGACATTGTCGATCACACCGGCCTTGGCAGCCAGCATGGCAATGTTGAAGGGACCGGAAGCATCGCCGTCCTCCTTTTCGGAGGTGGTGGGGCTTCCGTTGGCCAGGCTTTTGGCGTAGGCACCGGAGGAGGTGCCCAGCAGACCTGCCACCGAGATCAGATCCCGCTGGTCGAACAGCTTGGTCAGGCTGCGGGAGTTGGGAATGAGGGTATAGATCTTGTTGTCGATCAAGCTTTTGCAGAATTCCTCGTCCAAATACTTGGCAATGACTACGTTGGGAGAGGACTGGTAAGAACTGTCGGGGTCATAAACGATGTCGTGGTTTACGCCGATGCCCCATTCGGCCAGCAGTTCTTCCAGCACAGGCAGGCTGGGAACGGCGGCACTGGCCAAATACATGACGTTGCGGTAGCTGTCCAGCATTCCGTCAACCTTTTTCACCTCGTCGGCGGTGAAATCACGGGTGGGTTCAAAGATGACCAGAATCTCGGCATCCTCGGGAATGTCGCTTTCCTGCAGGTTGATCTTTTTGACGATGCAGTTGCTGTCGGTAAAGAAATTGGCGATCACAGAGGCAAAGGTCTCACCGTGACCCTCGGTAAAATAGACCACGGGCAGGTCGTCGCTGCACACGTACTGAATGGCACCGGTGATCCTCAGCTCACCGTAGAAGGAATCGTACGTGGGATAATAGAAAGAGGAAGCGGAGGAGGAGCCAAATAAATTATTGTACTCCAGCACGCGGAAATTGTCCCCTGCCGTGACGATTATAGAGGCGCGGGAAATGGTAGTATCCGTGTCAAACTGCTGGGTAAAGGTGGGGTTCCTGTCGGGGTCGATAAACTCCACGGTAATGCGGTCGGAGTGCTTGGCGTACAGCTTGACAAAATCGCGTACCCGGTCGGGAAAATCATTTTCGGGGTACAGCACGTAGATCGTGACGTCCTTTTCCAACGCCTCCAAAATGTCGGTGGTTTTTTCGCTGATGGTGAAAAATTGGTTGGAGGAGGTGTCGATACGCAGGGAATAGCGGTCGTCCAAATAGCTGGTCAGAATATTCAGGGCCATGACCAACACGATCACAACGGCAATGAAAGCCGTGGCGGCGGAGCCGTAGCGGAAACGGCGGGAAGAAAAATATTCTTTCAAAGACATTGCGGGGCGGGAGGTCTTCCCGTCTTTTTGTTTTTTCAAATTCATGCCTAAGCTCCTTTCTCAGTTCCAGCGCTTCTTTTCCAGAGTTCGGGTGGTCAGGAAAAGGAAAATGAAGGCAATGCTGATATAGTAGACCAAAGAGACCAGGTCAAATTGGCCGCTGGTGAAGTTGGAATAGCGGGAGAAGAAGGAGATGAAGCTGAGAGCTTTGGCCAAAAACGTGGTGTCTGCGCTGGGGCCGAACAGGGAGAGTAGCAGCAACGCCACCATGACAGCCTCGTTGACGATCACGGCGACCAGCTGGCTTTCCGTGGTACTGGAGATAAACAGTCCGATGGAGATCAACGCCGCGCCGATGCAGAAAAGGCCCAGGAAGTTACCTAACAGCACGGGGGCGTTATAGTTGCCCTTGCTGCTCAAAAGCAGAAAATACAGTCCGATGACGGCCAAGCCGCAGACCAGCACGCTCATAGCCGCCAAAAACTTACCCATAACGATGGAGGAAAGGCGGATGGGAGCAGTCAGCAGCAGCTGATCGGTCTTTTTGTTTTTCTCCTCGCTGAAGGACCTCATGGTCAAAATGGGGATGAGGATAAAGAAGGAGCCCAGCAGAAAAGTAAAGAAGGTGCTGGTGTCGGTGGAAGCACTGCTTCCCACGATAGCCAGGTTCAGTAGGGAAAATACCAAACCGGCCACGAAAAGGAACACGGATAAAAATACGTAACCCATGGGGGTCTTGAAGTAGGCGATCATTTCTTTTTTGAAAATGGCAAGCATGCTCAGTGACCTCCTTTGTTGGTTTGGTTATCTACCAGCTCAATAAACACGTCTTCCAAGGACATTTCCAGGGATTTCAAGCCCAACAGCGCCACGTTTTTGGCGGCCAACGCAAAGAAGAGGGGCTTGCGAATATCCACTTGAGGGGCAGATTCGATGATGTAGTCGCAGGTGAATTTTTCTTTTTCACCGATGGCGTCGGCAGAGATTAGACCGTCCAGATTGCGCAGGATCTTCAGACCTTCCGCTTCGGAGCAAGCCAGGCGCACCAGCAAGCGGCGGGAGCCGGAAACGTTGTGAGCCAGGTTTTCGGGAGTATCGTCGGCCACGATATTGCCCTTGTTGATCACCACCACGCGGTCGCACACAGCCTGGATCTCGGGCAGAATGTGGGAGGAGAGGATGATGGTATGGTTTTTGCCCAGGTTTTTGATCAGGTTGCGGATCTCAATGATCTGTTTGGGGTCCAGACCCACGGTGGGCTCGTCGAAGATCAGCACCTCGGGGTTGCCGATGATCGCTTGGGCAATGCCCACACGCTGACGGTAGCCCTTGGAAAGGTTGACGATCTTGCGGTTGTACACGTCGGCGATCTTGACGACGGCGCAGACCTCCGCCAAATGGGCGGTGCGGGGGAGGGTGCATTGCTTCAGGTCGTACACGAAGTTCAAGTACTCCTTCACCGTCATATCCAGATAAAGCGGGGGGTGCTCGGGCAGATAACCCAGGCGTTTTTTAGCTTCGGTGGGGTTGGTAAGAATGTCGATCCCGTCGATGACCACAGAGCCCTCATTGGAAGAAAGATAACCGGTTAAAATGCTTAAAGTAGTGGTCTTTCCGGCGCCGTTGGGCCCCAAAAAGCCCAAGATCTCGCCATCCTTGATAGTAAACGAAATGTTGTTTACCGCCAATTTGTCACCGTAGCGCTTGGTCAGATTCGTGATTTCTATCATGCGAACGTTGCCTCCTGCTTGTGGGGAAAATGATCATTTCCCGTATTTTTTTGGTATTTTTTTATTTTTTCTGATAAAAAACAGTATATCACAAGGGAAATCCGTTTTTGTGAACAAACTATGAATTTTGGACGGGCAGGTCCAGTGTCAGGGCCAATTCTCGGAGCTGGGCACCGTCTACTTCGGAGGGGCAGTCGGTCATCAGCTCGGAGGCATTCTGCACCTTGGGGAAGGCGATCACGTCGCGGATAGCATCCAATCCCGCCATAAGCATGACCAGACGGTCAAAGCCGTAAGCCAGACCGCCGTGAGGGGGAGCGCCGTATTTGAAGGCCTCCAGCAGGAAGCCGAAGCGGCGTTGAGCCTCCTCCTGGGAAAAGCCCAGCAAAGCAAACATTTTCTGTTGCAGGTCCCCGTTGTGGATACGGATGGAGCCGCCGCCGATCTCGAAGCCGTTGAGCACGATGTCGTAAGCGCGAGCACGCACCTTGCCGGGGTCGGTTTCCATCAAGGGCACGTCTTGAGCCATGGGGGAGGTAAAGGGGTGGTGGGCCGCCACGTAACGCCCGGCGTCCTCGTCGTACTCCAGCAAGGGAAATTCGGTGATCCAAACAAAGCGGAATTCCGTTTTGTCGATCAGCCCCAGGCGCTTTGCGATCTCACAACGCAAGGCCCCAAGAGAAGCATACACGATGCTGTTTTTGCCGTCGGCTACTACCAGCAGCAGGTCGCCGTCCTCCAGACCCATACGCTCGGCCACGGCATTATTTTCCTCTTCGGTAAGGAATTTGGCGTAGGAAGAGGAGACCTCGCCGTTTTGCAGCTTCAGCCAGGCAAGACCCTTTGCTTTATAGGTCTTGACCCATTCGGTCAGCTTGTCCAGATCCTTGCGAGTGAAGGCGGAAGCACCGCCGGGCACGCGGATGCAGCGCACAGAGCCTCCTGCTTCCAGCGCTCCCGCGAAGACCTTGAAGGAGGTTTGGGCGAAAAGATCGGAAAGATCGCAAAGCTCCAACCCAAAGCGAAGGTCGGGGTGGTCGGAGCCGAAACGGTCCATGGATTCCTGCCAGGTCATGCGCTGGAACGGGGTCTTCAGCTCCACGTCCAACACGTTTTTGAACACGTAGGAAAGCAGTCCCTCATTCAGGGCGATGACGTCTTCCTCGTTGACGAAGGACATTTCCATATCGATCTGGGTGAATTCGGGTTGCCTGTCGGCGCGCAGATCTTCATCGCGGAAGCAACGGGTGATCTGCATATAGCGGTCATAGCCGCCCACCATCAGCAGCTGCTTGTACAACTGGGGAGATTGGGGCAGGGCGTAGAACGTGCCTTGATGTACGCGGCTGGGCACCAGGTAATCGCGGGCACCCTCGGGGGTGGAACGGATGAGCATGGGCGTTTCGATCTCCAAAAATCCCTGCTCGTCCAAATAACGGCGAACGGCTTGAGCCGTGCGGTGACGCAGCATCAGACTGCGGGTCAGTTCGGGACGGCGCAGGTCCAGGTAACGGTATTTCAGGCGCAGCTCCTCGCGCACGTCGCTGTTTTCCACGATCTCAAAGGGAGGGGTGGCAGCGGTATTCAGCAGGCGCAGGTCTTCCACCATGATCTCGATCTCGCCGGTGGCCATTTTGCGGTTCACGGCGGCTTCGCCGCGGGCGGCTACGATGCCTTTAGCGGCCACTACGTATTCGGCGCGCAGGGTGAAAGCTTTGTCAAACAGTTCTTTGTGAGTCGTTTCGTTAAAGTTGAGCTGAACGATGCCCGTGCGGTCGCGCACGTCGACAAAGATCAAGCTGCCCAGGTCGCGCTGCTTTTGGACCCAGCCCATGACCGTAACGGTTTGGCCGATATCCGCGGCGCTTAAGGTTCCGCAATAATGGGTGCGGGACAGGCCTTGCATGGAATCAGACATATTTTTTCTCCTTTTCGGTGTAGTAACAAACTTAAGCCAGGTCTGCGGGGGAAAGGGTGGACAGGGCGCATACACGGGTATTGCCGTCGGCCATGGAGCGGAGGGTGACCTCGCCTTTAGCTAATTCATCGTCTCCCAGCACGGCGGTGTAGCGGGCGCCCAGCTTGTCGGCGTATTTCATTTGAGCCTTCAAACTGCGCCCCACGGTATCGGCCAGGGCAGATACGCCTGCGCTACGCAGACGGTGGGCCAGCAACTGAGCCTGTACGGCGGCCTTTTCACCCACGGAGACGAAGAAAACGTCGCAGGGGGGATCGGCGGGGGTGGCCGTGCCCAAGGCTTCCATCAGCAGAAGCAGGCGGGAAAGCCCCATGCCGAAGCCCAAACCGCACATGGCGGGGCCGCCCAGCTCGTGCACCAGGCCGTCGTAACGTCCGCCTCCGCAAACGGTGCTTTGGGCGCCGATGCGGTCGGTGATAAATTCAAATACAGTCTTGGTGTAATAATCCAGTCCGCGCACGATGCGGGGGTTGACGGTGAAGGGAAGACCCATGCCCGTCAGCAGTTCCTGCAGGGTGTGGAAATGGTCCTTGCAATCGTCGCAAAGATAGTCCACGGTGCGGGGGGCATCGGCCGTCAGCTCCTGGCATTGGGGACATTTGCAGTCCAAAATGCGCATGGGGTTTACCTGCAGGCGGGTCTTGCAGGTGTCGCAAAGGCGGTCGGCGCGGGAGGCAAAATATTCGTACAGGGCCGCATGGTAATCCTTGCGGCAAACGGGACAGCCGATGGAGTTGATATGCAGCTGCCACACGCTTTCGTCTGCCCCACAGCGGCGAAGCATTTCTGCCGCCAGGGCGATAAGCTCGGCATCGGCGGAAGCGTGGGGGGCGCCGAAGATCTCGGCACCGAACTGGAAAAATTCACGAGAGCGGCCTGCCTGAGGGCGCTCGTAGCGGAAGCAGTTGAGCACGTAAAACAGCTTTAAGGGCAAGGCCTGTCCGTACATTCCGTTTTCGATCACTGCACGTACCGTGCCCGCTGTGCCTTCGGGACGCAGGGTGAAAGAATCGCCCCCGCGGTCGGAGAAGGTATACATTTCTTTTTGTACCACGTCCGTGGCATCGCCCACACCGCGCTGAAACAGCTCGGTAGCCTCGAAGGTGGGCAAGCGGATCTCGCCGAAGCCGAACAGGGCCGCCGTGTCGCGGGCCTGCTGCTCCACAAAGCGCCATTTGGCCGCCTCGGCAGGTAAAATATCCATAGTGCCTCTTGGTTTACGGATCACGGGTAAAAATCATCCTTTCAAGAAAAATAAAATCCCTGCGGAAAA
This sequence comes from Clostridia bacterium, assembly GCA_017507855.1. GTDB lineage: Bacteria > Bacillota > Clostridia > Oscillospirales > RGIG5554 > RGIG5554. The sequence continues at coordinate 10,200 of JAFWAE010000040.1, forward strand.
AAACTCCGCAGGGACGAATAAGATCGTGGTGCCACCCCGGTTCAGGTGTTTGAAAAACACCCCTTTTTACAAGCTCCTTAACGCGGAAAACGAAAGCTCCCAAGCCGTCCTTCGCACGGACATCCCCGTGAACGGCTTCCACCGGCCCGTTCTCGCTGCTTGGGTATGCTACCGCCTACTGAGCTTTTTCATCGCTTTCCTATTATTATATACAAAAGCGGAAAAAAGTCAAGGGGTTTGGCAAATATAAGTGTCAAAAAACCTCTTTTTATTTAGTTTTTCGCTTGGCAGGCACGGCTCATGCCCTTTTGTGCAAACAAAACGTAAACGGGCTCGTCCGACAGCGTTACCCGGTGGCCTTCCACGGCTATGGGGTTGCCGAAATGATCCACCACCGTATAGGTGCTTGACGGGTCAATGTGCAAGACGGCGGAGCAGGCAGGCGTTTTGCGGTAGGCTGCAACGACGGTTCGGCTTTCGTTTTCAAAGGAAAGGACCATAGCCCCTTCCGTTTCCTGCTCCAACGTGCCCTTCATGCCGTCCAGCAGGCGGATGGCGGTGGCGTAGCCCAACACGGTGCGGTTGGGCTCACCTCGATAAGAAACATTGCCCCAGGCGTTTTCGTAGCGGGCGTTGCCGGAGGCGGGGGAGCATTTGTTGTAAAAATAGAGCACATAACCGCGGTAATTGCGGCATTTCATCAGTACGATTTTCTTAAGGTTTTCGGAGGCATTGAGGGCATCGTCGGCAAACACGTTGCCGCATTCGTTCATAAACAGGGCCTCGTCCTCCACGGGGAAGGTACCCATGTCAGCCAGCAGACCGGGCTTTTGCGCGGTGCGGTAAAAGGCCTCGGTGGTGTGGGCGTGCCAGGCCACAGTGTCCAAAAGACCCTCTTCGCGCAAGCGCAGAAAGCCTTCGTAATAAGCCTCAAGATCTGTGGCGGAGGCGTATTTTTCCTCTATGCTTCCGGGAACAATGGCGTGGTGGGCCACCATGCCTCCCGTGGCGGTCAGCAGCTTGGGATTTATGCGGCGGGCCGTTTCGCACATGATGCGCAGGCTTTGCAGATACAGCGAGGCGGGACCGTAAAAATTGGAGAAGGTGGGCTCGTTATCCATTTCCAAAAGCAGATTGTCTGCTTGAGCGTAATGGCGGCAAAAGGCCTCCATGAAGGAGGTAAATGCCTCCGGATCGGGGGGACAGCGATACCAGGGAATGGTGCTTTCACCCGTGGCCTCGTACAGCTGTTGGGAATAACTGCCCAGGTAGGTGCTGTCCGCAGACCAGGGAGTGGTGCCCTTTAGGATCCAGTCGATCCAAATGCCCCGCTGAGCGGTTTGTTTGACCAAATAGTCCGTATAGGTGAAGTTCAGGGGACTGTCGGGAGAGGCCTGTAGGTTGGACCAAAGGGCGCCGTTGCCGATGCGGACCATGTTTACGCCCAGGTAAGAAAGCTGATCCAGCACCAATTCCTGGGTCTGCCAGCGGTTGCGGAACAGATACGTTTCCCAGGGATCGGCGTAGGAAATGGCCACAGAGGGCAGGACGCCCCAGAAGAAATCGGGATCGGCTGCCTGTTTGGCGCGCGGGGTAACACCCAGCTGCAGGCTTTCACAAGCCAGCACGTTTCGCTCGGCATCGTAAAACGTACAGCAAAGCCGATACAGGCCGTTGGCTTGGGGAATAAAACGCCCGTCGGCCCAAAGACCCTGTTCGTTGATGCACAGGCTGTCGCGGGTAAAGGAAAGGATTTGGTCTTTACCGTATTGCAGATCAATGAGCTGTACGGTGGCGCAGAAGGTGCGCGGGTCGCTGAAGCGAACGCGGAAGGCAATGGGGGCGTTGGGTTCGTAAAGTCGCAGGGCGCTGTCTGCCGTAATGGAAAGCAAATGCCCGCCGTTTACGGCAAAATGCTCTGTCAGCTGATCGGTCAGGGTCAAAAAAACGTCCAATGCCTGCAAGGCCGCCTTACAGGAGACCTTTCCCGAACCGGGTAGGTAATTCGAAAGGTCGAGGGGGAATGGGGCGTAGCTGCCGCAAACATAAGTCCAGGCGTTTTCGAGCATCTGACGCGCGGCGGCAGAGTCCAGGGGGCGAAGTGCCAGGGAGGCTTCACTGTAAAAGCCGAAGCGCAGGGCCGCGGAGGCGGCCTCGCCGCAGGAAATAAGGGAAAGCTGGGGCAGACAGCGAGTCTCCGGTAAAAAGAGGCTTTCTGCTAACATAGCTGCAAATTGGCCCGTTGTCAGCTCGGCGGTCAGCGCGGGGGAGGACAGTGACGAAAGGATAAGGGGACAGCGCAGGGCTGCAGGGTAAGAGGTGGGATCGATACCTGCAGGCAGATGGGCCTGCACGCTCACCCGGGTCAGCGTTTGTCCGTCTGCATTGCAGATGTTTCCCTCGGCGGGAGAAAAGGCGCGCAAGATCCCCTCACCTGCGTAAAATGAATCGGGATGGGAGGAAAGCAACTGTACGCGGTCCCAGCTTTGGGGAAGGCGGATCAATTGCCCCGGCCTTGCTGCCAAAGAGGAGGGAGAGGATGAGGCAGCGTAAGAGATTTCGCTCACGGAAAGCTCGTGAATGCGCAAGGCTCCTTGAGATTCGGCGCTGACCAGTACGTTACCGCCCTCCGTTACGGAGGAAAGCGTTGCATCTGCCACCGTCTCACCCCCGTCCATGATCCGTAAGGAATTGCCTTGACACGTAATACAAAGGGTGTGTCGAACGCCCTTCTCCACGCGATACGGCGCGGAAAAAACAAGGCTTTCGCGCCCGCCGATCATTTCCGAGACGGTCACCGCGTCGGCATTTAGGTCCTGCGTATAGCCCTTTAAAAAGCGCACGAGGATCAGCTTGCCTCCGCTTTGCCGCAGGGTCAGCACAAACAGAGAACTGCCGTTGGAGGGGGTCTGCAGGGTAAAGGAAAAATACAATTGAAAATTTTGGTAGCTATGGTTGAAGGGCGCCACAGAAAGCAGATCGCCGGTACTGTTTTGTAACAGCGCCTCGTAAGGGACACTCAGCGAAAGTCCCTTTTGAGAAGAGGTCAGCCGCCCATCGGAAGTAAAGAGGGACTCGGCCTCGGTGAGAACTTGGCTACTCCATCGGTTTATACTGTTCTCCTCAAAAAACGGAGGCTGCTCAAATGGCTCCATACAGCCGGTGCAAAAAAACAGAATAAAGCAAAGGCATAGCCATGAGATCCGTTTGGAAGGGAACATGCCCAACATCCTTTCTGTTTTCATTTTTTGATTTTATGATTTTTCGTTACTTTCATTATATAAAACGGAGGATTTTTGTCAATAGGGAAATAAAAGAAGAAATATTCTGAAGATTTTTTTCAAAAACACTTGCATACCCGGAAAAAATCGTGTATAATATCTTTCGTGCAATTGATAGCTAGGTCGAAAGAGGTGTAAACAATGAAGGAAGCCATCCATCCTAAATACGAGCCCACCACCATTCGGTGTGCCTGCGGCGAGGTCATAGAGACACGCTCCACCAAGAAGGACATCCGTGTTGAAATTTGCTCCAAGTGCCATCCGTTCTTCACCGGCAAGCAGAAGTTTGTCGATGCGGGCGGTCGCGTGGAAAAGTTCAACAAAAAGTTCGGTCTGAACAAGTAAGATCGTCTTTCACAAGGGCAGCGTAGTACGTTGCCCTTTTTGTGTGCCCAAAAACAGGCTTTTTCAGAGGGAGGAAGCGTGTGTGAAAAAGAATTTAATGCAGGAATTCGGCGGGGAGAAAACCTGCCGCGCCGTGCTGATCGGTTTGAATACCGGCGGGGCAGACCCCCTGCTGGCCACTGATGATCAGAGCATCGCCGAGCTTCGCGGTCTGCTGGATACGGCAGGGGGCGAATGCGTGGGGGTGCTGGTCCAAAACCGCTCCTTTGCCGAAAGCCGCACCCTGCTTGGGGAAGGAAAGGTGCAGGAGCTGAAGGAAGCCTGTTTGGCCCTGGAGGCTGACCTGATCGTATGCGATAACGAGTTGTCGCCTGTGCAGATCAAAAATTTGGAGCAGGATACGGACGTGCGTGTGATCGACCGGAGCATGCTGATTTTGGATATTTTTGCCCTGCACGCCGTTACGGGAGAGGGCAAATTGCAGGTGGAGCTGGCTCAGCTGAAATATACCATGCCCCGTTTGATGGGCAAGGGGCTGGAGCTGTCCCGTCTGGGAGGCGGTATCGGCACGCGAGGCCCGGGTGAGACCCAGCTGGAGACCGACCGCCGCCATTTGAAGCGCAAGATCGCCGCCCTGCGCGAGCAACTGGACGAAGTGGTGCGCAACCGCGGCGTGCAGCGCAAACTGCGCGAGCAAAGCGGCGTGATGCAGGTGGCCGTGGTGGGGTATACCAACGCGGGAAAATCCTCCTTGATGAACGCCCTGACAGGGGCCGGAATTCTGGCAGAAAACAAGCTGTTCGCCACGCTGGATACCACCACCAAAAAACTGCGCACACCTGGGGGGCAGGATCTGCTCCTTACGGATACAGTCGGCTTTATTGATAAATTGCCTCACCATTTGGTGGAGGCCTTCCGTTCCACCTTGGAAGAGGCTGTGTTTGCAGACGTACTGCTGGAGGTGATCGACGCTTCCGATCCGCGCCAGATCTTCCAGTACGAGGTGACCAACAAAGTGCTGGACGAGCTTGGGGCGGCGGGAAAACCCCGTGTGGTGGTGCTGAACAAATGCGATCTGCCCCTTCCCGAGGAGGAGCTTCGCCTGCGTGTGCCGGGGATGCTTTGCGTATCGGCCTCCACGGGCAGCGGGTTGGAGCAGCTGCTGCAGGAGCTGGAGGCTCAATGCCTGAAGGGAAGGCGGGTCATGCGGGTGCTGTTGCCTTATGCCCAGGGAAGCTTGGTGGACCTGCTGCACAAAAACGGCTGCGTGCGCACCATGGAATATCGGGACGAAGGCATCTTTTTGGACCTGCTTTGCGAGCCTGCCATTGCAGGTAAAGTGGAAAAATACAGTGTGGAAGGCTGAAAAACGGCCTTTTGACAAAACGGGGAGTGACCTGCGAGTAGGCCGCTCCCCCCTTTTTTTACCGCGCAACTTTAAAGGAGAAATACTTTACAAACGGGAGAAACTGTGGTATAATAAGGTGAGAATGGACGGGTATCCCCTTTTGTAAAATAGATTCATTAGAGTAAAGGAAGAAGGCAAGAGCATGGCGGAAAAAGAAGCCGTGAAAATATTACAGACCAACAAAAAAGCTTACCACGACTATTTTGTGGAAGAGGTATATGAATGCGGCATCGAGCTGTACGGCACGGAGGTCAAATCAGTCCGCTTAGGGGAAATGAACCTTAAGGACAGCTATTGTGACTTTAAAGATGGGGAGCTGTTCGTGTGTGGCATGCACATCAGCCCTTACGAAAAGGGAAACGTGTTTAACCGCGAGCCTTATCGCCAAAGAAAGCTGTTGTTGCATAAGCGCGAGATCCTAAAGCTTTTCGGTTGGGTCAAGCGGGACGGGTACACGGTCATTCCCTTAAAGGTGTATTTAAAGGGTCCTCGGGTCAAGGTGGAGATCGGGTTGTGTAAAGGCAAAAAGCTTTACGACAAGAGAGACGATATGGCCCGTCGGGATGCGGGTCGCGAGATGGAGCGCGCGTTCAAGCAGCGCGATCGCGGCGAGTAAAAACGGAGAAGGAGGCGTCTGCTTTGAAAAGCACGTTTATGAAAAAACGGTTCTGGGCCTGGTTGCTTTGCCTGGGACTTTTGTGTTGCGGCATTTCCGTGCAGGCGGCACAGGAGCCTTCCTCCTGGGCGGCGGCCGAGGTGGAGGATGCCCTGGCATTGGGCATCGTGCCGGAGGCTCTGAACAGCCGTTTTCAAACTGCCGTCACCCGCCGCGAGTTTTGTACTTTGGCCGTGCGCACCCTGGAAACCTTTTACGGCATAACGGGGGAGGAGCTTTGTGCCCTGCGCGGCGTGACCATGGACGGGGAGTATTTTGCCGATACGACCTCCCGTGAAATTCTGATTACCACCGCCCTGGGGATTACCGTGGGGCGCGGGCAGGATGAGGAAAGCGGCAAAGCCGTCTTTATGCCCGAGGCCGAGATCACCCGTGCCGAGGCGGCGCGCATGCTTTGGCTGGTGGGAGAAATTTTGGAAGACGGCGTAAAGCCGGAATGCCTTACAGATGCCTTTACTCAAAAAGAGAATATTCCCTTTACCGATTCCTATATGCCCTCGTGGGCCAAGGAGGGGATAGAGTACGTATACAACCGTATCGACCACCGTACTACAGCCGGGGGGAACGGCACGGTGTATCGGGTCATGGGCGGAGTAACGCCTACCAAATTTGACGGGCAGGGAAGCTATACCCGCGAGCAGGCCTTGGCCACGTTCAAGCGCTTGTTCCGCAGTATTTCCGAAGCCAAGGCGTTGGAAGAGGGCAGGGCGGTGTCCCTGTTGACTAATTTTTATCCCGAAGAAAGCTTTCGTTTTACCGTTTGTCCCACGGTCCTGCTGGCCGAGGGAAAGGCCACGGCCGACGATATGGCGTATTTATACTGTACCCTTAGCTGTACGGCTCATCGGGATAAGGTGTGCGACGTGGTGGAGGCCCGTGCCAAAGACGGGACCTTCCGCATCGAGCTCTCCCTGGAAAACGTGAAGGACGGAACCTATTATTTCAATGTTTTCAAGAATTCCCGCCAAAACGGGACCTTTTCTTCCTACCTATATAATGAACTGATCGTATGCGTGGAAGGCGGAGAGGTATGGTTTGAGGTGCCGGGCGCCTATGAACGTAATCTTGACGTGCAAACATCTGCTTTGAAGAAGCAATACAGCCAACCGAGTGCAATGGTGCAAAGTAAGGACAAGAATATATCGGCGCTGTCCAAGCAGCTCTGTACAGGTTTGAACACGGAGTACGAAAAGGCCAAGGCCATCCATGATTGGGTGGCGGAGAATATCTACTACGATTACGACGCCTATGAAAAAAGTACGGAAACGGCAGTGGATGCGGTAAGCGTGCTGAAGGAAAAACGCGCCGTTTGCCAAGGCTACGCCTACTTGACGGCAGCGCTGCTGAGAGCCTCGGGTATTCCGTGCAGGGTCGTGGTGGGAATTGCCATGCAGTCCGGCTTTTACGCCAATGCTAACGATCTTCTGGCTACGGCTACCGAGGAAAATCATGCATGGGTGCAGGCGTATGTGGACGGGCGTTGGATCCATATCGACTCTACCTGGAGCAGCCTCAACGAGTATCGGGATGGAGAATTTATCAAAGCGGGGATGTCCTCCTCCCGTTATTTTGATCCTTCGCGCCTGTTTTTCTCCTTTGACCACGTGGAACTTGGCGAGGATGCGGCCTGATTTGGCAGGCAGGTTCCCGATTCCGTCAACGAAGCAAAAAAGATCTTCCGTATGGTACGTACTATCAAGGACAGAAAAATAAATTAAATAATGAACCGCCGAAAGCGACCAAACGGTTACTCTCGGCGGTATTGTTTTATTCCTTGAAAAACGGCGTATTTCGGATGTGAGATTGTAACCTATAATCACCCTTATACCCAATCTGCTTTGCCATGATGAACAGTGCAAGCAGATTGTGACTCGGTCTTGAGTAATACAGCGTACGTTCCTCACCGTTAATGGTGAGATTTTGCTTCCGCATTACCTTCAACAGCAACAAATCATTTAATACTGCATCAATCTTATCGTTGGAAATTTCGCAATCCTTCGAAAGTACAGAACTTTCAAAAACATAATTCTCGGTTCGATGATATAAATATATCAAAGCATTGATCGTATCCGTATGTGAGAGTGCCGCAAAGATTTTTTGCAGGTCGTCCTTATCATTCAGAAAATGTCCGTACCCCTCTGCCGGTTGTGGAAATACCGAGAAGAAAGGCTCTATTCCATTAGATACGATTGTAAATCCGTTATCGTCAAGAATATAGGATGCATTGTTCTGATTCTTGATTTCATTGGGGTCGTACTTCTTTTCAATCTCCATAAGGCAGTTAAATAAACCGCGCTCGATCTGCCAGCCGATATCACGCGCAACGTTGAAACGTTCCGTTGCCTCGGTATTATGAATCAATTTGACAATTCTTCCCGAAATATCCGCCATCGTGACCGTTTCATTGCCGAAAAGCTCATCAAGAGATACCTCAAGCTCGTTGGCAAGCGGCACAAGAAGTGCTCCGTCGGGATAGGTTTCGCTTGTTTCCCATTTAGAAACAGCTTGAGCGGATACGCCAAGCTTTGTAGCAAGCTGCTCTTGTGTCAAATTCTTTTCAAGACGCAATCTTTTGATATTAGCCGATAAACTCATATTATTTACCTCCGATCATTTTGCATCTTCCGTTAAAGTTGTAGTCATAGGATTGTCTACCGCACATTCTCTCAAAAGCAATAGCAATCAAGGACAAGACTATACCATCGCCGTGACATTCATAAACTCTGACTTCGCCTTCAGTAAGATGCACTGTCACCCAATGGCATTCTCCAACGGAGCAGAATTCGTCGAGGATTTCTGTGACACGCTCTTGTTCCACTCCGGTTTTACCTGCAACATACTCCGCTGTGAAGCTTTCGGAGCAGTCAGTGGAATGGACGAAATAGAGAACGGAAAGCGCCTCCTCGTTAGACAAGAATTTAAAAATTTTCACGATTTCTTTTTGTTTATCGGCATCGTTCATCCATGCAAAGTTAGCCTTGTTTCTAAGCATCATCACAGCTACATTCACATTTTCAGAGCTTGCGGTAAACTCAAAGAACTCGTGGAGTGAAATTGCGGAACGATATCCATGTGAAGTACCTGTCGGATAAACGTTTTCTTTATCATAAGCGTCATCATAATATTCGGATATGGTTCCATACATTGAAGGAACAAGAGCTCTTATTGTTTCAAAGGCTTTGAGCACAGACTCGCGGCGGTCAAGCCCCTCAAACAAAGAGCGAATTTCTTCTGTTGTGCTTTGCTTTTTGTCCTCGGAAAGCCCGAGCAGCGTATCGGTGGTTACACCGTAATATTTTGCAAGTTCTACGACCATAGGAAGATCCGGCGTCGAGGCACCGTTCTCCCATTTGGAAATCGTTTTATTGGATACGGATAGGCTTTGCGCCACATCCTCTTGCGTTGCTCCCCTTGAAGTGCGGAGCTCCAACAGTTTTTCTGCGATTTTACATTCGTACATGTTTTTTGCCTCCCGAAAAAAATTCAAGTTCCGGAGCTTGTGACTGTATTATACATGAAACCAACGGTAGAATCAACGGAGCGATATTTTATTATTTCTCCAAATCGGAGATTTATTGCGTTGCAAGAAGAATGATAATTGATTTCAGAAATTAAAAAATGACGAAGTACCGATCGTTGAATTTTTAGGTAAAAAATATTTCATCACGATCCTGAAGTATTTGCGACCGAAAATGCAGAGCTTATTAAGAAAAAAGACAGAGAACGTACAGGCATTCCCCGGGGAATCTTTTTTGCTGCATGAGAAAAGCAAACCGGGCAAAACAACGTCAGTTCAACCGAAAAACAACCATAAATATCAAAACTAAACCGAAATTCAACCTTGAATTGATTGACTGAGCTGTAAAAATCGGGTATGATGTAGGTGGAAAATCGAACTGCGCGGTTTAGATTGGTTAAAAATCAAGAAGTTTCAGGAGGAAAGCGGATATGTTAAAAACACCGAAAGAGGTGGGGGAGCTGATCGCGCTTCACCGCAGAAAAAAAGGCTTGACTCAAACCGAATTGGCGGGGATGCTGTACGTGTCTGCCCAAGCCATTTCCAAATGGGAACGTGGCGAGGCTCTGCCGGATGCGGAGCGCTTGGGAGATATTTCGGAAGCTTTGGACATGAAGATTTCCGACTTTCTGCTTCTTTCCCGTGAAGAAGCGGAGGAGGGGGAGCTGCCCGGTGATGAAAAATATCGGGCGCTGGAGAATAAAACGGATCTGACGGAGGTTCTGCTTCTGGCTTCGGAGATGTCTGCCGGGATGCTGAAAAAGGCTTATACGGTTTTGCGCCGCGTGTACGATATTCCCCACCTTTCCGTCTTGTTTGCCTATATTCCTACGCAGTTGATGGATCAGTTGGCGGTGGAGGAGTACCGTGTCAGCGGAATGCAATTTTTTAAATATTTCCAGCCCTATATCAGCTCTGAGGTGTCAGACAGATACCTGTTGGCTGAATATACGCAGTACGGGGTGAGTGCGGTGCTTCCCTTGCTGGTGGCGGGAAAAAACCAAAAAGTCATTTCCTTTATTTTCAGGCATAATACGGATACCCGTCATAATTGGGTCGATTTTATGAATCACCTTTCCGTCGTTCCGCAGGACGTTTTGTTGGCGCAGGCGTTGAAGATCACCCGCGAGCTTTCCGAGGGGCTGGCTCCTTGGAACGGGTGGTGGGTGCGTTTGGGCTCTGCCAACTCCGTTTTGTTTTTGACCGCTTGGCTGGACGAGCAGGAGGATTCTCCCGCTGCTTGGGCGCAGGTGGCCTACTACTATTCCCAAATGCCGTTGGATGCCTACGCCCGTCGGATCTTGGATAAGCGCGTGCTGAAGGTGTGCGGGGAAAAGGGCTTTGATTGCATCCACGCCATGGTGCCCTATCTTTCGCCCTTCTTTTTTGAAAAGCTGGCTAAGGCCATCGACCCGCAACGTGACGGCGTTACGCCCGAGGATCTGCCCAAATTCCGAGATGTTCCTTCGAGAGAGAACGAGGGAAAGTTTTCCCGTTTGGTCAATTTCTTCTTCAAGGGAAGGGATAAGGACGGAAGGTATCATTACAGCAACAATCCGCAAGAGATCTACGATATGGGCGATATGGGCGATATGGGTGAGATGGACTACGAGGATGACGAGGACGAGGAATAGACCCGCCCGTAAAATGAAAAAGCCGATGCGAATGCATCGGCTTTTTGCTTGAAGAAGACTTATTCTACGGTGGGCTTTTGCGGGGGGATCTCTACGGTAGGAAGGCCGTTACGTTTGCCGTAATGGGCTTCCCGATCCAGCTCGGCAATGCGGGCGTTGAGGTGGTTGATCTCCTCCATCACATCGGCGGAAAATTTGAAAAGGGCGGTGCTGATAAGCAGGCAGAGCACGGTGGCGATGCCGCCGGACACCATGACTGCGTACCACAGGATCTCCTCCTTAAAACCCTCCAGCTGCAGATCGGCGATCATGCCGAATACGCCGGCCAGCGCCAAAACGAAGAAAAGACCCGCCAAAACGGCAAAGGTGATAACGAAGACCTTGACCCGTTGCATATTCAAAAAGTTCAATTCAAACACGTCCTTCTTTATTTTTATAGGTGTGTTCCCATTATAACAGCCCCCTTGTCAAATGTCAATAAAAAATATAGTTGTCGGAACGCTTGCTTTTTTGACGGCAGGGGAGTATAATAAAAGAAAAAGCCGTTGGGAGAAACAGCAAGTTCCGCGCAGGCGGTTTGTCCATGCAACGGAAACCGAGAAGAAAGGCAGAAACAAAGATGAGCAGAGCAAAGAAGAACCTCTCCCTTTTGCTGAGCTTCGTGCTGGTTTTGGGACTTTTCGGCTGTGTGGCTGAAGTGCCCCCTTCCGAGGAACCGAAGCCCGATCCCGCCTTGAAGGGCGTGCTGAGCGAAGTAGAGCAGCAGGCGGTGCTGACCAGCACCTACGCCGGCCAACTGGAGGTAAAGACCCTTTCCCGCCAAAACGGAAACACTGTCATGGGCGTGCATTATCCCGTTACGGGGATGACGGCGGCCGATGCGGACATCCTCGCCTATGTGAACGAGCGCATTGCTTCCTTTGACACGTACATCCTTTCGGCAGGGGAAAAGGATTTCCGCATGCTGAGCCTGGATTTTTCCGTGTCGGCTTACGACGATTACACCAGCGTGACCTTTAACGAGGTCCGCTTTTACGGGGAAAACGCCCGCGAGGCTGTCACGATTTGCCGCACCTACGGGGCGGACGGCACTCGCCTGACCCCCGAGGAACTGTTTATTAAAGGAAAACGGGCCAAGGTGCCCGGCATGTTCGGGGTGGAAAGTTTCCCCGAGGGCGTTTCCTTCCGCGTCACGGAAGAGGCCGTGACCGTCATGCTGGAGACCGGGGATGTTTCCTTAAAGCGGGAGGAGATCGAAAAGATCTGCTTGGCTTACAGTGCCCGTGATCTGGATCCCGACGGCAAAATGATCGCCATCACCTACGACGACGGCCCCAGCTCCGCCAACACCGGCCGTTTGCTGGACGGGCTGAAGGAGCGCGGAGTGCTGGCCACCTTCTTTATGGTGGGCACCAACGTTTCTTACTATCCCAAGCTGGTCCGCCGCATTGCGGAGGAAGGGCATTGCCTGGGCAACCATTCTTACGACCATCCTCAGTTTACCAAGATCGGGGCGGAAAAATCCGTAGAGCAGGTGGAAAAGACCTCCAAGCTTATTGAGGACGCCTGCGGAAAGCGCCCCCTGTTTGTGCGGCCTCCCTACGGCTCCACCAACGAGGAAGTGCGTCAGGCACTGGAATACACCCTCATCCTTTGGAGCGTTGATCCCGAGGACTGGAAATACCGCGACGTGGACACTGTGCGCGAACATATCGTGGACGGGGCTCACGACGGAGCCATCGTCCTGGTGCACGACATTCATTCCACCAGTGTGGAGGGCTCTTTGGCCGCCATCGACATTCTGCTGGAGGAGGGCTATCAGTTCGTAACGGTGGAGGAGCTGTTCCTGCACCGCGACGTGGAGCCTGTTTTTGCCAAGCATTGGTATTCCGTCAAGTAAACATTGTTCGTAAAAAAACAGCCGTGCTCTTTTTCGGAGCGCGGCTGTTTGTGTTTTTGGATCAAAAGATCAGGGGGCTTAAAGCCATGTCCGCTTTCAGCGCCTCGGGATCGGGCAGGGTAAAGGCAAACAGGTCGCACGCGGCGGTGTTGAGGGAAAACTGACGGGCGGCTCGGGAAGAAAGCTCGGCGCGGGCGGGTTTAACGACCACGGGGATGGAGGCGTTTTCCCAAAGGGAGACGGCGCTCCGCTTGGCGGCAAGAAGCCGGGCATACAGCGGCGGCGTGGCATTGTCTTGGGCCGTACAGCCCAAGGTGGCGTTCATCACGATGCGGCGCAGCCGTGCAGGGGGGTAGCGCCTGGTGGCACAGGTCTCGAAAAAGGCTTTCAGCGTGCGGCATTCCCCGGCAGCCTTCAGCAGGCGGTATTCCAATCCCTCGGAGACGTCGGCACAAAGGGCCATCTCCTCGGGGGAAAGACGGCGCAACAGGGTCAGCACGGCAGAGGCCACTTTTTCCCCATCGGAGGGACAAAGCCCCTGTTCGCAGGCCTCCCGAACGGCGGAGGGGAGCAGCGGATGCGTGGGCTCCTGCGCCAAAAGAGTGCGCAGGGAGGAGGAGGAGGGAAAGCGTCCCTCAACCGTTTGGGTATCCGTGTAGCCGTTTCCCTCACGGGGAAAGGTCAGGGCAAGCAAGGGCAGCTTCAGCTCGCGAATGGCCTTGAGGTATTCTATCCCCAAAAGGTTATTGGGACAGGCCAGCACTTCACCCAGGGCGGGGAAACAGGCCGCCATAGCTTCTCTGGAGGCGGTGGCAAAGGAAAGCCCGCGCGCCAGACAGTCTTTCAAAGCCTCTTCGTAAGCGGGGGAAAGGGTGGCGTCGGCGGCTTGCTGCAGCAGGGAAAGATCGCCGCATTCACTGCCAAAGGCCAGGTAGCGGCACCCCAGGGCGGCGGCCATGGATACCCCGGCTTTGGCAAAGCCCGCCGCGTTGTTGAGCACACAGGAGGCCGGCAATTCAAACACCGCATCTGCGCCCCCGTCTATGGCACAGGCGGCGCGCAGGTGGCGGGGCAACAAGGCAAAGCTGCCGCGCTGTACCACGTTGCCGCTCATCAGGCAGACCACGTGAGCGCCGGTTTGCTCTTTGGCACGGCGCAGTAAATGGGCGTGCCCATCGTGAAAAGGGTTGAATTCGCAGATCACGGCACAGCTTTCCAAGGCAAAAACACCTCCCTTTTGGTTCTTTTTTTCAAAAACCCTTGCAAAAGCGGAAAAAAATGTGTACAATACTAAAGAATGTAACAAAAATGTGGCTTTTGCACTATTGTACCCCATTTGGGCGAAAAATGCAAGCCCCCTATGTTTAGGCCGTAAGGCGGAAAGGATTTTTTGCAAATGAAGATTTTGGTCATCAACGCGGGCAGCTCTTCTTTGAAGTATCAGCTGTTCAACATGGACAACGACGAGGTCATGGCAAAGGGCGGTTTTGAACGCATCGGTTCCGGCACTCCCGGTAAGTTCAAGCACAGCGCTACGGGCTTTGAGGATAAGGTCACCATGGTGCAGGTGGATAGCCATAAGGATGCCATTGAGCTGCTGGTCAAGGCCCTGCTGGCCGAGGACGGCGGCGTGATCAAGGACATGAAGGAGATCGACGCGGTGGGCCACCGTGTGCTTCATGGCGGCGCCAAGTTCTCCGGCTCCGTGCTGATCGACGATGCCGTGATTGCGGCCATCGAGGAATGCATCCCCCTGGGCCCCCTGCATAACCCTGCCAACCTGACCGGCATCAACGCCTGTAAGGCTGTTATCGGCAACGTGCCCCAGGTGGCTGTGTTTGATACGGCCTTTCATCAGACCATGCCCGACTACGCGTATATGTACGCCCTTCCCTATAAGTTCTACGAGGAAAACAAGATCCGCCGCTACGGCTTCCACGGCACCTCTCACCGTTTTGTTTCCGCTGAGGCGGCTAAGTTCATGGGCAAAAAGCCCGGCGATTCCTTCCGTGTGATCACCTGCCATTTGGGCAACGGCTCCTCCATCAGCGCCGTGAAGGACGGCAAATGTGTGGACACCACCATGGGTCTGACTCCCCTGGAGGGCATTATGATGGGTACCCGTTGCGGTACGGTGGACCCCGCTGTGGTCAAGGTGCTCATCGACACCGGTCTGACCGCCGCTGAAGTGGACAACATCATGAACAAGCAGTCCGGCTTCCTGGGCGTTTCCGGCCAGTGGAGCGACCACCGCGACATTTTGGAACAGGCCGCGGCCGGCAACGACCGTGCCCGCCTGGCCGACGAAATGTTTGAATATCAGTTGCTCAAATATATTGGCGGTTTTGCCGCAGCCATGGGTGGTGTGGACGCCATCGTCTTTACCGGCGGTATCGGTGAAAACTGCAAGGAAGTGCGCCAGAACATCGGTGACCGTCTGGCTTGGCTGGGTGCCAAGGTGGATCCCGAAAAGAACAGCGTGCGCGGCGTTCTGCGCGACGTTTCTGCCGACGATGCCAAGGTGCGCATCCTGTTGGTTCCCACCAACGAGGAGCTGATGATCGCCATGGATACCCGCGATATTGTCAGCAAACTGTAAACCGAATACAAAAAAAGCGGACGGAATTTTCCGTCCGCTTTTTGCTTTATCGGCAGCGAAAAGTGATCTCTGAGGACCTCAAAAAGAACGTAGGCGGTTATGCCACATACGGAGACATCAAAGCATGTGCTCCCAGATTGATGAACGACCCCTTGAATTAAATAAAAAAGCAGTTTGTTGACAAACAAACTGCTTTTTCGTTTTGGTGGGGATCTATCCGCGGGCGATCTCGTCGTACAGGGCTTGGAGACTTTCCAGCTTCCAGTCCTTAGTCGAACCGTTGCCCATGGTGATCATCAGCCTTCCCTCAGGGCGGGAGAAGGTATCGATCAGGAAGCGAGCCTCTTGAGTGACCTCCTCCGGAGTTCCGTAGGGGATGATCCGCTGTACGTCAAAGCCTGCCAAAAAGCAAATACGGCCGCCGTACGTGTCTGCGATATGTTTCTCATCCATGGTGTATTTTTGAATGGGATGGATGACGTCCAGGCCGATCTCAATAAAGTCTTCCAAGAAGGGCTCAATGTTGCCGCAGGTGTGCAGCCAAAAATGCATGCCCAATTGATGAGCCTTGTCGATCATTTCCTTGTAGTAGGGCTTAAAGAACGTGCGAAAGATCTCCAGGGAAAAGAAAGGTCCTGACTGTGTACCTATATCGTCGGAGGTAAAGATTCCGTCTGTGTGATACTGTTCATGGACGCGTTCCATGACTCGCAGGTAAAAGTCTGTCAGTTTTCGGTAAAGACGATGTACCTCGTCGGGATAGAGATAGAAATCTGTTAGAGCGTTTTCCATACCGCGAATAGACCAATGACGCTCGAACAGACAGTAGAACCATTGTCCCAGCACATACTTGGAATGATCCAAATTAACGTTTTCCCTGAGCAGAGAAGGGGATTCGGCGGAAGGGAATTTTTCAAACATTTCCTCCACTTCTTCCGTGTTATCCCAGTCTTCCAAATAGACACAGCTGTCTATGGCTCCCCGGAATTGCTCAGACTTGCCGGCGGGAAGCCAGCAAAATTCGGGATCCTCCGGTGTACCCTGACAAACCTCGGGTACGGGGATGGCGTATACGCTGATATCGTAGACCTGACGGCTGAGCCATTGGCGGATCTCATCCTTCCTCTCTCCGAAGCTGCTCGGAGAGATCCAAAAGGAGCAAAGGTTGGGGATCCGTTCCGTGGTACGCTTGCCCTCGATGACGTTTTTTACTTCCTGCTTAGTTAAATCCTTCACAAAAGCACTTCCTTTTTCGTGAAACGTGGTATCAAAAGTTTTTGCGGCAGTTGTATCTTTGCCAAAAACGACGGCATCGGAATATTGACTGCTTTTTTCTTTTGAGGTTCGTCCATTATATCACAGGTGTATTTGTGTGACAAGCCCTTTGAGCAAAAAAGAAGGTGCAGGCGCAGGAAGAGCGCGATCACGCGATGCTTTTCTATCAGTACCTGCAAAATGAGAACCAAAAAGTGGAGCTGGATGCTATCGCCAAGCCTGATAAGAACGCTGCCTGCCATATGGATATTCTCAAGGCGGGACTTGATCACGAAGATGGAGCTTTTCGGTTCCGATCCCAAGAGCCTGTATATGCTCAATCAGGAGTTGGCCGCCAGAGTATATGCCGCTCCCTCTTTGGTACTGTAATCTTCATAACGAAAGCCACGGCAAAATGCCGTGGCTTTTTTGGGGGAAAAGGGATCAGCGGCAGCAAAAGGTGCTGCATTCGGTCGCTTCGGGGCCTTGGCAACCGTTGTTGCAGTTGCAGACGCGGATGTTATCGGCTCCGCAACGTCCTTTGGCGTTATGCACGCAGTTGCGGGCGTCGCAAAGCACGTCGGTAATGGGATCCGGTACGGCGTAGGCTTCACGGCGGTGTTGGTCGCGGTAGGAGGTGCAGCAGGTGTCGGAATGTTGCTTGGCCGTCATGCCGGAAACGGCAATGTCCTGTTTGCAACAAAAGCCGCAGCTGTTATAGCTGCATTTTTCCACAGAGCATTTAAGGGTAGCCATAAAACAAAAAGATCCTTTCTGAGTACGTGAATTTTTCAGGGAAGATCCAGCGGTGAAAGTAGTTTGAAACGCAAAAAGAAGAATATGCAAAAAAAATAAAAAAAGTTCAAAAAAGGCTTGACAAAGTGTAAAAGGAAGACTATAATATTCACAGTCGACGGGGACATTTAGCTCAGTTGGTCAGAGCATTCGCTTCACATGCGAGGGGTCAGGGGTTCAAATCCCTTAATGTCCACCAGAAACCAAGGACGCCGAATATCCGACACGGTGATGCAAGAGACAAAATTTTAGATTTTGTAGGCTGCGGCACGGTGTCGGATACTCGGCGTTTTTGTATAATGAAAAAAGAAAACCAAAGGAGAAAACAGTTATGGGCATCGAAAATCTTGATAACGGCAGTTTGAAAAAGATCCACATTGTCCCTCATTCTCACCACGACTACGCTTGGGTGCACGAGCGCCAGTGGCATTATTGGCGCTACATTCAGGTGTTCCACAGTGTGTTGGACTGGCTGCGCGACAATCCTCAGACCACCTGGATGATCGACAACGTGGTACACAGTCTGCTTCCCTTCATTGAAAATTGTCCCGAGCGCGTGGAAGAGCTGAAGGAATACGTGCGTCAGGGCCGCATTGAAGTCGCCAGCGGCGGCTACAGCCTGGCCCGCCCCTCCTACGTAGGGGAAGAGAGCTTTGTGAGAAATATGGTGGAAGGCACCCGTTTCTTCAAGGATTTCTTCGGCGTGGAAAAAGTCAATATGTTCAACAACCTGGATACTTCCAGCGGCCAAAGCAACCTGCCTCAGATCCTGAAGCTGGGTGGCTTTGACTATTACCGCTTCCAGCGTCCCGAAAACAACCTGGACAAACGCGGCATTCCCCGTACCTTCTATTGGCAGGGCTTGGACGGCAGCAAGGTGCTGGTGGCCCGCGGCTTTGGCGGTGGCTTCCTGTGGATGAATTACACCAACCAGGATTTTGAAAAAGAATGGCCCGCCATTCGCGAAGCCTTCTATAACGAGGAGCTGGCTGCCCGCCGTATCGACGGTTTGTGCCCCACGGATCTGGAGATCCTGCCTTACGGTTGCGACGACAGTGTGCCCCCCAACAACTGGTTTGATAAGCCCGTTCGCTTCCTGGAGTTTATCGACGAATGGAATCGCCGCGAAAAGATCCAGTTTGAATTCAGCACCTCCGGCCGTTTCTTCGAGGAGACCGAAAAGCAGGATGTGCCCACCTATGCCGGTCCTCTGGATGAGAATGAGCTGACCTATAACCTGCCTGTGAAGGGTAACGATTCTTTCTGGTATATGCGCGGCAAGCTGGATAAGCTGCTGGTCCGCTTGGAAAACGTGGCTTCCATTGCCGCCATGATGGGCTACGAATATCCCGAGGACGAGATTTTGGAGTTGTGGTATCAGCTCTTTGAGATCACCGGCCACGCCATTGAATGGGTGTACGTGCAGGATGCCGACGAGCTGAAAGAGATCGTTGTCAACGCCATGACCCGCGCCCAGATGATGACCCGCGAGGCTTTGGCCAATATCGCTTACTGCGTGCGTTACGAGCGTGGCCTGACCAACGTGGTGGTCAACCCCCAGTGCTTCGACCGCGAAGAAGTGGTGGAGCTGAAGATCCCCGGTCCCTTCGGCCTGCAGGGCTTTACCGTGGTGGATGCTTTTGGCGAGACCCTGCCTTATCAGGTGGTCAACAAGCAGGATCACTTTAAAACTCTCGAACAGTACAAGCGCGTAGACTTTACCGCCCTGTACGTGACCGTGAAGATGCGCGTGCCCGCCTTCGGATACAACGCTGTGAAGCTGGTGGCCAACGGGGAACCCAATCCTCAGGCCGAGGTGGAAAAGAGCTACGTTACCCTGAAGACCCAGGACATTCCCTGCCTGGAAGAGGATGTTGTGATCGACAACGGCGTGCTTTGCGCCACCTTCTCCAAGGGCCGTTTGAAGTCCTTGCGCGACAACCGCAAGCGCCGCACGGCCAAGGCCAAGCGCGGCAAGTCCCTGGTGAATCTCCGCTTTGTGGAAACACCTCAAAACACCGGCTGGATGCCTTCCCTTAAGACCGTTTCCGAGACCTCTATGAAGATTACCAGCTGGAAGGTTCTGGCTAATGGCCCTGTGATGTGGAAATATCGCATCGGCGGTACGGTTGGTTCTGCCGAGGCTGCTTTGGATGTCATCGTCAAGAAAGATTCTCCTGCCTTGGAGTTTGAGCTGTTGCTGGATCACCGTCCCACCAAGGATGGCTATTTCTTGGTAGACTTTGATTGCGATCTGGGTTGCAATACCTTCTCCGACGTGTATTACGGCATTGAAAAGCGAGATGCGGAGCACACCATCGATGTGGGAGGTGAAAGCTATATCGAGGGTCAGATCTACGGCCGCAACTTCACCGCTTTTGACTGCGGTCGCATTCCCGTGGCGCTGGTTGCCGGTGATTGCTCGGTCTACTACATCCATAACTTCAAAGAGGGCAAGATGTCTTTGGTACTCAGCCGTGTGATGCTGTTTGAGTACTCCAATGAGGAATGGTTCCTCAATGTGCCTGAGTCCTTCCGCATGTACGGCCGCCATCGCTTTGCTTTCTCCCTGTTCCTGGCTCCCAATGC
Source organism: Clostridia bacterium (assembly GCA_017507855.1). Lineage (GTDB taxonomy): Bacteria > Bacillota > Clostridia > Oscillospirales > RGIG5554 > RGIG5554. The sequence goes on from JAFWAE010000040.1 coordinate 30,198, forward strand.
CGAGGCCTACGGTGCCATTCAGCAGTACACCAAGCGTTACCATCATCCTTTGATGGTCACCTACAAGAACAATGCCACGCCCGAGGAAGGGGATCCTCAGCACAACTGGTTTGCCCGTTGCCACAAGGAGAATCTGGTTCAGACTGCCTTCTATCAGGAGAACGGCGAATTCTGCGCCCGCTTCTTTGAAACGGCAGGTGTGGAAACGGCCGCCAAATGGAGCTTCTCCATGCCTTTGGCTGCTGTGGAATCTACCGATTTCTACGGCAACGCTTTGGAAAGCGACTGCAAGCTGTCCGGAACGGGTAAAACGGTAACTATGACTGTGCGTCCCTTCCAGATCGTCACTTTGCGTTTTAGACTGAAATAAGGACTGAATAAGCTTTTGATCGTTGATTTTCATGCTCACGCCTTTCCGGATGCTTTGGCCCCACGGGCCATCGCCTCTTTGGAAGGGCGGATCGAAAAGCCGGCCATCACCCGAGGCACGCAGGCAGAGCTTCGGCAGGTCATGGAGCGTTGCTCCATCGATATTTCCGTGGTGGCCAATATTGCCACCAAGCCTGCCCAGCACGCCAACGTCAACGCTTTTGCCATCCAAAACGATTGCACCGATCTGATCCATTTCGGGTCGGTGCATCCTTTGGGGGAGGATGCGGTGGAATGGGTGGAAAAGATCGCGCAGGCAGGGTTAAAGGGCATTAAGCTGCACCCCGATTACCAGGGCTTTTACGTGGACGACCCCAGGGTCTTTCCCGTTTACCGAAAGGCCATGGAGCTGGGACTGGTGGTGCTGATGCACACCGGTTTGGACCTGGGCATGCCCGACCCCATCCATTGCTCGCCCAAAAGGCTGGCGGCTATGCTGGACAAACACCCCTACGACCGCTTTGTGGCGGCTCATTTCGGCGGTTGGCTGATGTGGGAAGAGGTGGAAGACCGTTTGTGCGGACGCTACCCGCTGTACTTGGATACGGCGGTGACTATGGGCAGCATTCAGACCGAGCGCTTCGTGCGCATGGTGGAAAAGCACGGCAGCGAGCGCGTCCTTTTCGGAAGCGACAATCCGTGGACGGACCCTGCGCGTCAGTTGGAGCTGATCAGCGCTGCGGGATTGTCCCCCGAAACGGAACAGGCGATCCTTTCCGACAATGCTGCTCGTCTTTTGAAATTGTGAACTTTTCAAAAAAAGCGCTTTGCAAGCACTTGCAGAGCGCTTTTCCTTTTGTATTTTTGCATTTTTTACAAACCACTTGCAAATTTTTTGCATAAATGCTACCATATAATTAGCCAATCATGAAAGGAAGGCGATCAAGATGGCAGAGGAAAGAACGCAAAACGTTAATTTTGAAAATTTGGAACAAAAGCAGGTCGTCGCCCAAGGAGATGTAACCTTGGAGGAGATCCGCGAAAAACTGCGCGGAAAAAAGATCTATATTACTCCCTACGCTCATTGCGACTGGGCCTGGAGCCACAGCCGAAATTGGCATTACGCCCGCTATAATATGGCACTGGACGAGGTCTTGGACCTGATGGCCAAGGACCCCAACTATACCTGGTACGTGGACAGCTGGATCACCAACGTGTTGCCCTACCTGAAAGCCCGTCCCGAACGAATTCAGGAATTTGGCGAGGCGGTGCGCCGCGGTCAGATGGCCATTTGCGGAGACTATTCCAATACCCGCACCAACATGGTGGCTGACGAAGCCATGGTGCGCAATATGGTGTACGGCAAGCGGGAGATCGCGGCCGTATTTCCCGAGGCGGAATTGACGGTCAACAGTTCTTACGTGGACGTGGCCATCGGTGGTCCTCAGATGCCTCAGCTGCTGAAGAAATCCGGTTATAAGTATTACCGCGCCCAGCGTCCCTTTGACGTGCTGTACAACAAGGGAATCCCTCATGATTTTATTTGGAAAGGCTCCGACGGGTCCGAGGTACTTTGCTGGTGGAGCTCTTACGGTGGCTGGTGGACCAAAGAACTGGCCGAGCTGGACTTCAAAAACGATTGGGATGGAGCCGTGCGCTGGATCTGGGAGCACGAGTTCCCCAAACTGGTCAACCTGAATTGCTCCGACGTGGTCATTTCAGCCAACGGGGCAGATGACAGCCGTCCCTTGCGCTCTCATAACGCGGATCTGTATATCGATCTGCCCGGCATCATTGAAAAATGGAACGCCAACGAGACCTCCACCCTGCAGTTTGCTACTCCCGTACAGGCATTTAAAGAGCTGGAGAAGGAGAAGGAGAAGATCCGGGTGGTAGAAGGGACCATCGATCCCTGCGACGTGCCCTATAACCCCGCTTGGGGTGGCGAAAGAGGCCTTTTGCAGACCCGTGTGGGCGGGGCAGAGGCACTGGTGCGCGCGGAAAAATGGATGACGGCCGCCGAAGCTTGTGCCGATTTCACCTACCGTCCCGTGGATGAGGAGTGGAAGGAGAATCTGAAGATCTCTGCCCATGCCTCTCAGGATATTTTTGAGTGGGACTTCAACGAATACAAGCGTTGGGGCGATCAGGCTTGGAGCAGTGCGGAGAATAAAGCGGAGCTGGCGGTGGATGCCCTGGCACGCCACATTCAGGCTCCTGCCAATACGGTGGCCATCGTCTTTAACCCCCACGATAAGATCGTGACCCGTTTGGTGGACGTGGTGGTGCCCGCCGATCATTTTGAAAACCTGCGTTTGTTTGACGGTTTGGGAAATCCCGTGCCCTATCAGATCGAAACGCCCCTGTTTTACAACGATACTTGGGAATGCTATCTGCGTTGCCTGGTCACCCTGCCTGCTACGGGCTATACCTGTATCGTGGCGGAGGGGGCGGATCTGTCTGCCCGTTATGTGGACAAGGAAGTGTACGGCCGCGTGATGCCTCAGCTGAATCAACCTGCCGAGGACAGCTTCCGGGTAGATAACGGTGCCTTTGTTTTCAGCTTTGAAAAGGGCGATCTGGTGTCTATCTTGCGCAAGGAGGACGGCCGGATCCTGGGCGGTGAGGACGCTTGCCCCTGGAACCGTGTGGAATACCGCCATTGCAACTGCTGGGCGGGCGTGCTGTGGACCGGCCCCGTAACGGAGATCCATCCCGTTGTGTGGGACAGCTGGACCATGAAGCTGAACGGCCCCGTTGTGTGGGAGATCGAATTGAAGGGCACCGATGGGGAGGCTCGCTACACCCAAACGCTGACCATTACCAAGGACAGCAGCAAGGTGGATGTGCGCACCGAGACCTACTGGGATCACGAGGGCTTCCTGGCCGCCTGCATTCCCATGCCCAAGCAAGCACCACTGTACGGCGGCGTGATGTTCGGTATGGAATATAAGGACATTGAAAACGAAAAATACGATCCTCTTGAGGAATATCCCACGGAATACGACATGCACCGTATCCGCAAGGGCCTGTTCTACGCCAAGAACGTATCCTTCTACCGCACGGATGCCTACACGGCGGCCTTGTCCAATACGGAGGGTGACTTCCTGTATATCAAGAACAATGACGTCGGCCAGCTGGAATATATGTTGGTCAACTCCGTCGTGCGTGAAAGCCCCCATGGTGACCATACCTGGAAGGAGCACGTAGCCGAGCTTTCCATGTGCGCAAAGGGCGACCATTGCTTCCGCTATTCCTTTATGCTGTACGGGGCAGGGGAGAAGCCCGCCACCATCCTGTCCGATGCCGCGGCTTTAAGAAACAAGCCCGTCGTGCGCCGTGTGCCCGGGTTTGTGGGCAAGGCCTCCCTGCCTGCCCATGCTTCGTTGCTGGGTGCGCAGGATGATTCCGTGTTCGTTTCTGCCTTCTATCATGACGGGGAGGACGTGATCCTTCGTATCTTTGATACCGTGGGGGATGCCGCCCGCCAAGTGAAAGTGGAGATTCCTTTCAAACCCTTGCGCGCCGTGGCCCAGGACTTTTTGGGCAATGCAGACGCGACCAAGCCCGTGGTCATTGACGGCAATAGCGTGACGGTTGAGGTCGGTCCTTTCGAGATCGTGACCCTGCGACTGAAAAAAGATCTGCCTATTGACCGTATCGGTTAAGGTTGTAGACCGTTTCAAAAAAAGAGCAGGCGTTTTAAACGCCTGCTCTTTTCCATGCCTGCCGCTTCCAAACAGACTTTTTTCTTTTTTTTTGAAAAAGGGGTTGACTATTTTCTAAAAGAGTGTTATAATAACAAAGCTGTTCGGGCCGGAGTGGCGAAACAGGCAGACGCCCGGGACTTAAAATCCCGTGGGAGAAATCCCGTGCCGGTTCGAGTCCGGTCTCCGGCACCATTTTTTTAATTTCATATCGCGGGGTAGAGCAGTTTGGTAGCTCGTTGGGCTCATAACCCAGAGGTCGTTGGTTCAAATCCTTCCCCCGCAACCAAGTGAATAGGAGTCAACTTCTGAACAGTCTGATTGGACTGCGAGAGATTGACTCCTATTTTTTATCGATAGATACAGGCTTTTCTCGTTTTTGTATATTGGACATTCTTTTCACAAAAAATCAAAAATCGGATTGCAAACGAAAAAATAGTAACGACTTTTGAACCGTGTGCTTTAGACACCACGGTTCTTTTTTCTTTGATAGAATAGTTCCTCTGATTGATTAGGTGTTTTA
>JAFWAE010000041.1 GCA_017507855.1 Clostridia bacterium
ATCAGTTCGGCCGTGATCTCACGGCGATGGCAAGGGAGGAAAAACTCGATCCCGTCATCGGCCGTACCGAAGAGATCCAGCGCGTGGTGCAGATCTTATCCCGCCGTACCAAAAATAACCCCTGTCTGATCGGTGAACCCGGTGTGGGCAAGACCGCCATTGCCGAAGGGCTGGCTTTGCGCATCGTGCGGGGAGATGTGCCTGACAATTTGAAGGACCGTTCTCTGTTTTCCTTGGATATGGGTGCGCTGATTGCCGGAGCCAAATACCGCGGCGAATTTGAGGAACGCCTCAAGGCCGTGCTCAATGAGATCAAGAAATCGGAAGGGCGCATCATTCTGTTTATTGACGAGCTCCACACCGTGGTGGGGGCGGGGAAGACCGACGGGGCTATGGACGCGGGCAATTTGCTTAAGCCCTTATTGGCTAGAGGCGAACTGCACTGCATCGGCGCGACCACCTTGGACGAATACCGCAAGTATATTGAAAAGGATGCGGCGTTGGAGCGCCGCTTCCAGCCTGTGACGGTGGAGGAGCCCACTGTGGAGGATACAGTATCGATCTTGCGCGGGCTGAAGGAACGCTACGAGGTCTACCATGGCGTCAAGATCCAGGATCAGGCCCTCATCGCGGCCGCCACCCTTTCCAAGCGCTATATTGCCGACCGATTTTTACCCGATAAGGCCATTGACCTGGTGGACGAGGCCTGTGCTCTTATTAAAACGGAAATGAATTCCATGCCCACCGAGCTGGACGACATTTCCCGCCGCATTATGCAACACGAGATCGAGGAGGCCGCCTTGACCCGTGAAACGGACCGCCTTTCCCAACAGCGTTTGGAGGAATTGCGCAAGGAGTTGGCCGAACTGCGGGAGACCTTTGCCTCCATGAAAGCCCGTTGGGAAAACGAGAAAAACGGGATCGAGCGCCTGCAACAGCTACGAGAAGAGATCGAGAAGGCGACCGCCCAAATGGAAAAGGCTCAAAACGAATACGACCTGAATAAGGCCGCCGAGCTGAAATACGCCGTGCTGCCCGATCTGCAAAAAAAGCTGGAGCTGGCAGAGCAGGAGGCGGCAGGGGAGGAGAAACGCGCCACCTTCCTGCGGGATAAGGTGACCGAGGAGGAGATCGCCCGTATCGTGGGACGCTGGACGGGGATCCCCGTTTCCAAGCTGTTGGAGGGAGAACGGGAAAAGCTGCTTCGCCTGGAGGAGATCCTTCACCGCCGCGTGGTGGGACAGGACGAGGCTGTGCGCAAGGTCAGTGAGGCCATTTTGCGCTCCCGCGCAGGCATCGGTGACCCCAATCGCCCCATCGGCTCCTTCCTGTTTTTGGGCCCTACGGGTGTGGGTAAAACGGAGCTGGCCAAGGCTTTGGCTGAGGCTTTGTTTGACGACGAGCACGCCATGGTACGCATTGACATGAGCGAATATATGGAAAAGCACGCCGTATCCCGCCTTATCGGCGCACCTCCCGGATACGTGGGCTATGACGAGGGAGGCCAGCTGACGGAGGCTGTGCGCCGCCGCCCCTACGCGGTCATCCTGTTTGACGAGGTGGAAAAGGCCCATCCCGACGTGTTCAACGTCCTGCTGCAACTATTGGACGACGGCCGCATTACCGACAGCCGCGGCAAGACCGTGGATTTCAAAAATACAGTGGTGATCCTAACCTCCAACTTGGGCTCCGACCTGATCTTGGAGGGCATTGGGGAAAACGGAGAGATCGGCGACTCGGCGCGCCAAGGGGTCAATGCTTTGCTGAAACGAGCCTTCCGACCTGAATTTCTCAACCGTTTGGACGAGACCGTGTTTTACAAGCCCCTCACCCGCAAAGAGATGGGGAGCATCGTGGATCTGCTGTTGGTATCCTTGCAACAGCGCCTGGCCCAGCGCCATCTTTCCTTGGAGCTGACCCCTGCGGCCAAGGAATGGGTGGTAAATAACGGCTGTGACGTAGCCTACGGTGCCCGTCCGCTGAAGCGTTATTTGCAATCTCACGTGGAAACACCCGTGGCCAAAAAGATCCTGGCGGAGGACCTGCCCGCCGACACCTTGCTGACCGTGGACGTAGACGAAGGGCGGCTGACGGTGCGCTGACCCACTGAAAAAAGACCTCTCCCGCTTTTGACGGAAGAGGTCTTTTGGGTGTTAGGGCTTTTTCAGAGAGGCTTGAAGGCGCTCCAGTAATTGGCGCCCCTGCGGGGTGGACAACACCGCCCGGCGCAGCTCTTGGGCGGCCTCCGCTTCCCCTTGCATAGCGCGGGAAAGGGCCTTGTTCAGGCTTTCCTTTTGCCCTGCATAGGCTTTTTTCAGCGCCTCACGCTCTTGGGCGGACAGGGTTTGGTTCAGCTGTTGGGCTTTTTGTTGATCGGTCATAAAAAAACCTCCTCTGCACACCAGGGTATGCAAAAAGGAGGTTTTTTGTGCAAACTTAGTTGGCGGGGAAATAATCGGCGTAGGTGACGAAACGGGCTTCCAGGGTCTGGCCGGCGCTGAGCCCCTTTTCCGCCATGGAGGCGCGCAACACCTCGCCGTCCACAAACATCAGCCAGCCGGCTTCCACTTCGCCGCCGATACCGTTGATAGAGGCGGGGAAGCCTCCGGAGCATACCTGCAGTACATCGGCCTTTTGGGCGGCGGATTCAAAGGCGGTTAAGGCGTTGAGCACATCGCTTTTTACTTTGACACGCTGGCTGAACACCGTATTTCCTTCTTTGTCTACGGCGCTGACCAGCACGGAGTTTTTATCGGTCAGTTTTTCGCTGCAGGCCCCCAGGCCCAGGGTGAGCAACAGGGTGAAGATCAGCAGCAGGGCTGTGCATACGCGGGTTTTCATGGTCGTTTTCCTCCATACAAAAGGTTTGGCACGGCCTTTGGCCGCGGGAACGTCTTCAGTATACCACAAATGGGGACAAAATGCAAGAGTATGACTTTTTTTCCATAAAAGAAATGGGAAAAAACTTGACAAACGGGCGCTAAACAGGTATACTGTACAAGTATGAGTTTCCTTTCTATGAAGCGTGCAACCGTACGGTGCAGGGCATGACAGAGAGCGGGCGTTGGCTGAAAGTCCGTTGCCTGCCGTTTTCGGGGCGTCACACGGGGAGAAAGGCGGTCGCTTGCCGTTATACAGGCGCCAACGAGGGCAGGGCAAAGGGTTCGAGGCCGTGCCGAATCGGGGTGGTATCACGAAGGCTCCTTCGTCCCCGTGCACAGACGTGCACGGGGCTTTTATTTTTGTTGAAAAAGAAGAATTTCAGAAAGAAGGTATGGCAGTATGGCCAAACAATTACCGAAAACTTACGCTCCCAAAGAGGTGGAGGATCGCTTGTATCAACAGTGGTGTGAGCGCGGCTATTTTACCGCGGACGCCCGTTCCGGCAAAAAGCCCTTCTCCATCGTTATCCCGCCTCCCAACGTGACCGGCCAGCTCCACATGGGGCATGCGCTGAATAACACCATGCAGGATGCAGTGATCCGCTTCCGCCGCATGCAGGGCTACGAGACCCTTTGGGTCCCCGGCACGGACCATGCGGGCATTGCCACCCAGATCAAGGTGGAGGCTGAATTGCGCGAAAAGGAAGGCAAGACCCGCCACGACATCGGCCGCGAGGCTTTTTTGGAGCGCGTGTGGGATTGGAAGCACCATTACGGAAACCGCATCATCAGCCAGCTGAAGAAGATGGGCTCCTCCTGCGACTGGAGCCGCGAGCGCTTTACCATGGACGAGGGATGCTCGGAAGCGGTGCGCCGTGTATTTGTGGAGCTGTATAAAAAGGACCTGATCTACCGTGGCGAGCGCATCACCAACTGGTGCACCCATTGCGCCACCGCCCTTTCCGATGCCGAGGTGGAGGACGTGGAGGAGCAGGGCAGTCTGTGGCATATCCGCTACGACCTGGTCGACGGCAGCGGTTCCATGACTGTGGCCACCACCCGTCCGGAGACCATGCTGGGCGACACGGCTGTGGCCGTCAACCCCGAGGACGAGCGCTACACCCATCTGGTAGGTAAGGAGCTGATCCTGCCTTTGTTGGGACGCCGCATTCCCATCGTGGCCGACGAATACGTGGAAAAGGATTTCGGCACAGGCTGTGTGAAAATTACCCCTGCTCACGATCCCAACGACTTTGAGGTGGGTGCCCGCCACGACCTGGCCTGCATCACCGTCATTGGCGAAGACGGCAACATGACTGCCCAAGCCGGCGCTTACGCCGGTATGGACCGTTACGCCGCCCGCAAGCAGATCGTCAAGGATCTGGAGGAGCAGGGTTATCTGGAAAAGATCGAAAAGCACGTTCATCAGGTGCCCCATTGCTACCGTTGCGGCAGTGTCATCGAGCCGCTGGTCAGCAAGCAGTGGTTCGTGCGCATGAAGCCCCTGGCCGAAGGCGCCATTAAGGCCGTGGAGGACGGGGAGATCCGCTTCGTGCCCGACCGTTTCTCCAAGACGTACCTGAACTGGATGAACAACGTGCATGATTGGTGCATTTCCCGCCAGCTTTGGTGGGGCCACCGCGTGCCTGCCTATTACTGCGCCGAATGCGGCGAGGTGACCGTCTCTTTTGACGAGGTTTCCGTTTGTCCCAAATGCGGCAGCAAGCACGTTGCCCAGGATCCCGACGTACTGGATACCTGGTTCTCTTCCGCTCTGTGGCCCTTCTCCACCATGGGGTGGCCTCAGCAGACGGAGGATCTGAACAAGTTTTACCCCACCAGCGTGCTGATTACCGCTTACGATATCATCTTTTTCTGGGTGGCCCGCATGATCTTCTCCGGCTTGGAGCACACGGGAAAGGCCCCCTTCAGCCAGGTGCTGATCCACGGTCTGGTGCGTGATGCCCAGGGGCGCAAGATGAGCAAATCTTTGGGCAACGGAATCGACCCGCTGGAGATCATTGACCAATACGGTGCCGACGCCCTGCGCTTTACCTTGGCTACGGGCAACTCTCCCGGTAACGATATGCGCTTCTCCAACGAAAAGGTGGAGGCTTCCCGCAATTTTGCCAACAAGATCTGGAACGCCGCCCGCTTCGTGCTGATGAACCTGGACGACGAGGTGGACACCTGCTGTCTGCCCGAGGTACTGCAACCCGAGGATAAGTGGTTGCTCAGCCGTTACGAAGCCGTGGTTCGCGCCGTGACGGACAACATGGAAAAATACGAGCTGGGTGTGGCCGTTTCCAACCTGTACGACTTTATTTGGGACGTGTTCTGCGATTGGTACATTGAGCTGGTCAAGCCCCGCCTCAACGACAAGGGAACCGCACAAAGCCGCTCGGCTCAGCAAATGCTGGTGTACGTGCTTTCCAACACCCTCAAGCTGCTGCATCCTTTCATGCCCTTTATCACCGAGGAGATCTGGCAGACCCTGCCTCACGAAGGGGACAGCATCATGGTGTCGGCCTTCCCCCTGTATGACGAGAAGCTGGTCTTCCCCAAGGAGGAGGCGGAGATGGACGCCATTGTGGACGCCATCCGCGCTGTGCGCGTGCGCCGCGGCGAAATGAACGTTCCCCCCTCCCGCAAGACGCAGTTGTTTATTGAGACCGAGGAAGAGGAGCTGTTCTCCTACGGCACACCCTTCTTTACCAAGCTGGCAGGAGCCTCGGAGGTGCACCTGGGCCGTTCCTTTAACCTGGAAAACACGGTCACGGTGGTGACCGACAAGGCCAAGATCCTGCTGCCTTTGGCGGAATTGGTGGATCTGCAAGCCGAAAAAGCCCGTCTAGAAAAGGAGCGTGCCAATACGCTGGCCGAGCTGGAACGGGTGAACAACAAACTGGCCAACGAGGCTTTCGTGGCCAAGGCCCCCGCAGCGCTGGTGGAAGGGGAGCGCCGCCGCGCCGAGGGCTTGCAGGAAAAACTGGCCAAGCTGGACGACAGCTTGAAAGCTCTGTAAGGCATGACCTATCGCGAAGCTGTTGAAGGCATCAACAGCGCCCTGCGTTTTGGCATTAAACCGGGGTTGGAGCGTGTGCGTTGGTTGCTGGAGGCCTTCGGGAACCCCCAGGAAAAGCTGCAATTCGTGCATGTGGCGGGAACCAACGGAAAGGGGAGCACGGCCGCGTATACTGCTTCCATTTTACAGCAGGCCGGCTTCCGCACGGGGCTTTACACGTCCCCTTACGTGTGTGATTTTTGCGAGCGCATTCGCTTGGATGGCAAGCCCATCCCGCGGCGCTCGCTGGCCGCTGTGGCCGAACAGGTGCTGGCCGAAAGCCGCCGCCTGGAGGAACAGCGCGGGGAAAAGGTGACTGAATTTGAGCTGATCACCGTCATTGCGTTGGTGTGGTATGCCAAATGCCGTTGCGATGCCGTGGTGCTGGAGGTAGGGCTGGGCGGCCGTCTGGACGCCACCAATATCATTCCCGCCCCCCGCGTGGCAGTGCTGACACCCGTTTCCCTGGACCATATGGCGGTGCTGGGCAACACCGTGGAAAAAATCGCCGCAGAAAAATGCGGCATTCTGAAGCCCGGAACGGGCAAGGTGATCGTCTCGCCCGGCCAGCAGGCCGAGGGGCTAAAGGTCATGCGGCACTCGGCCGAAGAGCACGGGCTGGAGATCTGCCTGCCCGCTACGGAAAATATTTGCCTGACAGCCTCTGCCTTGGACGGCCAGCGCTTTACCTATAAGGGCGTGGCCTATGAAACGGCCATGGCCGGGGCCCACCAGCCCGAAAATGCCGCGGCGGCCATTGAGGCGGCCCTGGCTTTTGATCCGCGAGTGACCCTTGAGCATTGCCAAAAGGGGATCGCAGAGGCCTCCTTGGCTGCCCGTTTACAGGTCTTTTCCCACGATCCTTTGATCCTGGTGGACGGAGGGCATAATATTGCCGCCGTACAAAACTTGGTAGCTCATCTGACGGCCCATCTGGCAGGTAGGGAGATCACACTGGTCACCTCTATGATGGGGGATAAAGACGTTTGCGGCAGTCTTTCTTTGCTTTCCGGGGTGGCTACCCGCATCTTCTGCACCCGCTGCGGCAACGCCCGCGCCATGTCTGCCCATCAACTGGCAGAGCTGGCCGGCAAGTTGGGCTTTGGGGAGGTAGAGGAGGCCGAGGTGCCTAAACGGGCCTTGCTGGCAGCCCTGAACCGTACCCCCAAGGACGGGGCAGTGGTGATCTGCGGTTCCTTCTATCTGGCAGGAGAACTGCTGAACTTTTTGACCAGAAGAAAATAACGTATCAAGGAGGGGAGTTGCGTGGCTTTCGACAGCGGTATGCTTCGCCTGGTGGCCAAGGAGCTGGATGCTTTGGCCGGTGCGCGGGCAGAAAAGATCTATCAGCCTACAAAAAATGAATTGGTCTTCGTGCTTCATGGCAACGGGGCTCCCGTTCGTTTGCTGATCTCGGCGGCGCCTCAGGCCGCACGTATGCATTTGACGGAGGATACACCCGAAAATCCGGCCGTGCCTCCCATGTTCTGTATGTTTTTGCGCAAGCATTTTGGCAACGGGGTGCTGGAAAAGGCCGAACAGGTGGGATTTGACCGCGTTTGTACCTTGCGCTTTTGTTGCCGTGATGAATTGGGCGATCTGGTGACCCGCGTGCTGGTGTGCGAGCTGATGGGGCGCGGTGCCAATATTTTGGTGACCGACGGGGAAGGGAAGATCCTTTCCGCAATGAAGCCGTTGGACCTTTCCGAGGCCTCAAAACGCCCCTTGGCGGTGGGCATGCGTTGGAGCGAGCCTCCCGTACCCACCCGCAAGGCCTTGCCCTTTGGCTTGGAGAAGGAGGCGTTTTCCCGGATCCTGGCCAACGTGCCTCAAGCCAAAAATGCGGAGGACGGCCTGGTGAGCGCCTTTTTCGGCCTTTCGCCCGTGGTGGCACGGCAGATCGTGCGGGATGCGGGGGCGGGAGAGCTGTACCCGGCCTTTTGCCGCGCGGTGGAAAGGCTGGAGAACGGCGACGGACTAACCCTGGCAACGGATGCCCAAGGCAAGCCCACGGCCTTTTCTTACCTGCCGCTGACTCAGTACGAGCCCGAGTGCACCCTGATCCCCTTTACCTCTCCTTCAGCCCTTTGCGACGCCTATTACTTGGCGCGGGCACGGGCCGAACGCGTGGCACAGCGGGGGAAGGATATCCTGCGCGCCGTGACCTCGCGCAGTGAGAAGCTGACCCGCAAAATGGCCGCTCAGGAAGCGGAACTGGCCGAATGTGCCCAGCGGGAACAGCTGCGCATTTGGGGGGATCTGTTGACGGCCAACGCCTATGCCGTTGCCAAGGGGGCCAAGGCTGCTGAGGTGGTCAATTATTTTGAAGAAGACTGCCCTACGGTGCTCATTCCCCTGGATGAAAAATTGGGGGCGCAGGCCAACGCCCAGCGCTACTACAAAAAATACAAAAAGCTGAAGACGGCCGAGGAGATCCTGCAGCAACAATTGGCCTTGGCGCGTGGGGAACTGGCTTATTTGGATACGTTGCGTGAAGCCATGGAAAAGGTGGAGACCGAGGCTGAGTTGGAGGAGATCCGCACCGAGCTTTCTTTGAAGAAAACAGAGGGGCGCAAGCAGGGGAAAGCCCCCAAACTTTCCCCCCCGATGCGTTTTGAAAAGGACGGCTTTACGGTGCTTTGCGGGAAGAACAACCAACAAAACGACACGCTGACCTTTCGCACTGCCGAAAGGCACGATATTTGGTGCCACGCCAAGGATCGGCCGGGAAGCCACGTGCTGGTTCGAGCGGAAGGGCGCCCCGTGCCCGACAGTGTGCTGACCTTCGCCTGTGAAGTAGCGGCCCTTTACAGCTCCGCCAAGGGCGGAAATCAGGTGCCTGTGGACTACACGTTGGCCTGCCGGGTCAAAAAGCCCTCGGGAGCCCGTCCCGGCTTCGTAAATTATTTTGACCAAAAGACGGCCTACGTCACACCCGATGAGGCTGCCATTGCCCAAGCACGCCAAAGTTGAAGAAAAGAGGCATTACGTCACCCATGGAGGAAAAGATCACACAGCCGCGACGGATCCGCCAGCTTTCCCTTTTGCCCCAACGCGTGGTGGATGCTGGGAATCTGGTGCATCAACGGCCTGGCCCAATCTTTTTTATGGCCTCCCCTTGTAAAGCTGATGAGCTTGCTGTTCACTCACGAGGGGTACAAATGTGTGAGCACCCGCGTTACCTGGGGAACTGCCCTGGGAACGGTGTCCACGCCCCTGGAAGCGCCGTTGCGAGAAAGAAGCCTGAACAGAAAACGAAAAAGCCCCTTTGGCAAGTGCCGCCCGAAAAGGCGGGTCGCTTGTTTGAAGGGCTTTTTTTTATGGGAGGGGGGTTATTCCTTGGGTCGCTCCTCTTCTTCCTGCTTGCGGCGGCGGTAGGCGGTGATCTTGCGGTAGATCAACATGCCCAGCAGGCTGATGGCGACGGTGCAGGCCAGCAGAATGACGGCAAACAGGTAGTCCTTGTCCCCGAAAGCATGACCGCTAAGGGTGGAAGTGATGACCGACGGCAGGCGCGCCAAACAGGCGATCAGCAGAAAATAGAGTGGCTTGATGGGGGTCAAGCCCACGAAATAGGTCAGCAGATCCTTGGGGGTGCCGGGAATAAAGAAAAGCAGAAAGGTCAGCCCCAGCAGGCGTTTTTTGTTTTGCAGAAAGCGGAGGGAGTCGATCTTTTCGGCGGGGAAGAAGAGCTCCACCGCCGTGCGGCCAAAGCGGCGCACGGTGAAAAACACGGCCGAGCTGCCGATTAAAATCCCCAGCACGCAAAGTAGGGTGCCCTCCCAAAAGCCGAAGGCGTAGCCCGCCGCCAGCTCTAAGGGCTCGCCGGGGACGAAGGCCACGACGACCTGCAACACCGTCATTCCCAAAAAGGCGAGGTTACCCCAAAGACCCCGTTGATCTACCCATTGTCGAAACAGCTCCGGCTGAGAGACAAATTCCACCATGGGGCGTCCCACAAACCAAAAGACCAGGCCGAAAACGGCGGCAATGAGCAGCATCAGCCCCAGCACGATGCGCTTTTTCGTTTGAACGGGCAAGGACCACCCCTCCTTTCTTTACACATCCTATAGCCTCTATTATAGGGCTTTTTTTGGAAAAAGTCAAAGGCTATTGTTGAAACTTTGCCCATCTTATGGTAAAATGAAGAAAAAAAGAAAAGGGAGGTTTTGGGAATGAGAGGGAAAAACGGCGAGCTTTTGTGTTGCCCCGTGTGCGGACTGCCTTTGAAGCGAGAAGGAAGCGCGTGGATTTGCGAAAAAAGGCATAGCTTTGACGTGGCCAGGGAAGGGTACGTCAACCTTCTTTGCTCCCAGCGCTCCTCCCAAAAGACCCGCGGCGACGACCGCCTGATGGTGCGGGCGCGGCGGGAGTTTTTGGAGCGGGGTTATTACGGGCTGTTGAGGGACGAATTGGTCCGTTTGATGCAGGAGAAGGCCCCCCGTATTTGGCTGGACGCGGGCTGTGGGGAGGGGTATTACACCTCCGCCCTGCAAGGGGCCCTTTCCGCTTCCCAAGGCGTGGGGGCGGACATTTCCAAGGAGGCGGTGCGTCTGGCCGCCAAGCGGGATACTGACGTGATATGGGTGGTAGCGGCCTGTCACCGCTTGCCCGTGGGGGATGCCACGCTGGAGGCGTTGGTCAACGTGTTTGCCCCTACGGCGGAGGAGGAATTTGCACGGGTGTTGAAGAAGGGCGGTTGGCTGATTCGGGTGCGCCCCCTGCCCGACCATTTGTGGGAGCTCAAGCAAGCCGTGTACGGGGACAGGGCACAGCCCAACCCGCCGGATCTGCCTGTGTGGGAGGGCTTTCACCTGAAGGAGCAACGCGCCTGTTGCGCCACGACGCCCGTGCTTGCGGGAGAGGAGTTGGAGGCCCTGTTTTGCATGACGCCCTATTACTATACCTCTTCGGCGGAGGAACGGGCGAGGGGGGCATCCTTGCCTCCCATGAGCGTTCGTTTGGCGTTCGATATTCAGGTGTTTGAACGGAATTAAAAAAATATTTGAGCTTTCTTCGGAAGGCTCTTTTTTATGCAAAAAATGGGGTTGTACTTCCGAAATGCGCGGTAAAAGAGTGAAAATTTAGGGAAAACGGGAGTTTGACAAAAAACGGAAGACCCCGTTGCCTCTTGACAAAATCGAACATTTGTGCTATAATAGCCTTATGCAGAAGAACGAGGATTTTCGTGTTCACATGAAAATACGAAGTTCTTCCCTCTGCGCCAGCAGAGGACTTTGCGGAGCAAAGGGCAGAGTGCTGTTTCATCGAAGATATAATAGCCTTATGCAGAAGAACGAGGATTTTCGTGTTCACATGAAAATACGAAGTTCTTCCCTCTGCGCCAGCAGAGGA
>JAFWAE010000042.1 GCA_017507855.1 Clostridia bacterium
CGCAATGGCGGAAAAAGCCTGCTCGCCGCCGGAAAGAGCCGAAATGTTTTTGACAATCTTTCCGGGAGGGCATACGCGGATCTGGATCTCGGAGTCCAAAATATTTTCGGGGTCGGCCAGCACCAGCTCGGCTTTTCCCCCGCCGAACAGCTCCCTAAATACCAGGTCAAAGCTGCGGTTAATCTCATTAAAGGAATCGGAAAAGAGTTCCTTCATTTTGCCTGTCAGCTGGCGAATGATATCCAGCAGGCTTTCCTTGGCCTGTTGCAGATCCTCCACCTGCTTTTTCAAAAACTCATATTTTTCAGAAACCTCTTTGTATTCCTCCACCGCGTTTACGTTCACCGAACCGAGCTGGCGGATCTGCCCGCGAAGCTGGCTGACTCGGCTGTTGGCCTTGCTGACGCTTTCGATCTCCACCCGCTCTTGGGCGGCCGTTACGTAGGTCAGCTCGTATTCATCCCAAAGCTTGCGCACCAGGGCATCGTGCTCGGACCGAGAAGAGGTAAGCTTTCCGTCCACACGGGTAAAATCCATAAGCAGTTGCTCGCGCTGGGCATTTTGCTCCCTTTGAGCTTTGCGGCATTCGGTCATGGCTCGCTCCAGTTCCTCGTGACGCTGGGTCTGCTCGCTTACTTTGGCTGTTTGGGCAAGGATCCTTTGCTCCGTTTCCTTGCAATTCTCAGAGGTCGTCTCCCATTGTAAAGTATATTCGCCGATCTGCTCCTCTGCCTTGGCAATCTGCAAACGACGGGCGGCAATGCTTTCTTCCAATCGGTTTTGACTTTCTCCGATATAAGCAGCCTTTTCACGGGCACCGCGCAGGACCTCTTCAGCCCCGCTCAGTTGCACGCGCAACCCCGTTTCCTCCTCGCGCAGGGCATCCCGCTCCGCCTCGGCGGCACGGGCTCGGCCGCGAGCCTCTTCCATTTCAGCCTGGACAGCCCGGATCTGCTGCTTTAAAGCCTCCTGCTTTTCTTCCAGTTCACGGCGATAACTGTCCACCGTCAGCGTCTTTTCCCGCAATGTTTCGGCCTCTTGCTCCAACGCCTCTCCGCCTTGCACGGCCGCGGCCAAAATCGTCTCTGCCGATTGCAATTCGGCGCGCAAAGCTACCACCTGCTCGGCGGCAGTTTGCCCTTCGGCCAGGGTTGCCTTGGCCTGTGCTTCTTCCGTTTCAAGCTCCAAACGGGCCTGTTCGACTTTTTGTGTGCTTTCCTTTAGTTTTTCCTGCAGTTGCTCCAATTCCTCCTGCAGGGCACGGATCTTGGCACTGCGGCTGAGAATACCCGCCTGCTTGGCGGCAGAGCCACCCATCATAGAGCCGCCGCTGTTCATGATCTGGCCGTCCAGCGTTACGATACGGAAACGGTGATCGTAGGCCTTGGCCATGGCAATGGCCGCATCCATATCCTCGCAAATAACGGTGCGCCCCAGCAAGTTGTCTACCACCGCACGGTAGGCCTGCTCGCAATTGACCTTTTTGGCGGCCACACCATGGCTGCCCGCAAAATTTTCCACCCCTTCGGCATTCAGCGTCTGAGCGCGAATTACGTTCATCGGCAAAAAGGTGGCGCGCCCCGCACGGCGGTCGCGCAGCATAAAGATTGCCTGCTTGGCATCGTTTTCCGTTTGCGTTACGATATTCTGTACCGCGTTGCCCAAAGCCGTTTCCACAGCCAAAGCATAGGGCTCCTGCACGGAGATCAGCTTGGAAACAGGGCCGCAGATCCCCTTTAAGCGCCCTTCCTTAGCCTGCTGCATCACCGTTTTTACGCTTTCTCCGAAGCCTTCAAAATGCTGCTCCATCTGCGTTAAAATGTCGATGCGCTGACGGCGATCGGCACAGGCATGCCGCAGTTCCTCGCAACGCGCCTGTTCCTGCTCCATTTTTTTGCGTTTACCTTCCGCACGCATGGCAAGGCCCTGGCGAATATTTTCAAAGCTCTGCTTATCGTCCTCCGCTTCCTCCAGCTCGCGGCGCACACGGGTGCACTCGCGTCGGCATTCCACCACCTGTTGCTCGCGGCGCTCTTTTTCCTGCTCAATGGCAACCAAACGCTCGCGCACGGACTGCTCTGCCGCTTCGTTGGAGGACGAAGCAATGAGCAGCTCCTGTAATTCGTTGCGTCTTTGTTGCTGTTGCTGCTCCAGCACCTCCAGGTCCTGCTGCTGCATTTCCAGCAGGTGTCCGCTTTGCAGGATGCGCTCGCTCATGGCAGACAACGCCTCTCCCAGCTTGTGCAGCTCTGCCCCCGCCTTTTCAACGACTTGTTGAGCCGCCTCAAAGGACTTGCCCGCATCCCCGCGGGAAGCCTCCAGTGTCTCGATCTCTGCCAACTCTGCCGCGATCTGCAAACGGGCGTGCTCGCGTTCCTTTTCCAGCAAAGAGAGCTCGGTCTTACGGGCAGCCAATTCCTCGTTCCAGGCTGCAATACTTTCGCGGGCACGTTGGCTTTCCAAAGAGCTTTCCTGTGCCTGCCGGGCCAATTCGTTTTCCCTTTCCTCCAACAAAGCCAGTTTCTCTGCAGAAAGATCCACCTGCACCTTCAGGGTTTGGTGATCCTCTTCCAGTTTTCCCAAACTTTGACGGATTTTATCGATACCCTCCAGCCAAAGAGTCACCTCCAAGCCGCGCTTTTCAGCCGCCAAAAGCAAATATTTCTTTGCCTTTTCGGCTTCGGCCTCCAAGGGGCCCACGCGCTCCTCCAAGGTGCTCAAAATATCGCAGGCACGCACCAGGTTTTCCTCGGTGCTGTTCAATTTGCGTTCCGCATCTTGTTTGTTGTAGCGGTATTTGGCAATGCCAACGGCCTCCTCGATCATTTGGCGGCGGTCATTGCCGTTATCGGAAAGGATCTCAGCGATCTTGCCCTGGCCGATAATGGAATAGCCCCCGCGGCCGAGACCGGTGTTCATAAATAGCTCGTGAATATCCTTCAGGCGTACCTGAGAGCGGTTGATGGTATATTCGCTTTCTCCGGAACGGTACAGACGGCGGCCGATGCTGACCTCCGTAAAATCCACAGGCAGGGTCCCATCCGTATTGTCGATAGTCAGCGTCACCTGGGCAAAGCCCGCCGCAGAGCGCTTTTGCGTGCCGTTAAAGATCACGTCTTCCATTTTGCTGCCGCGCAACACCTTGGTCGATTGCTCACCAAATACCCAGCGGATGGCGTCGGCAATGTTCGACTTTCCCATTCCGTTGGGGCCGACAATAGCGGTAACACCGTTTTGAAACTGGATCACCGTTTTGTCGTAAAAGGATTTAAATCCCTGCATTTCCACTGATTTTAAATGCATAGTTTCCCCCTGTTGTCCCGTTCTTTGTTTTTTGACACAATATTTTTACAGATACTTATACTCAATATATTATTTTACCACGTCAAAGCCGAAAATGCAAGCCAAACGCATAAAAAAAAGCAGTGCCTGAAGCACTGCTTTTTGAACTGTGGAGCACTTATTTCAACACCATGCCGTTGTTGAGTACCAGAGTGCTGTACAAAAACAACACGTCCTGATCGGCAAACTCGATGTTTTTATCCAGCATGGAGCTGGGGGTATAGCGGATGTCCACCAGGGTCACCTTTGCATAGTAGGGCACGAACAAGGGAGCAATGCTGCTGCCAAAAGAATCGCGGAAAATGATCAATTCCTTGTCAGTCAAAGCATCGGGATTGGTGATCTCCACAAAGGACTGTGCACCGGAAAGGAACACGTCGTAACCGTCCATTCCTTCAAACTTATCCGTCGCGTAAATGGGAAAGCCTTCCTGCATCTGCACGGAGGTCTGAGCGTTGGCCATGAGCGAGTGGGTCAGGTAGACCAGATCATCTGCCTTCAGGGGCATAGCGGCCTGGCCGTAATACACTCCCTTGAAGGGAGAAAGCTTATGCTGCTCAAAACTGTCCATGCTCAACAGCAGATCGGAAAAGCCCATGGTCTTGGCCAGTACCTCCATCACCTTGCCCAGGCATTCCTGGCGCCAGTGAGTGTCAGTGCGGTAAAAGTCGCTCAGCGTCAAGCAATCGCGAATGTCGGCGTAGGTCATGTTTTGCACGTTGTCGTTCATCAGCTGATACAAACGATCGTAATCCAAAGCGGGATAACCGTTTTGCGCCGCAGCAAAGTAGTTTTTGTCGGGAATGACCGAATAAAACACGCGCATACCCTGCAGATACTTTTCATAGATCCAGTTGAATTTTTGAGCCGCATAGACCACCTGATTTTCGTTGAGGGGATATTCCATTTTAAAGATCCCATCCCCCACCAAAAAGACCTTGTTGTTGTCCTTTTGAGCAAGCAGCTTATAGCGCAAGATAGCCTTTACGGTGCGGAAGCCGTCTCGTCCGGGGAAATGATCCAACAGATATTCTTCAAAATCCGTTCCCCAGTCACCGGAAAAGACGGAATCTGCCGTTATAGCGGGAAATTTGCTCAATTCGCGGCGTTCGGACAAGGAATGGGTCGCATCGGGGATAATCACATGGGCAATGACCAAGCCGAAGATCAGCAAAGCGAAGACTGCGATCGTAGCCCAGTTTTTCATTTTTTCCATCTTTGCCTCTCCTCCTTAAAATCTGAAATACAGGAACGGGTTGAAGGACCCGTCCACTAGGCAAGCCGTCACCAACACCATCAGCACCACGATGCTGACAGGCTCTAGCACCGTCACGATCGCGTTGCCGGCCTTCACGGTGCGGATCTTATCCACCAGACGATTGGGCAAAAACGTGGAGCCAAGCACAGCCAGCATGATAGGCAGGGCAAAATTCTTCAGCTGATACACCGCTTCGGCACTGACCAAAGGAATGTTCAGCCCGCCAAACATACCCTTCAGATCCTGCCAAACCCCCGGCAAGGAGGACGCGTTAAACACCACAAAGCTGATGATGACGGTAAACATCAGGTAGATGCGTGGCAATACGTTGCCCGCTTTTTCCAGCCATTTACCAAGCCAAAGCTTTTCCACCAGTAGCAGAATACCAAACATCAAGCCCCAAAGCACAAAGTTCCAGGCCGCTCCGTGCCAGAAGCCGGTCACCATCCACACAACAAGAATGTTACGTAACCATTTCCATTTACTGCAGCGGTTACCGTCCAAGGGGATATATACGTAATCGCGGAACCAGCCGCCCATGGTCATATGCCAACGGCGCCAAAATTCCGTCACAGAGCGCGAGGTATAAGGATGATCGAAGTTTTCCGGGAAATTAAAGCCGAACATTTTGCCCAAGCCGATGGCCATGTCGCTGTAACCGGAAAAGTCGAAATAGATCTGCAGGGTAAAGGCAATGGCATAGAGCCAGTAGAAGAGCACCGATTGGTCGGGCGAAGAACGGAAAAGAGCGCAAAGTTCGCCCATAGCATTGGCGATCAGCACCTTTTTGCCCAAACCGTAAACGAAACGTCGGATACCGTCAGCCACGTTTTGCAGGTGATGCTCGCGGTGTTCCAATTCTTCGGCAATGTCGCTGTAGCGCACAATAGGACCTGCCACCAATTGGGGAAACAAGCTCACAAAGGTTCCCATGGTCGCCAGATTTTTCTGCGCACGCACATTGCCACGGTACACATCAATGGTGTAACTCATCGTTTGGAAAGTGAAAAAGCTGATACCAATGGGCAGAGGCACATTCAGCGTAGGAATGGCTAAGCCCGTCAAACCGTTGAAGGTAACAATAAAGAAATCAATGTATTTGAAGAAGCCAAGCATGGCCAAATTCACACAAAGGGAAGAGATCAATAACCACTTAGCCTTTTTCGTGCCGCGGCATTTCTCAATGGCCAAACTGTGGAAAAAGTCAGACAGTGAGGAAATGATCAGCAAGGATACGTACACCGGCTCACCAAAGAAATAGAAGAACAGGCTGGCTGCCAGCAACACGTGGTTTTTCGCTTTCTTGGGTACCAACAGATAGGCCACCAGCACCACAGGCAGAAAGACATACAGGAACGTGACACTTGAAAAAAGCATCGGGTTTCTCTTCTCCCCTCGTTTTTTTGTAAAGAAAGCTGCCGCTCGCGGGCCGCTACTTCTTCCGTATAAAAAGGCTTACACTTATATACTCAACAATCAACGGTCAAAAGTTTCGGTGCTCGCCTTATTTTTTGTTCTTTTTCGTACGCTCATCCAAAAACGGCTGAAACAGGGCACGTTTTCCGACACCGTCCGCGATCTGCAAAATATCGTGTCCGCAGTGGTAATTGCCTTCAATCAAGCAAGGACCCGTCGGGGTAAAAGCCACGTCCCACCCCACGTAAGCCACCTCGGGTATCCGCGTCGCCGCACGGCGCACCATCTCCAAAGCCTCCTGCCAATAAGGCAGACGGAAACCCGGCAAGGCAATGCCGCTGACGGGATGCGTTTCATAGCATTGCAGGTCCTTGGCTTTTCCCGGCGTGTACACACAGCCGCTTTGCAGGTCTATCATAGCCGCCAATCCACCCGCGTTCAAATTATCCAAGCGGCTTCCCCGCCCGCAGCGCAAGGCGGCCAACAGGATATGAGTTTGGCCTTTTGTATCCAGCACACTGACCATGCGCACCGTATTGACGGAAGCGGGAGCTAAAGCCGCCAGTTGGGAATGCTGGCAGATCACGTGCTCAGCCAGGTCGTACCCCTCTTGGCGCAACCGCTCCAAGAAAGCCTGTGGGTCTTCCTCGCTCACGTCCAAGCACGCAATGCCGCGCCCGGCAAAGCCGTCGTCTTTTTTCACAAAGATCTTCTCCTGCCCTTGCAAAAAAGCAGAAAATTCCGATGCATTCGCTTCTTTCAAGACCAGATAAGGCCTTCCCAAAAATTCGGAAAACACCCGGCAAAACTCTGTTTTGTTTTCAAAGATATGCCTGTATTCCATAGAATTGAAAACGGATACCATATGCTTATTATCCGCCGCCAAAATAAAGTCACGCCGTTGCCTGCCCCGCAGAAAAGCAAAGCCGAACACATGGTAATCCGTAAATGCCGCACCGTAGCGAAGGGCACACCAAAGCATATCCAGCGCCACTCCTGGCGCCGTACGTCCCGCACGCCGCGCATTGTCCTTTACGTTTTTCCAAGCCTTTCCATAGTCAGCTTGACACACCTTGGAAAGCAAAAATGAAAGAGACGGCAAAGTAAGACCTCCTTTTTCCAGCAAAAAATTGAATAAATAAAAATCAAATCGTTTTTTTTCAAAAACCCCTTGCTTTTTATATAAAATTTTGTTATGATATTGGCACTATGTAATATTTAAAAACATTTTTTGCGGCTTGTCAAGTCTTTTTTTACACGCCGTCAAAAGGAACGGAGATTTTCTATGTCAGCATTTCAAATCGTCATGGGGATCGTGCAGATCATCCTTTGCATCGCGGTTGTTTTGGTAGTTCTTCTCCAAAGCAGCAAAAACTCCAGGGTATCCGGCACTATCATGGGTGGTGCCGAGACCTTCTTTGGCAAATCCAAAGCCAAGGATATGGACTCCAAGCTTTCCACTATCACCGCCATTTTGGCCGGAGCCATTGCTTTGATCTCCGTGCTGATGCTGCTGATCAAGTAAGAACCATTGCGTGAAAAAACGAGGGAAGCTTTCCC
The DNA here is from genome assembly GCA_017507855.1 of Clostridia bacterium. Lineage (GTDB taxonomy): Bacteria > Bacillota > Clostridia > Oscillospirales > RGIG5554 > RGIG5554. The sequence continues at coordinate 7,577 of JAFWAE010000042.1, forward strand.
TCGTTTTTCTTCGCACTTTCCCCTGCCCCCATTGCTTTTGTCAAGCGTTTTTTTCCGGGGCCTGCTTCCCTGTCCCTCCCCCTTCATTTTGAGGTGCAGCTCACCCGGTAGAGCGCTCGGTTTTGAAAGTCACAGGCACTTTCCGCTTCCTGATTTTTCAAATGCTCGAAACTACCGGAAAGCATTGACTTTTTCGGGTGTTCCCCTTTTCAAAAAAACACCGACAAAATGTTTTGATCACAGATTTGACCACTTACGGAAAATGACCTAAAAATCGAATATTTTTCACACTTCGGGGTGTGGCGCAGTTGGTAGCGCGCGAAGTTTGGGAGCAGGACACCGACCACACTCTTCGAGAAAATAAATAACGCCGAAAGCCCTTGTAAACACTGACTTTTTCGGCACTCTGCTCTCTCGCAAAATCCTC
>JAFWAE010000043.1 GCA_017507855.1 Clostridia bacterium
CAAAAAGACGGCCGCCAGGGCCGTATTCTCCTGCGCCATGCTATTTCAGCAAACGGGCCAGGGCCCCACCCTTGCCGTTTCGCCCACTGCGGTATTGCAGGGCGCGGATCTCCCCCGCCATTTCCAGCTCCCCCGTTTCGGGCATGAGGCGGATCAGGTGCAGGCCGCTGCCCGCGATGACCAGCTTTCCCAGATCGGTCTGCACGATCACCTCGTTGTCGTCAAACTGATCCACGTCCTGCACACCGCAAACGGTCAGCCGTTTGCGCTCCTCCACGGTCAGCTTATGTGCCGAAGGGTTGCGAATCGATTCCGCCATAGCCCGTTCCTCCTCGTTTTCAGTGGTAAAAGGGTATGCGCCGCGGCAAGAAAATATGCCCCTTCCCCTTGACTTTCGTACTGTAAAGTGTTAAAATGATAAAAGGAGTTGATGACTGTGAACGGAAAACTGAAAAATTCCCAAACGGATTATTTGTTCAAGGCTATTTTAAGCCTGAAGGACCAACAGGAATGCTACGCTTTTTTTGAGGACCTTTGCACCGTCACGGAGCTGAAGGGCCTTTCTCAACGGCTGGAGGTGGCCCGCTTGTTGCGCCAGGGCATCACCTATGCGGAGATCGCGGAAAAAACGGGAGCCTCCACCGCCACCATCAGCCGCGTCAACCGCAGTCTGGCCTACGGGAGCGACGGCTACCGCATCGTCTTTGAAAGGCTGGAGCCGTGAATTCCGCTTACGAAAGGCTGGCCGCCCTCTACGATCGCCTGCTGGACGTAGATTACGCCGCGGCGGCGGATTTTATGCTGCAGCAGGCCGCGGCCCTGGGCTGTCACCCCAAGCTGGGGCTGGATCTGGCTTGCGGCACGGCCAATTTAACGCTGGCCCTCAACGGCCGCATTGCCGATATGATCGCCCTGGATGCCTCTCCCGATATGTTGGGGCAAGCGCGGGCTAAATTGGGTGCCTTGGCGCCCTCCGTACAGCTGACCTGCCAGGATATGACGGATTTCGAGCTGTACGGCACGGTGGATTTTTGCGCCTGCGTGCTGGACGGGCTCAATTACCTGACCCATACCGCCTCCCTGTTGCGCGCCTTTGAGCTGGTATATTTCTACAGTGATCCGGGGGCCGTCTTCGTCTTTGACGTAAAGACCCCTGCCTGCGGTCGCCGCCTGGATGAGCTGGGCTCCTTCGTGCTGGAGGATGGGGACAGCGCGTGCATCTGCCGCAACGCCTACTCCGCCAAAAGCGGCCGCCTGACCACGGACGTGACCCTGTTCGTCCCTTACGGGGACACCTACCAACGGCTGGACGAGACCCATACCCAACGCCTGTACGCCGTTTCCACCGTCAAGCGCCTGGTACAGCAGGCAGGCTTTGCCGTACAGGGCCTGTTTGACGGCTACCGCCCCGTCCCCTGCACGTCCCAAACGGAGCGTGCGGTATTCGTGGTGCAAAAGCCCCGCTGAGTAAAAAAAGCCCCTTCCCCCGCAGGGGAAAGGGCTCTCGCGTTCTTTTTTTCTATTCTTTTTTTCCGGGCAGGGTCAACCCGTCGGCTTCCCAAAGCAGGCTGACGCGGCGGCTGTCCCCGCAGTCGATCAATTGCTGGGCCCCGCAGTCATCACAGCGCACCAGCACCGATCCCCGCACGGGCAAAATGCCGAAGTTTTCCGACCCGCATCCGCAACGGATGCCCCCCTCGTCCGCCAGGGCGTACAGGGCGGAAAGAGCCTCCAACTGCACATCGTTGCCGTTTTCCCCCTCGGCCTCTTCCTCGGCCTCGTCACGGGCCTTCAGCGTTTCGGTGACGATACTGCGCAAAAAGGCCTCGCTTCCCTTCATATGGGTGCGCACGTCCTTTTCGTTGCCGGCAAACAGCACGTCCAAATGGGTGGCCGGGCAGAAGATCTGCTGGGCGCCCTCCCCGAAAAGCACCGTTTCGGCCAGGGTAAAGCGGTGGGTGTTGCCGCACATGACACAAGGCATCTCCAGGCTGATCTTTCCTCCCTCGCCAGGCTGTACGTCCAGCATATGAGCGCCGCAGGTGCAGGCGTGGGTGCCCGCAGGGTCACGGCGATCCAGGGTAAAGACCAGGCCCTTCCCGCAAACGGGACAGCGAAGTCCCACCGCGGCTGTTTGTTGTTGTTTCATCGTTTTCAAGACCTCCGTAAACACGATCTGAGTTTGGCATAAAAGGAGCCTTCACCATGCAGGAAAAGATCTATACCATCCCCGTCAATGAAGTATTCTCTCAGCAGGACGGCTGCCCGTTCTGCCGCTTGTTTGAAAAGCTGGAAGCCCGCGAGATCGACACCATTATGGGTGCGGCCATGATGGAGCCGGATATCCGTATGGAGACCAACCGCCACGGCTTTTGCGGCCGCCACCTGCAACAGGTGTCCGCCGTGAAAAACCGCCTTTCCTTGGGGCTGACGCTGGATACCCATTTGCAGGAGATCCGCAAAAACCTCTTCGGAAAAAGCCTGCTTTCCGGCAAATCTGCCGCCGCACAGGCCTCCTACCTGAAGGAGCTGAAGCAGGATTGCTACGTCTGCCGCCGCATCGACGGCTTTATGGATAAAATGTTCCAGACCGCCGTGCTCCTCTTTGAGCGGGATTGGGAATTCCGCAAAAAGCTGGAAAGCCAGCCATTCTTCTGCCTGCCCCATTACGGCCGCCTGCTGGAGGCCGCCTCCAAGGGCTTGAGCAGTAAGCACCAAAAGGAATTTCTCCGCATTGCCGGGCAGGTGGAGGAAAACTACCTCAACGCCCTGCAACAGGACATGGGTGATTTCGTGGCGCTGTTCGACTACCGCAGCAGCGGCGCACAGCCCGGCGAAGGCAGCCGCACCGCCATCGAGCGGCTGATCACCCTTCTCGCTCCCGGGGATCAAAACTGATCCACACGGGGCAGTGGTCACTGCCCATCACCTGGGGCAGGATCCCCGCGTCCCGAATGCCGCCGGCATCCTGTTGGGACACCAAGAAATAGTCAATGCGCCACCCGGCGTTGTTGGCCCGGGCGTTGTACATATACGACCACCAAGTGTATGCCCCCTCCTTTTCGGGGTACAGATAGCGGAAGGAATCCACAAAACCCGACTCCAACAGCAGACCGAATTTTTCCCGCTCCTCGTCGGTAAAGCCCGCGTTGCCTCGGTTGGAACGGGCGTTTTTCAGGTCGATCTCCCGATGAGCCACATTCATATCTCCGCAGATGAGCACGGCTTTTTGACGGGCCAGGCGCCCCACGTATTCACGCAGGGTGTCCTCGTAGACCATGCGGTAATCCAGACGGGACAGGTCCCGACGGGCGTTGGGCGTGTAGATATTGACCAAATAAAAATGCTCGAATTCCAAACGGATCAAACGCCCCTCCGTATCAAAGGCAGGGTCGCCCAGGCCGTAAGAAACGCTCAGCGGCTCCACGCGGCTGAACACCGCCGTACCGGAATACCCCTTCTTTTCGGCGCTGTTCCAATATTGGTAGTAGCCTTGGGGCTCGAAATCCGCCTGTCCGGGCTGCATTTTCGTTTCCTGCAGGCACACCACGTCTGCATCCGCCTGCTCAAAAAAAGAGGCAAAGCCCTTGTTCAGGCAGGCCCGCAGGCCGTTTACGTTCCACGAGATCAGCTTCATTTACCGTGCCGCCCTTTCTGTTGCAAAAACCTTTTGGGCACAGTATAACCAAAAATTTCGCCCTTGTCAAGGCGGTTCTTCCTTTCAAAAATAGACAAATTGCTACAAAATATGTACTTAAAACCTCAACTTTGGTTTTTATTGCACTTTACAAATGCCTATAAATACGCTATAATAATAAAATGAACATAAATTTTTAAGGAGGGTGCGGATGAGCGCCGATCTTTCTTTTTTGCACAGTCCCCGCATCACCCTGATCACGGGGCATTACGGCACGGGCAAGACCAACGTGGCCGTAAACCTGGCTTTGGCCCTGCGCCTCAGCCTTTCCCCCATAGCCCTGGCAGATCTGGACATCGTCAATCCCTATTTCCGCAGCGCCGATGCGCGCCAAGCCTTGGAAAGCGCAGGGGTAGAGGTCATTTTGCCCGCCTACGCCAACACCAACGTGGATGTGCCCTCCCTGCCCGCCCGAGTGGCCTCCGTTTTTGACCGCCCCGACCTGCACGCCGTGCTGGACGTGGGGGGAGACGATGCAGGTGCCACAGCCCTGGGGCAGTACGCCTCCCGCCTGGAGGAATGCGGCTACCGCATGCTGGCGGTGATCAACGCCCGCCGCCCCGAGATCGCCCGTCCCGAGGACGCCGTGGCCATGCTCCGCGCCATCGAGCAGGCCTCCCACCTGAAGGTCACGGGGCTGATCAACAACACTCACCTTTGTGAAGAGACCACCCCCCAAACGGTGGAAAGCTCTTTTCAATATGCCGACCAATGTGCCCGCCTCAGCGGTGTGCCCTTGGTCCTCACCACCGCAGAGGAACGGATCGCCGCCCAACTGCAGCGGCCCGATCTGTTGCCCATCCGCCTATACACGAAAAACTATCTGGAAAGATTTTGAAAGAAAGGTCTGAAGCAAGATGAAAAAAGCCGTTTTCGACGAAAACCGCTGCAAGGGCTGCGGCCTTTGCGTGGAAGCCTGCCCCCGAAAGCTGGTGGAGCTGGACAAGCACCGCCTCAACCGTAAAGGATACCATCCCGCCGATTGCACCGACACTGAGCGTTGCAACGGCTGCGGCCTTTGTGCCATGATGTGCCCCGACACGGCCATTACCGTGGAAGATTAACCAAAAGGAGGAACCGTTTGTGTCTGAAAAAGTTTTGATGAAAGGCAACGAAGCGCTGGCCGAAGCCGCCATCCGCTGCGGTTGCACCCATTTCTTCGGTTATCCCATCACCCCTCAAACCGAGCTGAGCGAATACATGGCCAAGCAGATGCCCAAGCGCGGCGGCCTGTACCTGCAGGCCGAGTCCGAGATCGCCGCCATCAACATGGTGCTGGGCGCCGCTTCCGCCGGCGTGCGTGTGATGACCTCCTCCTCCTCTCCCGGCATTTCCCTGAAATGCGAAGGCATCTCCTACCTCATCGGTAGCGATCTGCCCTGCGTGATCGTCAACATGCAGCGCGGCGGCCCCGGTCTGGGCGGCATTCAGCCCGCACAGTCCGACTATTTCCAGGCCACCCGCGCGCTGGGTCACGGCGACGGCCACGCCATCGTGCTGGCCCCCGCCACGGTGCAGGAAGTGGTCAACACCACTACCCTGGCCTTTGACCTGGCCGATATCTACCGCACCCCCGTCATGATCCTGGGCGACGGCGCTTTGGGCCAGATGATGGAGCCCATCGACTTTGCCGAGGTGCCCCGCCGCCAATGCCCCGCCAAGGATTGGGCTTGCACCGGCACGGGCATGAAGCGCCCCCACAACATCGTCAACTCCCTGTACATCCAACCCGAGGACCTGGAACGCCTGGTGGAGGAGCGCTTTGAGCGCTACGCCAAGATCGAGGCGGAGGAGGCCCTTTGGGAGGAACAGAATACCGAGGACACCGAGCTGGTGCTGGTGGCCTACGGCATTACCGCCCGCATTGCCAAATCGGCCATGAACATGGCCCGTGAAAAAGGCTTGAAGGTGGGTCTGGTACGCCCCATCACCCTGTGGCCCTTCCCCAAGAAGCCCCTGGACAAGCTCTCTGCCACGGCCAAGCGCTTCCTTTGCGTGGAGCTGAGCATGGGGCAAATGGTGGAAGATGTACGCTTGGTGGTCAACGGCCGCGCTCCGGTGGACTTTTTCGGCCGCACCGGCGGTATGCTCATGACCCCTGCCGAGCTTTTGGCACAGATCGAAGAAAGGATGGGCAAGTAACATGGCGATCAAAAGACCTCACGCGCTCACGGATGTGGAGCTGCATTACTGCCCCGGCTGTACTCACGGCATCGTTCACCGCCTGGTGGCCGAAGTCATCGACGAGCTGGGCATTGAAGGCAAGACCGTAGGTGTGGCCCCCGTAGGCTGCTCGGTATTTGCTTATAACTATTTCAACTGCGACATGATCGAGGCCCCCCACGGCCGCGCTCCTGCCGTGGCCACGGGCGTCAAGCGCGCCCGCCCCGAATGCGCCGTCTTCACCTATCAGGGCGACGGCGACCTGGCCGCCATCGGCACGGCCGAGACCGTGCACGTAGGCGCCCGCGGTGAAAACATCACCATCATCTTTATCAACAACGCCATCTACGGCATGACGGGCGGCCAGATGGCCCCCACCACCATTGCCAACCAGGTGACCACCACCACCCCCTACGGCCGTAGCCTGCAGGTCAACGGCAATCCCGTAAAGGTGTGCGAGATGCTGGCCACCCTGGACGGCACGGCGTATGCCGAGCGCGTCAGCGTGGACTGCGTGAAAAACGTCATGGCCGCCAAAAAGGCCATTAAGAAAGCCTTTACCATGCAGTTGGAGGGCAAGGGCCTTTCCATCGTGGAAGTGCTTTCCACCTGCCCGACCAACTGGGGTCTGGCTCCCAACGCCGCCATGCAGTGGCTGCGCGACAATCTGATGCCCGTCTTCCCGTTGGGCGTGTATAAGGACGTTAGCAAGGAGGAAAGCAAATGAGTGCCACGAGAATGATGCTGGCCGGCTTCGGCGGTCAGGGAATCCTTTTTGCCGGCAAATTGCTGGCCTATGCCGGTATGCTGGCCAATAAAAACGTCAGCTGGTTGCCCTCCTACGGCCCCGAAATGCGCGGCGGCACGGCGAACTGCGCCGTCATCGTCAGCGACGAGGAGATCGGAAGCCCCCTGGTGCCCGCTCCCGACGTGCTGCTGGCCTTGAACCTTCCCTCCTTTGAAAAATTCGAGCCCGCGGTGGAAGCGGGCGGGCTGATCGTGTTTGACAGCTCCCTCATTCCTCAAACCAGCCAACGCACCGACGTGACCGTTTGCGCCGTCAACGCCACCTCCATGGCCTCCGACGAAGGGCTCAACGGCCTGGCCAACATGATCATGATCGGCAAATTCCTGCGTGCAAGCGGCCTGTTCGACCTGGACACCGTGTTCCGCGCCCTGGAAAAATGCGTGCCCCCCTCCAAAGCCGCCCTGTTGGAAAAGAACAAGCAAGCCATCTCTTTGGGCTACAACGCGTAAGCCCTCGTTTCGGAAAGGAGCTGACCACCCATGGCTGTTAAACATGCCGAAATCGCCGAACGCTTGCAAGCCATTCGCGAGCTGTCCGACCTGACCCCTGCCCAGCTGGCAGAACGCATCTCCATGGACGAAAAGGAATACCTGGCCTACGAAAGCGGCACCAAGGATATCCCCGTCAGCGTCCTAAGCAAGGTCTGCAACGCCCTTGAGGTGGGCATGACCGAGCTTTTGACAGGAGATGCCCCCAAGCTCCACAATTACAGCTTTGTCAAAAAAGGAAAGGGGCTGGAAGTGGACCGCAACATCGGCTACAAGCATTACAATCTGGCCTTCAAATTTGCCAACCGCAAGATCGAGCCCCTGCTGGTCATCGTAGACCCCGAGGAGGGGGAGGAAATGCACCTCAACTCCCACCAGGGGCAGGAATACCACTACTGCCTGGAAGGCCGCTTTCTGTTCCAACTGCAGGACCATCAAATGGTGGTGGAGCCGGGCGACTCCGTTTATTTCGATTCCCACTATCCCCACGGCATGATGGCATTGGATGGTAAGCCCGCCAAGATCTTGGTCATCGTGATCTGAACCACGGAAAGGAATTTGCTCCCTTATGAGTATTATCGAGCGCTTTTGCGAAACCAACTACACCGATTACGAGGATTTTAAGGCCCGTTATCGGGTCCGCATTCCCGAACAATTCAATTTCGGCTTCGACGTGGTGGATGCCGCGGCGGCAGAGGATCCCCATAAAAAGGCCCTCGTTTGGTGTAACGACAAAGGGGAGGAGCGCATCTTCACCTTCGGTGATATCAGCCGCCTTTCCAACCGCGCCGCTCACGCCTTCGCCTCCATGGGTATCGGCAAGGGCAGCGCCGTCATGTTGATCGTCAAGCGCCATTGGCAGTTTTGGGTGTGCATGACCGCCCTGCATAAGCTGGGCGCCGTAGCCATTCCCGCCACCCATCTGCTCACCCCCAAGGACGTGGCCTACCGCGTAGAAGCGGCCGATATCAAGTTGATCGTCGCCGCGGCGGACGACTATATCCGCACCTCCATTTTGGAAGGGGAAAAGCTTTGCGGCATTCCCTTTATGAAGGCCTCCGTAGGCGGGGCTCAGGCCGATTTTACGGATTTTGACGCCCTCTGCCAAACCTGCAGCGAGCAGGCCCCCGCACGCCCTGCCCTGGACGGCGAGGACCGCATGCTCATGTATTTCACCTCCGGCACCACGGGTATGCCCAAAATGGTGGCTCATCCCTTCTCTTACCCCCTGGGCCACATTCTGACCGCCCGCTTCTGGCAAAACCTGCGCCCCGACGACCTGCATTTCACCTTGGCCGACACCGGCTGGGCCAAATGCGCCTGGGGCAAATTCTACGGGCAGTGGATCTGCCAGGCCGCCGTGTTCGTGTATGATTACGACACCCGCTTTGCCCCCCTGGATATGGCCAAAATGATCCACAAGCACCGCATCACCACCTTCTGCGCGCCGCCCACGGTGTACCGCTTCCTGATCAAGGAGGATCTCACGGGAATCGACCTTTCCTCCCTGCGGGCCTGCTACATTGCCGGCGAGCCGCTGAATGCAGAGGTCTTCAACCGCTGGAAGGATCTGACGGGGCTGGAGCTTCGCGAGGGCTTCGGTCAGACCGAGACCCCCGTGCTGATCGCCAACACCCCCTGGCTGACCCCCAAGCCCGGTTCTATGGGTAAGCCCATGCCCTCCCTGGGTATCTGCCTGCTGGACACCAACGGAGAGCCCTGCGACCCCGGTGACGAAGGCGAGATCTGCATCAATATTGCCAACGGCATTCCCGCAGGCGTGTTCCACGGCTATTACCACGACGAGGAAAAGACCTCTGCCGCCATGCACGACGGCTGGTATCACACCGGTGATATCGCCTGGCAGGACGAGGACGGGTATTTCTGGTTCGTGGGCCGCGACGACGACGTGATCAAGTCCAGCGGCTACCGCATCGGCCCCTTTGAGGTGGAAAGCGCCATGCTCACCCACCCCGCCGTGCTGGAAACCGCCATCACCGCCGTGCCCGATCCCGTACGCGGCCAGGTGGTCAAAGCCACGGTCGTGCTTGCCAAGGGTTATACGGCAAGCGAAGAGCTGAAAAAGGACATTCAAAACCACGTCAAACGGGTGACCGCTCCCTACAAATATCCCCGCATCGTGGAATTTGTGGACGAGCTGCCCAAAACCATCAGCGGCAAGATCATGCGCAAAAAGATCCGCGAGCAGGACAAATAAGTCTTTCACCTTCCCAAGGGCGGTATCTGTTGCAAAACAACTTCAACCATTCTCAAAAGGACGGGATTGTTCCCGTCCTTTTTTAAGAAAGAGCCCGCCGTTTTCGCCTTTCGCCCACATCACCACCCGCCCTCTCTTGCCCTCCACACCGCCGTCACGGATCTCCATGCATGCCCCGTTTTCCTTCCCTCGGCTACCCCTTTTCCCCACTGCCTTCCTCTTTTTTGGCGATCTGTTTTCCTCCGATTTTCCTTCAAAAAAATTTGTTTTTTTCGAAAAAATCTCTTGACAAATCACCGCCAAGCGTATATAATATCACTTGTCTGTGTGGCGGCATAGCTCAGTTGGCCAGAGCATCCGGTTCATACCCGGCAGGTCGTTGGTTCAAATCCAACTGCCGCTACCATATACGGCCCGTTGGTCAAGCGGCTAAGACACGGCCCTTTCACGGCTGAGACAGGAGTTCGATTCTCCTACGGGTCACCAAAAAGAACAGATATCGCTTTAGCGGTGTCTGTTCTTTTCTTATGCTCTCATGAATCAAACTCCGCAAATTCCAACGGAATTTGCACAAGCATTCGCATCGCCAGCCTTCCCCTTTTTCCCCGCTTTCCGCGAATGCCGAAGTTCAGATTCTCCTACGGGTCACCAAACGTAACAATTTCGAACTATTTCGTCAATCGAAATTGGTTCGGATTTGTTTTTTACTATAATTATTCATATTGACATTGAAACGCCATTGCTTCATTCCGAAACGATGTTTTTTTCGTGTTGCCTATCTTATCCATAGTATAATAATACTGAAAAATATTTGTTTCACCTTGAACCTTTTCCCCTTTAAAAGCAACTAAATATATGAAACCGGTTTTAACAACACGAAAGGAGGAACGCATGAACCAAGAAGCATCTTTTGAAATGCTATTGCAAAAGCATCGTATTGCGGTTGAAAGATATATCAATTTCAGATTGCCCAGCAGCTTCGACGCGGATGATGTTATTCAAGAAACATACTATGCGGCTTATGTTGGATATGAAAAACTCCGCAATAAAGAATTGTTCAAATCATGGATATTGTCTATTGCGAGAAACCAATGCAATCTGTGGTTTCGAAAAAAATATGGCAATGAATTGATGTCTTTAGAGGCTGTTTCGGATATAGCCGAAACCAACGATGGATCAGATGATACCGTTCACAGCATTTTGAGCTTATTGCCAAAGGAATCTGCAAATTTATTACTGCTAACGATGCAAGGCTATAAGCATAAGGAAGCTGCAGAACAATTGAGCATTCCCGTCGGTACAGTCAAAAGCCGCTTGCATCATGCGCGAAATCAATTCCGTTTCATGTGTACTCCTGAACAGATTTCGATGTTTGAGAAAGGAAGAAAGATTATGCCAAAGAAAGATTATACTTGCGGCTTCCCCGAGGTTATGCCAGATCTCATTCTCAAGGAAAGCTCCCGTCCGTTTTTTGAGATCCAATGCGCCGATGAAGGCTTTATTATTCCGATCGTTGGCAATAAAAATTCGGAGGGGACATACCGCCGTAATAAGCTTGCATTAGTGTCAACCTGCTACGTTCCCAAGGCCGCTATGATACACGGAGTTCCCGGTGTTAAAATTTGCAGAGACACCTATAATATCAAAGCAGAAAAGCTTTATAAAAATGAAAAGATCTGGTTCTCGCAGCTTACCGATGAATACGTTCGAGATCTTGCAACGATTAACTGTGATTGCGACGAAGACGATGACTTGCCCACCTCGATCTATACTTTTTTGGAAGAAGATTATGACGTAAGCGTCAATGGAAATGACCGCGTTCATGGCAGACCGTTGCTTATCAAAGAGAATCCGCCCAAAATCGTTGATGATAAGATCTATGTTGACGAGTATAATATCCGATACACAATGGGAACTTTCGAGGTAACGATCGGGCAAAGAACTTTTGAAACGATCAAATTTATACGCGTTCAAAACAACAACAGTATTACCGAAAACTACGTCGATACAAACGGAAGGCTTGTTTTTATGCGCTGGTATGAATCGGTTGATTGCATTCGACAAATCGGATGGTACACCGATGACTTCAAACAACACATTGCCAACAATCCTAAATTGATCGTCAATGATATTGAATACCGTTTGGTTGAAGACCGTATCAGCGAATACGCCCTTTGATCCTCGCCCCGCCTTGCGCGGGGCTTTTCTTTGTTTTCTTCAACCCAAGCCAGCCAAGCTTTCTATGAAGAAGCCCAAATCAAACTCCGCAAATTCCAACGGAATTTGCACAAGCATTCGCATCGCCAGCCTTCCCCTTTTTCCCCGCTTTCCGCGAATGCCGAAGTTCAGATTCTCCTACGGGTCACCAAACGTAACAAATCCGAACTATTTCGTCAATCGAAATTGGTTCGGATTTGTTTTTTACTATAATTATTCGAATTAATGCTAATAGAACACCGCCGAGAGTGCCTAAACGGTCACTCTCGGCGGTGAACTTTATTGGTTTTCGAAATATGGC
>JAFWAE010000044.1 GCA_017507855.1 Clostridia bacterium
ACGATGAAATCTTCACTTCGTTCAGATGAAATCCAAGGCTGCCGCCTTGGATGAAATCAAATCCGTCTTCCTTCTCCCTGCGAAGCAGGATTTCATCGCGTAAGCGATTTCCCCCACCGCAGGTGGATTTCATCCGTCGAAGACGGATTTGACTGCGTGATTGTCCGTTAAGGACATCACGCCAACGGCGGGTGCTTTTTATTTTTTTTGAAGCAAACGTGCAAAAAAGCTTCCGGGGAAACGGGCGGAAGGGGAAGATCGGTTTTGCGCTTTCAAAGGCGTTTTTTGCTCCTGTGTATGACGAAGGACCGATTGCATATACTGAAAGCGGGAGGAAGACTAAAAACCATATTATGAAAGGAAAGATTTTTTATGAATCCCTTTGAAATAAGGCCCAGACCTTTGGAAAGCACCTTAATGGATTGGAAAGAGATCCGTCCCGTTTCATACGATAAGCGTGCGGCAGATCCGTATACGCGCACGCGGGTGATCTTGATGAACGGCACGGAATTTGAGGCTACCTGGTTTAGCCACCAGTTTTCCCGCAATTGCTCCGACAATCATGTGCGCCGCGTGCTGGCTTTGCTCCGGCGTTCTGAACAGCAACAGCAAAAATTGATCAGTCTCATCAAGCCCGCAGACGAGACTCTGCTGGAGCATACGATCGGCTACGAGCAGTTGGCCGTGGATCTGACGGCCCATTTGGCCCAACGCGAGCGGGATCCCTATGTCAAAAAAGCGTTGGACTTTGCTCTGCTGGAGGACTTTGACCACCTGTATCGCTACGCCGATTATATGAATTTAGAGACCGGAGAAAAGGCGGAAAATTTGGTAGGCCGCTATACGGAGATCATGCCCGGCCGTCCCACGGTGGCTCATTATCGGCACCCTTACGACACTGTGCGTTACCACATCAATAATAAGCGGGCAGATTTGCAGACGCGCCTGTGCGTGGGGATCATCACCGCCGCCGAACAGCAGACCATGAACTATTATATGAACGTGTGCGGCGCGTATCCTTGCGAGCGGGGCCGTTGGCTGTATCAGGAGATCGGCATGGTGGAAGAAGACCACGTGACCCATTACGGGAGTCTGATGGATCCGAATGCCACGTGGTTTGAAAACCTGTTGATGCATCAGTACACGGAGGCCTATCTGTACTACTCCTGTATGGAAACGGAGACCGACCCCCGCATTCGCAGAATCTGGGAAAAACTGCTGGAGCAGGAGATCTCCCATCTTCACGCTGCGGCAAATTTGCTGCAGGAGCAGGAATGTAAAGATTGGCGCCGGGTCATTGGTGGGGACGGAAGCTTCCCGGCCCCCTTGGTCCTTCGCTCCAATATTGATTACGTCCGCCACGTGCAGGGCAGATCGGTCCAGATGACCGGTTTGAGGGAAAACTACCAATGTGTCAACGACTTGCCGCCCAATGCGGACTTTTTCCGTTATCAAGGCCTGGTCAATCGGGATTTGAGCTCTGTTCAAAGCCATACGGTCATTGAGGACCACATCCGTCGCTTTGGAACGGATTACCGTTTTGAGGTGGCTCCCAACCCTATTCCTCAGCTGATCGACCGCACTCGTGACAACACAGAAGTAGGACGCATTCCCTGCGCCTCTAACGCCTGTTGCCTATAAATCAGGGACAAAAAGTGGTGCATTCCGTTTTGCGGAACGCACCACTTTTGCTCAGATGGATCTCTTATATATTAATAGGAAGAAAACGGGAAAGTTTTTTTACCTGTTTGATGCAAAAAAAGAGGACGGAGAATTGGAAACATTCTCTGTCCTCGCTTGGAGCGGGTGAGGGGAATCGAACCCCCGTATTCAGCTTGGGAAGCTGATGTTCTACCATTGAACTACACCCGCATGATAGGGAACTGATAGCGTCTTCTATTATAGCATAAGCGAAGGTGATTTGGCAAGGGAAAAAACATAAAAATTTTTTTGATTTTTTTTGAAAAACCCCTTGACAAGGGGGGAACGATGTGGTAGAATAGGCGAGCTGTCCGGACAGAGGCGCAGTCCACAAGGGCTAAGCAGCCGGTTCGGGAAAGCACACGGCAAAAAAAGTTTGAAAAAACTTTGTAAAAAGTGTTGACAAACGGAAAAAGCCGTGGTAT
>JAFWAE010000045.1 GCA_017507855.1 Clostridia bacterium
ACCCCCAGCTCAGCAAAAACACACTCTCCGCTCATACGAAGCCCCATAGCTACCTGAGGATTGCTTTTGGCAAAGCAGTTGTCTTTATGAGAATTGTCCTCATCCTTCCAAAACTGCTCAATATCCAAATCAAGTTTCATATCGTCTTTTCCTAAGCATGTTCTTTCTGCCAAGAAAACAAGCTACCATTTTACTTTCCACCGTTCACGCAGAATCTCAAGATCTTCTTCGTGAACGGTCTTTATTTTTTTGGGTTACTTGCCTCTCTTTCGCAGCACTCCTTCAAATATTTCTCAAAAAGAGCCTCGTCGGAAGGAAGCTCTACCCAATCGTTCGTCCAGGTAGAAAGATAGGCGGCATTGGAAATGGAAAGGGAGTTGATCCCCTCTCTGCCGTCCGCAATCATGGCTGTGCCGTTAAGGATAGCTTGTGCAAAGGCTTCCAGCACCTGAGGATGTCCTTCAGGAATCTCATCGGTGTATTCCTCATACTCCGTTTCGGGAGCTACAAAGCCTTGCTTGACTGTAAAGCAAAACTCTCTTTCGGGAGTAGCCAACTTCCACCATTTCATTTTACCGTCCTCAATGATGATCTTTCCCATGTCTCCCGTGATCTCCAAACGGTTCGTGCCGCAAGCGTCACCCGTAGTGGAAATAAAGGTAGCCGTCGCGCCGTTTTCATACTCACCGTAAATGGTAACGTCATCCTCCACGGCAATGTTATGATATTTTCCAAAAGCGCAGAAAGCGCGTACCCGCTTGGGTACACCGAAAATCCACTGCCAAAGATCCAAATTATGGGGAGCCTGATTGAGCAACACGCCGCCGCCTTCTCCGCTCCACGTAGCTCTCCAACTTCCGGAATCATAATAGGCCTGTGTGCGGTACCAATTGGTAATGATCCACACCATGCGCTTCAACTCGCCCAGCTGGCCGCTTTGTACAATTTCTCTGGCCTTGGCATAGAGAGGATTAGTGCGCTGGTTAAACATGATGCCGAATTTCACGTTGGCCTGATCTGCCGCCTCATTCATCTCTCGCACCTGCCTGGTGTAGACGCCCGCGGGCTTTTCGGTGAGAATATGAATATTTCTCTTGAAGCATTCCTTGGCAAAGGTGGGGTGATCGTAATGAGGCACAGCCACGATCACCGCGTCCACTAAACCGCTGTCAAGCATTTCGGTTGCATCCGTAAAGGTCCTTACCGTGGGGAGTTTGTTTCCAAAATAATCCAATCTGGCTGTATTCAAATCACAAATAGCGGTCAGCTCCACAGAGGGGCATTTTCCCTGCAAAACATTCATAAAATGTCCGCCCCCCATATTTCCCATGCCGATGATACCCAATCTGATCTTATCCATGTTTACTTTCTCCTTATATAATTTCCTTTAGTGCGTTTACCGCCGCATCAAAAGCGGCTCTTGCAGAGGGATAAGCGTAACCAAGCTTGGTCTTTTGCCCTGCCTCTAACTTGTCCAGCCCGATAAAATGCCCCAAATGAGGCTCCACTGTCAAAACCTGTCCCTGAAATTTTTCCAAAATGTAAGGGATTTGGCCGATTCCTTGTCCGGCAGGAACCACCGTTCCGTCTTCCACAGCATCCTTAATGTGCAAATATTCCACGTAAGGGGAAAGAATCTTCCAGGCCTCTACAATATCCTGATTGCTGTGGAGGAAGTTTGCAGGATCAAAAACGGCTCTGATCTGCGGAAAGGTCTGATGGATCTTCAAGCAGCGATCCGCCGTATCTCCGTAGATCCCTTTTTCATTCTCGTGGCACAGCATAAATTGGCTGCCCTTTACAGCATCACAGAATCCTTCCAGCCGCTTCATTACCTCATCTTCGTGCGCGTCAGCCTCTCCCACAGGAGGAATGAAGCTGAACATGCGAATGCGAGTGGTGCCGAGGATCTCCGCAACGTCCAAACTGCGTTTGAATTTATCTAAATGAGGAGCAAACTCGTCTTCCAAGCGAATCTTTCCGTAAGGCGAGCCCAAGGCCCACACGGAGATGCCGTTATCATCAAGCTGACTGCGGATCTCTTTGGCTTTCTCGCAGGAAATATCCGCAATGTTCTGCCCGTCCACAAATCGAATCTCTAAATATCCGATCCCGTTTTCCTTCAGAATGACGATCTGTTGAGCAAGTCTGCCGTCTGCCTCATCTGCAAAGGCTGATAATTGAAACCTCACTTTTTTCGCTCCCTTTCATTTTTTTCATTATACATCTGCAAAAAACACATTTCAATTGTTAAAATATGCAAAAACTATTGCGTTTTCGCGCAAATTCTGTTATGATGAAAAAAATAGGAGGGGAGGCTTATCATGATCTTCAATTACGATTTTAACAAATTGCATTTTCATCATGCGGTCGACGATATCCCCGATCCCAAAGCCTTCTACATGCACATTCACGACCGTTGCGAACTGTTTTTTTTCATTTCGGGTGATGTGGATTTTTTGGTGGAGGGCTCCTCCTACCCCCTTTCTCCGGGTTGCTTAGTGGCCATGCGTCCGGCCGAGGCTCACATGGCCAAAGTACACAGCAACAAGCCGAGCGAGCGCTTTGTGGTCAATTTTCCCCTTTCCTTCGTGCATCAGATTGATCCTGAAGGGGTCCTTTTAGCAGCCCTTACAGACCGCCCCTTGGGCAAAAACAATTGCTACTCTGCCGAAGAAATCGACAGCCGACTTATTTTCAAGCTGCTTTCAGACCTGTTTTCCCCCACACTGAGCGAAGCAGAAAAAAGGGTCATGGCCACGGTCCATCTATATATGATCCTTACCCTTATCAAGCAAGCCTTTGCCAACAAAAAAAACGATGATCCTTTCTTGAAAAGTCTACCCGAAAGAATGGTCGCTTACATTGAAAAGCATCTTTTTGACGAGATCAGCGTAGGTACCTTAGCAAGCCGTTTTCATCTAAGCACCTCCCAGTTCGCCCGTACCTTTAAGCGGGCTACCGGCTGTACGCCGTGGGAATACATTACCAGAAAACGCCTGACCGCCGCACGGGAGCTGATCCGAAGCGGCCACACCGCGCGAGAAGCCTGCGAAACGTGCGGTTTCAATGACTACGCCTCCTTTTACAGAGCGCACACCAAATATTTCGGCGGTTCCCCAAAAGGACACAAAAAAGACAGCCCGGCAAAATAAAAATCAAAAAGGAAGATCAATATGGAATTTGGACTTAACATGTACTCGATCCGCCATCGCATGAAAACGGAAGGGGATTTTTTGGCCGCCTGCCACGAGTTGCGGGAAATGGGATATTCCTATATTCAATTTTCCGGAGCGCCCTTCGACGCCCCTATGATCCAACGGGTATCCGAAGCCTCCCGCCTCCCCGTACCCTTGACCCACGTTCCGCTGACACGAATTTTGCAAGATACCGACCGCCTTTTTGAGGAGCATTTAATGTTTGGTTGCAAATATATCGGCCTGGGTGCCATGACACCCCTGTCCCTTTTTTTTGACCTGCCCAAATGTCACGAGGCCATTGATGCCCTGGAAACCGCAGCAGCCCGTCTTGCACAAAAAGGAGGCAAGCTTTTTTACCACAACCATGCCCTGGAATTTATCAAGCACGGCAACACCACCGTATTGGATTACCTGATTGAAAAAGCCCCCCACGTTCATTTTACCCTGGACGTATATTGGGCCCAGGTGGGTGGCGCCGACGTTTGCAGTCTCATTGACCGTTTAGCGGGCCGTGTGGAATGCATTCATCTAAAGGATTATCAGATCACCGTTCCCGACCCCGAAAACATCCGCTACGAGCCCGTGTTTGCCCCCGTTGGCGACGGAAACATGGATTTTCCCAAGCTCATCAAGCATGCCCGCGCTGCGGGAACGGAGTATTTTTTCGTAGAACAGGACAATGCCTCCCTTCTGCCCGATTCGATGGAACAAGTGGCAAAAAGCGCGCGATATCTGCGTGAGATCGAATAAACGTGTCACCTGACAAAAGCCCCCTGCCCAAAATCGGGCAGGGGGCTTTTGGCTTATATTTCTATTTTGGCAATTCTGACCACCAGATCTTGCCCGTAGGCAAAGGGCTCGGCCTGTACGGTAACCTCCCCCGCGTGCTGTGTAAAAGGCAACTCTTCTCCGTTGTCAAGCCAACGCACACAGCGAACCTTTTCCTCCAAAGGAAACACGTTGTTTCGATCTGTTTTTCGACTAAGGGCCACGTTTTCATCCCCGTCCATATTCAGATCGCCGACAAAAAGATAGTATGCGTTGCCGTGACGAAGGATAAAATTGCCGGGTTTCCCCTTGACCTCGATGGAGGTGGGCTCAGGCAGGTACAGTGCCTCGCCGTTAAGGCGGGTCCACTGCCCCAAAATTTCCAAAACGCCTCGGTCTACGGTGCGCAAGCTTCCGTCTCTCTTGGGCCCCACGTTAAAAAGAAAATTAGACCTATATCTGCGGCAGAGGGCCAAGCTTTGGATCAAATGCTCTGCGGACTTAAAGCGCAGATCGTTTTCCGCATATCCCCAATGGCCACCCAAGGTCTCGCACATCTCGCTGGCAATGTATTTGGGAGAGTTTTCCAGGTTAATGGGTTGGGGACGCCCACGCTCAAAGGTGACGCTGTCAAGCTGGGGGTGTCCCAGCTCGCCGCGGTGAGATAACCCTGTATTATTAATGATCATCGCTTCGGGCTGATAGCTTCGGATGAGGGAATAAAGCAGATCCTCCTCCCAATCCTCCCGAGGCTTATCCCACATGCCGTCGAACCAAAAACCGCCTATTTCCCCGTAATTTTTGCAAAGCAATTCCACGCTGTGGCGCAGGTAGTCCAAATAGGCCTTAAAATCTGTTTGGTAACTTTCCTCGTGCCAATCCAACAGCGTGTGGTAGAAAAAGGGGACGAGACTGTGCTTGCGGCAAGCCTCCGTCATTTCCCGTACAAGATCCCTTCCACACAAATGGGGAGCATCGTAGGCGTTCAGACCGCAAGTATCGTAAAGGGAAAACCCATCGTGATGCCGTGCCGTCAGGGTGACGTAGCGGCAGCCCGCATCCTTGGCAGCCAACACCAGTTCCTCCGCCCAGTCTTCCTTTGGGGAAAAGCAGGCCGTTTGCCGCAGATATTCATCCCAAGGCATGCCCAAAAGATGCTTGGCCCATTCTCCTTTTCCCAGCACGCTGTACAGCCCGAAATGAACAAACATCCCAAAGCCCAGTTTTTCAAATTCCTTAATTCTTTGTTCAACAATCATAGTAACCTCATCGATCAATTGATGTGCACGTACCCGTTTTTTTGATAGGTCCCTGCCCTTGAAAGGCACTGCATTGTTCCAAAACAAACTCTATATATTCTTTACTGCCTGCCATAATTTCTCCGTCAAGTTCTAAAATCTTCACCAAACAAACGGGATAAGGCGGTATTTGACCTTTTGCCTGTATTCGCGGTAGCCGTCAAGCTCCTTTTCCAAAAGGGCTTCCTCGTGCCTGATCCGCTTGGCAATAATAAAGGGATAGGCAAGGAAGATCAAAAATGCATAAACAGAGCCCAGCACCAGGGGCATGGATAAAAACAGAAGCAGAGTGGCGCTGTACATAGGGTGCCTGACCAGGCCGTACAGCCCCGTGTTCACCACCTTTTGCCCCTCCTGCACCTGCACGGTACGACTCAAATAGGTGTTTTCCCGCAGCACTTCGGCATACAGCCCATAAGCCGTCAAAAACAGTCCTGCTCCGACTAACGTCACCCACGTAGGCAGGATATACCACTCCAAGCGTACACCCAATCCGGCCACGGTAAAGCCTGCCAGGAACATCAGCCCGCTCAGCTTCACAACCAGATCCTGCTCGCGCTGCTTTTCCTTGGCATCCAAGCGGCTTCGAAGCAGGTTCGGATTTTTGGCCATCATGACCAAGCCCGCCAAAAACATGGGCACAAACAAGATTACCATCAGCAGCCATCCGTTGAAAAAAGCTAGGGTGCCCGCAGGCAAAAAGATCAGAATCCCCACCAAAACGACACCCAAGGCAAATTTTGCAATGGCTTGCACGAATAGCGTTCGGTTCATAGCATTTCTCCGTTCAAACAACGTTTCTTACTTGGCCTCATTATACCACAGCCTGTCTCAAAAGAAAAGAAAATTTTGCAAAAAAGCTCCCCGCTGCTTAAACGGGGAGCTTGGATCGGCCATGTTTTTGCCCTTAGGGCAGGCGGTTTCCGGCCGCACGGTAAATTTCGTACCATTCCTCGTGGGTAATGCGTATCTCGCTTGCCTGCAAACATTGGGTCAAGCGGACAAGGTTGGTGGTGCCTGTGACCGGCTGCATTTTGGCAGGATGGCGAAGGATCCAGGCAATGGCCATGGTCGTTTTGGAAACGCCGTATTTGCCGCCGATTTTTTCCAAAACCTCATTCAGCTCGGGGAACTTTTCGTTGTCGATGAAGCACCCTTCGAAAAAGCCGTATTGCATGGGGGACCAAGGTTGGACCGTCACGCCGTTCAAACGGCAAAAATCAAGCACGCCGCCGTCACGTACCACGCCAAACTCGTTGTACATATTCACGTTGACCCCTGCCTGGATCATGGGGGTGTGCATCACACCAAACTGTAGCTGGTTGACACAAAGAGGCATGTCCAGCGCATTTTGCAGCAATTGCATTTGGAAGGGATTGTGGTTGGAAACACCGAAATGGCGGACCTTTCCGCTCTCCTTTAGGCAGGAAAAGGCACGGGCAACCTCCTGGGGCTCCATAAGCGCATCGGGACGATGAAGCAGCAGCACGTCAATATATTCCGTGCCCAGCCGTTTCAAACTGCCCTCTACCGAGGAAATGATATGATCGTAGGAAAAATCGTAGCGTCCCGGGCGGATCCCACACTTGGTCTGGATCAGGATTTTTTCGCGCATGGAGGGCAAAACAGCCCTGCCAAAAACCTCCTCGCTTTTCCCGCCGCCGTAAATATCGGCGTGGTCAAAAAAATTGGCTCCCAGGCTCAACGCTGTGTCAACAAATGCCGAAGCCTCTTTTTCACTCATGCCGCTGATGCGCATACACCCAACCGCAACGGTGGGTACCTGCAAGCCGCTTTTGCCCAAATCAATGGTGTACATATATCCCATCCCTTTCTTGTTCCTTGATTTTAATATACCATATTTACATCGGAAAATAAAGGAAAATTTTACGGTTTTTTCGCACATATCGGCCAATTGGGAACCGCCGTTTTCCAAATGTTGCAGCGCCACTTCGGCCAAACAAAAAAATGCGCACGAATAGAAAATCCCCACCGATTGCTCGGCGGGGATTTTTGTTTGCATAAACCTGCGGCTTATTTCTTGTTGTTGATCGCAGCCTGTGGTGCTATCCACAAAAGAGGAAGAATGAACTGTATTTATCTTTATTCCAATTAAAAAATTACAATTTGTGAAACACCGGTTTTCTTTTTTCAAAAGTACAAACATATCCAAAAATATCTTTGGCAATTTCCAGCGCCCCCGATATATGCTGCCCCACGCGGGAAGCATCGTGAGCATCCGAACCGACTGTAATAACCTCGCCGCCGAGTTCACGAAATCTTTTTATGAAATCAAGTGACGGTAGAAAATCGCCTACTCTGTCAACACCGCTTGTGTTTATCTCCATACCCTTGCCGTTTTGAGCGAGTGTTTTCATAATCTCATCGCAAATATCCGCATAATCATTATAGCAAAGCGGCTTGTGTGTAGGGTTATGCTCCGATTTGCAAACATAATTCAGGTGTCCGAGCACATCAAAATTGTTTTGACTTTTTACACACTCAAGTGACTGCAAAAGATATTTTTCAAATGCGGTATCAATCCCGTTATGCTTCCAAAATTCTTCGTAATAGGGGTCATATCCGCCCGCAAAATGTACCGAACCTATAACAAAATCAAAATCATATAAATCAAGTAAGTCATGAAGTTCTTTTTGGTTCCAAGTGGTAAGACCAAATTCAACCCCGCGACGAATTTTCACCTTTGGGGACAAAACCGAATCATAGGCGGCACGGTATTGCTCAACTGTAAATAAGTCGTGTTTATCTCTATAAACATCGTTAAAATCATAGTGATCGGTAAAGCAGATTTCTTTTAGCCCTGTTTTTTCGGCAGCAGCTACAATATCCGCAGGAGCACAGACAGAATCAAACGAAACTCTGCTGTGTAAATGGTAATCAAACATATTCCTTCTCCTTTTCTGTCCTTGAGCTTTCTTCATTGTCCGAATTTTTGTGTCGTACCATTGCAACAATCATAGAGCGCCTTATGAGAATATCTCTAATTGCCGAACCGCGGACGCTTTCTCATATCATATCACATAAAAATCCGGTTTGCAACAGAAAATCCCCACCGATTGCTCGGCGGGGATTTTTTGTTTGCATAAATCTGCGGCTTATTTCTTGTTGTTGATCGCAGCCTGTGGTGCTATACACAAAAGGGGGAAATTTAATTAGTATGTTTTCTCCAAAATGCATCTTCGTATATTTTTACAAGTTTTGATATAGATTCATTAACATCGTTAAAATCAAGAAGAACTTCTTTTCGTGATTCAATAATATATACCGCTGTCGTGTCTTCAACATTTGATGTGTGGAAAGCGAAATTATCGAGCATTCTTTCTGTTAAAACAGCTGCGGCAAGACAAGTATTTTCAAACGATTCGTCATTAATATTTGCAAACAGATACGCTGTAGCGATTAAGCGAACATACCGCTTATCCAGCACCTGCTCCGCTAAAGATGATTTTAACAACGAAAATGTTTGTGAAAACGCGGCTTCAAAAATATCAAACTTGAATTTTTGTTTTCTTTTTATCTCATCGCAAAGATTTGACCATGTTGCTTCAAGTCCCTTTATCATAGTTTCATTAATTTCCATAATATTCAACTCCTCATAAGATACTTTTCATAATTATAACGCAAAAATACTTGTTTTGCAACATATGAAAGCAAAATCCGCCCGAATTTCTTCGGGCGGATAGTTTTGCTTTATAAAGTCAGCAATTATTTCTTGTTGTTGATCGCAGCCTGTGCGGCTATCAGCAAAAGAAGGAAATATATGCATATTAAAGATAAAACTATAAATTTACTGAATAATCCTTTTTAAAACCGTGCGCTCCGAAAATCTGCCACTTCCCTACGCCCAATCGTTGTAAAATAGCATTTCTTTCCTCTGAACATAATTTGGGGTCTGTATCAACAG
>JAFWAE010000046.1 GCA_017507855.1 Clostridia bacterium
GGGCGCGGGTTTGGCCGCCGCGGGCGCGGGTTTAGCCGCCGCGGGCGCGGGTTTAGCCGCCGCAGGCGCGGGTTTAGCCGCCGCAGGCGCGGGTTTAGCCGCCGCAGGCGCGGGTTTAGCCGCCGCAGGCACCTCTTCCTTCTTTTCAGGTGCTGTAGCCGTCATATACGCCGCAAAGGTTGCCTGATCGGCCATATGCTTTTGGGTGTAATATTCCAAAATAAAATTGGAAACAACGGTATCCAATGCGGCCATATGAGTTTTGGGAGCCATTTCATGCTCAGCCAGCATGGTCATGATCTCCTTGGAGGGGATCCCAAAATCCTTCGCAAAATCGTTTACCCTATATTTCTGTTCGGTTGCCATTTAGTTTCCTCCTTCGGTTTGGCGGAGTTTGGCGAGCAGTGCCTCCGCCAATCCCTGCTGTGTAATGGATACGCATGCCGTATCCGCTTTTCCGCACGCGGCTCCCAGCCTTTGCTTGGAGCACACCAGTTGATAAGGGGTAACGCCGTAATAAGCGCCGCTGTCGGTCAGTTTTTTAGCCGTGTCGCTTCCCACGTCCTGCACAAAGAAAACGGCAAACGCCTTCCCCTGGCGAACAGAGTCCAACACCGCTTTGGTGCCTGCCTTGCAGGCCCCTGCCTTCACGGCTATTCCCAATAAGCCGAAGAAACTATCATTCACACTGTACATGCTTTTTCAGTTCCTCCTCCAAGCGGGTATATACCTCGTCGGGAATGGCTTGCGAAAAAGTTTTTTCCAGTCTTTTTTGTTTTTTGGCTTTGGCTAAACACGCTTCATTGGGACAAATATAGGCTCCTCGTCCGGGCTTTTTCCCCTGCGTATCCAAAGAGATCTCCCCCTGCGGGCTACAAACCACCCGCAGCAACTCTTTTTTCGGAAATCCCTGCGCACATCCCAAACACATTCTGATCGGGATCTTTTTCGTTCCTGCCAATCCGCCTTCCCCCTTTTTATCTGCAAACGGTTATATCATACACGGGCCGCGGCCTTGATATCCACCTTACCGGAGATCAAGCGTGCAGCCAAACGGGCGTTTTGCCCTTCACGACCGATGGCCAGGGAAAGCTGGTCTTCGGGCACAGTCACACAGAAGGAGCGCATGTCCACCTGCTCTACCTGCAGCACCGTGGCAGGTGCCAGGGCAGCAGTAACGTATTCGCAAAGATTGTCGCTATAGCGCACCACGTCGATCTTTTCACCGGCCAGTTCCTGAATAATGGCGTTCACACGGGAACTGCGGGGACCGATGCAGGTACCCACGGGATCGATGCTGTCGTCGTTCGTGGAAACGGCTACCTTGGAGCGGTTGCCGGCCTCGCGTACCAGGCCCTGGATCAATACGCTTCCGTCGCGGATCTCGGGAACCTCCAGCTCCAGCTAACGCTTGACCATTTCGGGATGAGTACGGCTGATCATGACAAAATGGCCGCCCTTGGAATCCTTCTTGACCTCGGAAACGTATACCTTCAGCTTTTGGCCAACCTCCAGCTCCTCGCCGGGGATCTGCTCGCTTTTGATCAACACAGCCTCCGTGCGGTCCAGCTCCACCGTGGCATTTCCGCTACGCGGATCGATGCGCAGGACGGTGGCGGTCATCACCTCGCGCTGACGGGTCTCGTATTCGCGCACCAGCATGCCGCGTTCAGCCTCGCGGATGCCCTGAATGATCACCTGTTTGGCAGCACCTGTGGCAATACGACCAAAATCCTTGGTGTTGATCTCGGTGTCCACAAAGTCTCCCAGACTGTATTTTTTGCTGATCTTATGAGCATCCTCCAGCGAGATCTCCTCGTTGGCGTTTTCCACCTGTTCCACCACGGTACGGCGGCGCATCAGGCGGATAGTCTGCTTTTCCTCATCCAGCAATACGACAGCGCGATCCTCCTCGGTAGTATTGCGCTTATAAGCCATCAGCAAAGCAGTTTCCACACGTTCAAGCATATAGGTTTTGGGGATACCTTTTTCCCGTTCCAAAGCCTCTATCGCCTGAAAAAACTCTTTATTATCCATTTGTGTCACGGCTCCTTTTTTCTTCGGTTTCATAACGGTCTGAATTATTCATGTTCCTCTTGGCTTTTTATGGCCGCGATCTGCTCGTAAGAAAGGCGGCAGTGCTCTTCGCCGGGAAGCTGAAGGGCCAGGCCCTCCTCATCGGCCTCCTGTAAAGCCCCCACCAGCACAGCGCGCCCCTCGACCTTTTCGTACAGCTTGACCTCCAAACCCTTTCCGCCCCAGGCTTGCAGCTGCTCCAAACGGTTGAAGCGCCGCTCCGTTCCCACGGACGTCACTTCGAAATAATCATAGTCCACAACGGGGACCAGTGAATCGGTCAAAGGCTTGACGGTGCGGTGAAAGGCCTCGCAATCGGAAATAGATACGCCCTCAGGCTTGTCTACCGAAATGCGAAGAAATCGGGATGGGCCTTCCTTTTTCAGTTCCACATCCCAAAGCATAAGCCCCAGTTTTTCGCAAACGGGCAGGCTTAATGCATACACCCTTTCGCAAGCCCCTTTTAAACGGTTCAGTTTCATACAGGCCTCCAAAATTTCTGCATTCACGAACAAAGAGTGGGGCGACCCACTCTTTACTCGTGCAATATTGTATCACAGTTGTTGTTCCTTTGCAAGGGTTTTTCTTCTTTTTTTAGAAAGTTTTTTGCTTTTCGGAGCTTTTTTTGACTTAAAAGGCCTGCTCAACCATTTGGCCACCTCGCAAATAGGCAACGGGGCCAGAGAAAGTCCCGCGATCCACAGCCATTGCACAGCGTTTGGGACCCCCGCCTCAAACAAAGAAGCCAAGGCGGGAACGCTGACTACGGCCAGTTGAAGCGCAGTACAAAGCAACACGGCCAGCCAGGGATAGGGGTTACGCAGCTGGGCGCGGATCACACTTTTTTCACTGCGCACGTTAAAGGAATGAGTCAGCTGAGACAGAGCCAGCACACAAAAGCACATGGTGCGCCCGGCTGTCAAATCGCCCATGCGAAAGGCGCCGATATAATAGGCGGTCAGGGAAAGCAGGCCGATCATGATCCCTTCCGCCAGAATCTCCGCACCCAAACCGTTTGAAAAGAAGCTTTCCCCCTTTTTGGCGGGCGGAGCCTCCATAATATCCCCGTCCGGCTTATCCGTCCCCAAAGCCAAGGCAGGCAACGAATCGGTGACCAGGTTGACCCACAGCAGCTGCACGGCGGGCAAGGGTGTTTCCCAACCGGCAGCAATGGCGGTAAAAATGGTCAGAATCTCCCCGATATTGCTGGAAAGCAAAAAATGAACGCAACGGCGAATGCTTCGGTAGGCTCCCCTGCCAAATCGCACAGCCTCCACGATGGTAGCAAAATGATCGTCTGCCAGCACCATATCCGCCGCCTGCTTGGCCACGTCCGTTCCGTTTTTCCCCATGGCACAGCCAATATCCGCCATGCGTAGAGCCGGAGCATCGTTGACCCCATCGCCCGTCATAGCCACCACCTCTCCCCCGGCCTGAAAGGCTTTGACGATGCGAACTTTATCGGCAGGTGTGACCCGTGCAAAAACTGCCACCTCCCCTATGACTGCGTTTAGCTGAGCGTCACTCATAGAGGCCAACTTTTCTCCATGCAGGACCCGATCCGTCGGCGAGGCCAAACCAATGGATCTGGCAATGGCCAAGGCTGTATCTGCCCGATCTCCCGTAACCATAACGGGGCGTATACCCGCCCTTTTACAGAGTCGGATGGCCTCAGGCACCTCGGGACGAGGCGGGTCGCTGATGCCTGCCAAACCACATAAGGTCAAGTCCTTTTCCTCGGCTTTTTCCCCGTAAGCCAGCTTTTTCACGGCTACTGCCAGCACTCGAAGACCTCTTTGTCCCATTTCCCGTGCCGCTTTTTCCATTTCAGGATCGGCAAAGCACATGGCAAACAGCTTATCGGGCGCGCCCTTGACCACCATGATGCGCCCCTCGCCGTTTTGGTGCACCGTAGTCATTCGCTTGCGCACCGAATCAAAGGGGATCTCCTCCAAGCGGGGATAGCTTTTCTCCAGTATTTCCCGGGTAATTCCCAACCGTGCTCCCCTTTCGGCCAAAGCGCATTCGGTGGGATCCGTCCCGTTGCTGCAAAGGCAAGCCCATGAAAGCACTTCCCTTTCCTGTCCCGCCATTTCCGTCACGGTCATGCGGTTCAGTGTCAGCGTACCCGTTTTGTCTGAACAGATCACATTGGTACTGCCCAGGGTCTCCACGGCGGGAAGCTTGCGGATAATGGCGTTGCGGGAAGCCATGGTCCGAACCCCCATGGCCAGCAACAAGCTGACGATAGCCACCAATCCCTCGGGAATGGCCGCCACAGCCAAGCTAACGGCCGTAAGTAACATTTCAAGAGGTGCGATCCCCCGCCACAAGCCGATAAGAAAAATCACAAAGCAGATGGCCAAGGCTCCTATCCCCAGTACCCGGCCCGTGGCAGACAAACGCTGTTGCAGGGGTGTTTGCGGGGTGTCGTCCCGTTCGAGCAATTGGGCAATCGCCCCCATTTGCGTATGCATCCCCGTAGCTACGGCAACAGCCTCCCCATGCCCTGCCAAAACCACCGTGTTGGCCCAAACCATGCAGCGCCGTTCCGCTAAAGGAGCCTGAGGCGGGCAGGATTCGGTCTGTTTGGTCACGGGCATAGACTCCCCCGTCAGTGAAGACTCATCTACCTTCATACCCACCGCCTCGATCAGCCTGGCATCTGCAGGCACGATATCCCCGCTTTTGAGGATCAGAATATCCCCGCACACCACCTCTTCCCGGGCAATGCGCTGTACGCGCCCATCACGCCGTACGCAGGCCATAGGGGCCGTCATTCGGCTGAGCGCCTCAATAGCCTTGCTTGCTTTGGCCTCTTGCGCCGTCCCGATACAAGCATTGACCAAGACGATGGTCAAAATAATGATGGGATCCGTCCAGTCAGCATGTCCCTGCGCCGCCCCCGCCGCAAAGGACACGGCGGCCGCCGCAAAAAGCACGGCGATCATAAAATCTTTGAACTGTCCAAAAAAAATATGCCAGATCCCGGGCTGTTTAGCCTGTATCAAACAATTTTTGCCGTCTTTTTGAAGCTGACGCAAGGCCTTTTTGCGTTCCATTCCCCGCTTGGGATCTATCCGATAAGCCTCGCAGACCTGCTTGGCCGACATGCAGTGAAATTCCTGTTTCATGAGGCGCTCCCCTTTCTTTTTGCATTTTACTCCACATTCTATGTGGATCGGATCGGAAACATACCCACCCCCTGCGCATAAACTAACAGGGAAAGAGTCTAAGAAAGGAGTGCATTAAATTGGCAAAAGACGAGATCCTCCGCTACGGAGACAAAGGAACAAAGGTGGAAGAACTGCAGTTGGAGCTTCGCAGGGCCGGTTTTCTGCCGTCTGCTCCGGACGGAATCTTCGGCCCGGCTACCCAACGCGCCGTACGCGAGTTTCAGCAGGCAGCAGGGCTGAAATCAGACGGCTTGGTAGGCCCCCTAACAAAAAAGATGCTTCGCCCGTACCTGACGGGCTATGCCGTACACACGGTGAAAAAGGGAGATACTTTCTGGAAGCTGGCCCAATCCTACGCCACCGATGCGGAGGCTATCCAAACCGCCAATCCCTCTGTCAATCCAAACAATTTACGTGTGGGAAGCCGCCTCATCATTCCCCTTGGCTTTCCCGTGGTGGCGAACGACGTAACCTATTCCTCCTCCCTTTGTACCGCATTTACGGAAGGACTTTTGGCCAGATATCCCTTTTTGGAAAGTCGCAACATAGGCAAAAGCGTATTGGGGGTACCCCTGCAGGCTATCTCCATGGGGAAAGGATCGGCAGAGTTGTTTGTCAACGCCGCTCATCACGCCAATGAATGGATCACCGTTCCCGTGGTGCTCCACTTTTTGGAATCATACTGCCGCGCATGGGCGGCCAAAGGCGAGATCGGCGGGCAAAACGCCCAACGGCTTTATGAGCTGACCACGCTATGGCTGGTACCCATGGTCGACCCGGATGGAATCGATTTTATCAACGGCGTACTGCCAAATGGCCCCAAAGTCCTTGCCGCCCGCCAATATGCAGCCGACTATCCCCAAATTTCCTATCCTCAAGGCTGGAAGGCCAATATCAACGGTGTCGACCTAAACCTGCAGTATCCCGCCAACTGGGAAACGGCCAGGCGCATCAAATTCGCCCAGGGCTTTACCTCCCCCGCTCCCCGAGATTTTGTGGGCAGGGCCCCCTTAACGGAGCCGGAATCCGCCTCCCTGGTGCGCTTTACCCAAAGTCGAAATTTCGCCGCAAGCCTTTCCTACCACAGCCAAGGGCAGGTCATCTACTGGGATTCCCCCGCCCAAAGCTGTGTCCCGCCCAGCGGAGAGGCCTTGGGGAATGCCCTGGCGCAAGCCTCCGGCTATGCGTTGGAGCCGACTCCCGCAGCCTCCGCCAATGCAGGCTACCGCGATTGGTTTGTGCAAAGCTTTTGCCGTCCGGGCTACACCGTGGAGGTTGGAAGCGGAGTCAATCCCCTGCCCGTTTCTCAGCTTCCCGACCTGTTCCGCCAAAACGACCCGCTTATTGCCGCCGCCCTTCATGGCATCAGCCGATAAAAAAAGATCCGCCCGTAACTGACGGGTGGATCTTTTTTATACCTGTATGTACTTTTGAGCATTCAATCTCTGTAGATGCGGCCCGATGCGCCGCCGTTTTTCTTCCCCTTGGAATGTTGAAAAACGAGATATACGCCTCCGGTTTATATGGAAACACCAAAGCAACTGTCTACCACATCTGCATCTTTTCAACGCCTGCTTAGGTATCATTTTCCGAACACCCGCACGTTTTCTTCCCCCACCGCTTCACGCAATTCGGCCAGCAGTTCCGGGCAAACGGAGGTGCGCACATGGTTGACCAACACCGTCGTCTTACTTTTGGCAAAGAACACGTACAGCGGGTCGTTTCCTTCAAAAATGCGGCACAAAGCCTTCACTTTGGCCAAGCGAGGATCTTCTGCGGATTCCAAACGCACGTAAATTCCCGGAGGATGGCTCAGTTTCCGCGCGCTTGCAGTTGAATTTTCTTGCGCTTCCCGTGCGGGGGCACGGTTGTCTTTTTCTTCTTCCCGCAACATTTCCAAGGCATTGACCAAAATGCGTGCAGGGCCCTCATCATTGCTTTGCAAGCGGCCCGTAACAGCCACCGCCAGCCCATCCTGCCAGAAAGCCTCGTATTGTTCCAGAACACCCGCAAAAGCCAACAGTTCTACCTGTCCGTTGGCATCCGTCAGCACGGCAGAGCCCACGCGATTTCCTTTTTTGCTTTTGCGCACACGAACAGAACTGAGCAGGCCCGCCGTTTTCACACGGCTTTCGTCTTCCGCCTCCAGAGCGGTGGCAATCCCCATGCATTGGCGGTTTAAGGCCGATTGCTCGTAAGGAGCAAAGGGATTGCCGGACCAGTACAGGCCCGTATACTCTCTTTCCAGCTCCAGCAGGCGTGCCTTGGGCATTTCTTCAATAACAGGCAAGGGCACGGGCGCAGGTGCCCGCACCTCCTCCGCTTCTCCCATAAAGCCACTGAACAGATCCATCTGCCCCTCCACGGAACGCCGCTGGGCATCTGCTACACTGTCAAACACATTTTCATATACCGCCAAAAGTTGGGCGCGGTTGCCCCCAAGGCTGTCGGCCGCCCCTGCAAAGATCAGGCATTCCAGCAGGCGCTTGTTCAGTTTTCGTTCAGCCATCCGTTGGCAAAAATCGGTCAGGCTTAAAAAGGGGCCCTGCTCCCGTTCCGCCTCTACCTCTTGGGCAAAGGCCATCCCCACGTTGCGGATCCCTGAAAGGGGGAAGCGCACAGTTTTTTTGTGGAAGGTGAAATAGGCACCGCTTTCGTTCACGTCGGGAGGCAGGACCTGCAATCCAAGCCGCTTAGCTTCCGCAATATAGGCGGCGGTCTTGGCGTCGTCCCCCACCACGCTGGACAAAAGGGCCGTCATATATTCTGCGGGATAATTGGCCTTCAGCCAAGCCGTGCGGTAAGCAATGATCCCGTAGCAGGCCGCATGAGCTTTGTTGAAGGCATAAGCGGCAAAGGAGGCCATGTTGTCAAAGATCTTTTCGGCCGTTTGCAAGGCGATGCCGTGCTTAAGCGCCCCTTCGCAAAGCACGTTTCCCGTTTCATCGGTTTTCCCATAGAGGAAGCTATGCCGCTCCGACTTCATAACGTCGTCTTTTTTCTTGGAAATGGCACGGCGTACAATATCTGCCATACCCAAAGAATAACCTGCCAAGCGGCGGAAGATCTGCATGACCTGCTCCTGATAGACGATGCAGCCATAAGTAATGTGCAGGATCTCCCTCAACTCGTCCGTAGCGTAGGTCACACGGTCGGGGTCATGCTTGTTGGCAATATACAGGGGAATCGAATCCATGGGACCCGGGCGATACAAAGCCACCGCGGCAATAATATCCTCCACCCTGGAGGGCTTCATGGCCATCAAAGTGGCCCGCATGCCCCCGGACTCCAGCTGAAACACCCCATCAGTCTGTCCCTGGGCGATCATGCGAAAGGTTTTTTCGTCATGCTCATCGATTTGAGAAAGGGAGAAATCGGGATGGGTACGGGCAATGGCACGGGCGGCGTGCTGCATAACCGTAAGGTTGCGCAATCCCAGCAGATCGATCTTCAACAAACCCAGTTCCGAGATCTCATTCATATCAAACTGCGTTACGGGAACGCCCCCGTTCACAGCCAAGGGCAAATATTTCCAAGCCTCTTCCCGGGTGATCACCACTCCCGCCGCATGGGTAGATGCGTGGCGAGGCATTCCCTCCAGTTTTTTAGACAGGGAGAACAAGCGGGCGATCTGCGGGTCTTCCTGACAGCGCGCCTCCAATTCGGGCACCTGCTCCAGGGCCTTTTCCAACGTAATATCCAAGGCACGGGGGATCTTTTTAGCCAGCGCGTCCGCCACAGACAACGGAATATCCAGGGCACGCGCCACGTCGCGCACCACCTGGCGGGCACTCATGGTGCCAAAGGTGGTGATCTGCACCACGTGGGAGGCTCCGTAGCGCTTGGCCAGATATTCCAGCACCTCGCCTCTGCGCTCTACGCAAAAATCTACGTCGATATCGGGCATGGTCACCCGTTGAGGATTCAAAAAGCGCTCAAAAAGCAGACCGTAACGGATGGGGTCGATATCCGTGATGCCAATGCAGTAGAGCACCAAACTTCCCGCACCCGAGCCCCTTCCGGGCCCCACGGCAATGCCGTTGGATTTCGCATGAGCAATAAAATCGCGCACGATCAAAATATAGTCGGGAAAGCCCGTTTTTTCAATTACATCCAGCTCATATTCCAAACGGCGGCGGTATTCCCCGTGCTCTTTCTGCGGTATTTGAGCCAATTTTTTGTCCAACCCTTCGCGGCTGATACGGCGCAGCTCCCGGGCACAATCGTTGCCGTTTTCGGGAATAAACTCCGGCAAAAAGAGACGGTCGGTTTCAAATTCAAAGGAACAGCGCTGGGCGATCTTCGCTGTGTTTTCCAGCGCTTCAGGGCAGCTTTGGCCAAAAAGCTCCTCCATTTCACGGGCAGATTTCAAATAAAACTCATTGGTCTCAAAGCGCATCCGCTTTTCATCTGCCACGGTCTTGCCTGTTTGGATGCACATCAGTACCTCTTGGGCAAAGGCATCCTCCTTACGAAGATAATGGACGTCATTGGTGGCCACAGTAGGAATATTCAGTTCCTCGGCCAGGCGCATCAAACGGGGCAGTACTCTTTTTTGCTCCAAGATTCCGTGATCCTGCAGCTCGATAAAATAATCCTCCCCAAACAGCTCCCGATAGCGCAAAGCCAAACGGCGAGCCCCTTCCTCGTCCCCCTCTAACAGCAACGACGGAAGCTGACCCGCCAGGCAAGCGGAAAGGCAGATCAGCCCTTCTGCGTGTTGGCTGAGCAATGCAAAATCAATGCGGGGCTTATAATAAAAGCCTTCCTCAAAGGCTTTGCTGAGCAAAAAGCAAAGGTTTTCGTAGCCTTTTTTGTTTTTACACAACAAAATGAGGTGGTGGATGCCGTCCTCCCTGCCTGCACGGCGGGTGCGATCCTCGCTGATGTAGACCTCGCTGCCTATAATGGGCTTGATGCCCTGCTTTTTGCAAGCCTTGAAAAAGCGAAACGCACCGTAAGCCACCCCATGATCGGTGATGGCCAGTGCTTTTTGCCCATCTGCCGCTGCAACCGCTACCAGCTCGTCGATTCGGCAGGCGCCGTCCAGCAGGCTGTATTCGCTATGCACATGAAGATGAACAAAATCACTCACGGTGCGTTCCTCCGTTTTTTTAATTTTTAGAAGCGATCTACCTCAACACGGCGAATGCTGAGTTTGGAAGATCGGTCGTCAAAGCGAAAATCCGCAATGCCATTGTGCAGTTTTTTGGCGAACTGAGCATCCGTCACCTCAAATTCCGCCACAAGCCACTTGCCGGTTCCCTTGCGGGGCCACTCCATGCTTTTGGCGATCTCATCCACCGCATTGTACTACAAGCAGAAGGGGTCCGTGCCTTCATCCAAATATTCCACACGGATACGCAGGCGGTTCATATCGGGCTTCAGCACGTCTTCGTCGGTACCAAAGTACAGGTAGTTTTCCTCGTTCTTCACGATGGGGTCGGGCTTTCCGCTGACCCAGTACATCAAACCGTCGTTTTCCTCCCAAACAGTCACACCGCTGCCGGAGATCACCTTTTTACGCACTCCGTAATAGGTGTCCTTTTCCCCGGCCTGTGCATACAGGGGGAAGTCAGGCAGCGAAGCGTCGGCGCTGATGCAATCGGGATCGCGCTGACCATGCAAAAGCTGATAGTAATAATCCCAGGTGTTGGCCTTTTTTCCGGAGGGCTTGATAAGCCAGTAGCCGGGCTCATTATCGTCGTCGTACTCCTCGTCCTTCAGCTTTCGCTCGTCGTAAATGGACCAAAACAGCACGTGAGAGAGCTGCTTTTCACGGGCGATCTCCGTTACGGTACGAATATTGGTCAGCGTGCGGAAGGGGGAGAAAATATTTTCGGGATAGCCCAACTCACCGATGTAGAAGCCGGCAGCCTTGCCCTTTCCGCTTCGGGCAATGCAATCCTTGCAGTAATCCAGCACATCTGCCACCTGTTCGGGTGTGGCATAGTCGTAGCAGGAATAGGAATAAAAGTCACAAGAGGTATAGGGCACGACCTGGTTAACTACGCAAGGACGCCCCTCCAACCCCTTGGTGGGCAGGTTAAACTCCAAGGCATGGAAAACGCAACGGTTCTCACAGCCGGCGGCCTTACGAGCCTCCTCTACTGCGCGCTGACGCACGTTGGTCCAACGGATCATGCGCTCGTACACCTCGGCCGGAGGATCGTAATTGCGGTCGGGACGGGGCATAGAGGCCCAGTCGCCTTCCCAGTTCTGCAAAATAAAGCTTTTTCCCGTATGCCCATAGGTCTGGCAAAGATAGAAGGTCAGGTCGTAGAAGGTCCGGTATTCATTTTCCTCATCCGCCTGGGTAAAGTCCTTGGCAAAATACGTAGCAGGGCTTCCGTTGCAACCGCTGAAAACGTAGGTTCCGATAAAAAAGGTATTCAGATCCATATCAAACAAACGGCGGTAGAAGGGGTGTTTCGCCAATTCCGCAGGGGAAGAAAACACCTCGTCCCCCCAATCCGTGTGAGGCTTATAGCGGGTCTTATATCCCGCGTCACAGTAGATCTTCAGGGATTTACTCCCCAAAAGGCGGGTCTGCAGACCGCCCTCGCAAAGGCAGTTATCGGTCAAAGAAAAGGAATAGCCGATGTTGATGTGGTTGACACCGATAAAATCGGCCAACTCGTTCGTACGACCGTCGTTATGCGCAGGAACGCGAAAAGCCATATATTTTTCCTTCTTTCTGTTTTGATTTTATGGTTTGTAAAGCGGTTACTCTGCCGCCTTAATAAACATGATTCCCAAGCAGTTCTGACCGCAATGGGCCGTAATTCCGGGGCCTGCGTCGTTGACAATGATCTCCTCAAAGGGGGCGTAGGCCAGCATCTCCCGGCGCACAAGTTCCACCAACTCAGGATCCTCCACCGTGTGGGTAATAAAGGCGCGACGGGTATCCAACTGCCCTGCTTCCTGCAGGCGATCGTGGGTATACTTGACCAGCACATCTTTCAGCGAGCCGCGATATTTGGAAATGATCTCCAGTTTGCCGTCACGAATGGCCAGGCAAGGCTTTAGTTTCAGCAGATTTGCACCGAAAGCCGCCACAGCGCTACAACGCCCGCCCTTAGCCATATATTCCAGCTTATCCAGAATAAAGCTGGTGGACACACGCTCCGGCAAGCCCGCCACATATTCCAAAATTTCCTCTGCAGTTTTTCCTTGGGCCGCCATCTCGGCCGCCAAAATGGCCAACTGCCCGTAACCGGTGGAAAGATGTCTGCCGTCCACACAGTGCACCCCGGGATAGTCCTGGGCGGCAATCAGCGCATTCTGATGCCCGGCCGACAGCTTGGAGGAAATGTTGAAATGAATGACCTCATAGCCTTGGGACGTCCATTTTTCAAACAGCTCCATATAAGTGCCCACAGAAGGCGCCGCCGTAGTGGGATAACAGCCCGTTTCCTCCACCAACTGGAACATTTTGGCGCTGTTGATCTCCAGCCTGTCCAAATAGTTTTTTCCGGCTACGTCTACGGTCACGCTGGCATCGTCGATACTGAAACGCTCCAGCAATGCAGTACCCAGGTCGGCATTGCTGTCCACGGTAATTTTTACTTTACACTCCATCAGGATCACTTCTCCTTTACTTGAAAAGCCGTGTTTGCCTGTAGCAAATACGTATTTTTTTCATTATATCTGTTTTTTCAAAAAAAATCAATAGAATTATGTAAACTAAAAAGAAAAGCATTTCGGAACCTCATCCGAGCCGTTTTGCAAAGAGCTTTTTTCATTTCTTCAAAAAACATCCCCTGCCAAAAGAAATGACAGGGGATGTTGGAGCTTATTTAACGACCAGGTTGACCAGCTTTCCGGGAATGACCACTTCCTTGACCAGCTGCTTGCCTTCCAAGGCAGCCGCAACGCGCTCATCCGCCTTGGCCAAGTCAGCCATTTCCTCTTTGGAAGCGGTAGCGGGCATGCGCAGCACTGCACGCAGCTTACCGTTGACCTGTACGGGGATCTCGGGCATGTTTTCCACGGTCTTGGCTTCGTCGTAAGTAGGCCAGTTTGCCAAAGAGGCCAGGCCTTCCCCGCCACTCTGCTCCCAGATCTCTTCACACAGATGGGGGGCAAAGGGACAAAGCAACAGCACGTAGGTCTGCAATTCGTCCACCGTCAGCGTCTTGGCATCCATAATGTCGTTGAGCAAGCTCATCAAAGCGGCAATGGCCGTATTAAACTTCATGTCCGCAATATCTTGGGTCACCTTACGAATGGTGCAATGGAAGCTCTTTTCCAGCTGAGGCGTGACCCCGCGGCCCTTGGCCATATCGGCCAATACCGCTACACGTTCCAAAAAGCGCTTGCAACCACGGATACTGGAGGGAGACCAGGGGGCAGACTTTTCAAAGTCGCCGATAAACATTTCGTACAGACGA
Source organism: Clostridia bacterium (assembly GCA_017507855.1). Lineage (GTDB taxonomy): Bacteria > Bacillota > Clostridia > Oscillospirales > RGIG5554 > RGIG5554. The sequence continues at coordinate 13,646 of JAFWAE010000046.1, forward strand.
AGGGTGTCTGCACCAAATTGGCTGACGATCTCGTCGGGATTGATGACGTTGCCCTTGGATTTAGACATTTTTTCGCCATTCTCACCCAGGATCATGCCGTGGGCAGTACGCTTTTTATAGGGCTCCTTGCAAGCAAGAATGTCGATATCGTACAGGAACTTGGCCCAAAAGCGGGAGTACAGCAGGTGCAGGGTAACGTGTTCCATGCCACCGTTATACCAATCCACGGGCATCCAGTAGTTCAAAGCCTCGCGGGAAGCCAGCGCATCGGGGTTTTTGGGGTCGCAGTAGCGCAGGAAATACCAAGAGGAGCCTGCCCAGTTAGGCATGGTGTCAGTCTCGCGTTTGGCAGGTCCGCCGCATTTGGGACAGGTGGTGTTTACCCAATCCGTCACCTTGGACAGGGGGCTTTCGCCTGTGTCCGTAGGCTCGTAAGCCTCTACATCCGGCAAAAGAAGGGGCAGTTCGCTTTCATCGATGGGCTGCCAGCCGCAATGCTCGCAGTACACCATGGGTACGGGCTCACCCCAATAACGCTGACGGGAACACACCCAGTCGCGCAGCTTGTAGTTGATCTTCTTTTCGCCCAGTCCTTTTTCAGCCAGCCAGCGGATGATCTCCTGCTTGGCCTCGGCCACCTCCAGTCCGTTAAGGAAGCCGGAGTTGACCATCTTGCCACTTTCCGTATCCGTAAAGGCTTCGTTCATCACGTCGCCACCGGCTACCACCTCTACGATGGGAAGACCAAATTTTTTGGCAAACTCCCAGTCGCGGGTGTCGTGAGCGGGTACAGCCATGATCGCGCCCGTACCGTAGCTGGCCAGCACGTAATCGGAAATAAAGATGGGAATCTGCTGACCGTTGACGGGATTGATGGCAGCCACGCCCTGCAAACGCACACCTGTTTTCTCTTTGGCGAGCTCAGTACGCTCAAAGTCGGACTTCTTCCCTGCCTCAGTACGATAGGCAACGGCCTCTTCGTAATTGGTTAGCTTATCCTTCCACGTTTCCAACAGCTCGTGCTCGGGAGAAATGACCATATAAGTAGCCCCGAAAAGGGTGTCGGGACGGGTGGTAAACACGCAAAGATCGTCGCCCGTGGTGGCTTTAAAATGCACCAAGGCACCTTCCGAACGGCCGATCCAGTTGATTTCCTGGGTCTTGACCCGCTCGATAAAATCCAAGCCCTCCAGATCGTCGATCAAACGCTGGGCGTATTCCGTGATCTTCAGCATCCACTGGCTCTTTACCTTACGGATCACTTCGCTGCCGCAGCGCTCGCATACGCCGTTGACCACTTCTTCGTTGGCCAGCACCACCTTACAGGAGGTGCAGAAGTTCACGGCCATTTCCTTTTTGTAGGCCAAGCCGTGCTTGTAGAGCTGTAAAAAGATCCACTGCGTCCACTTGTAGTAGGAGGGATCGGAGGTGTCCACCTCACGGGACCAGTCAAAACTCAACCCCAGCATCTGTAATTGCTTTTTAAAGCGGGCAATATTCTGCTCCGTCACCTTGGCAGGGTGGATCTTATTTTTGATGGCGTAGTTTTCTGTGGGTAGACCGAAGGCATCCCAACCCATGGGGAAAAGCACGTTATAGCCCTGCATTCTTTTATGACGGGAAACCACGTCCAACGCCGTATAGGGGCGCGGATGGCCAATATGCAAGCCCTGTCCTGAAGGATAGGGAAACTCTACCAACGCATAATACTTGGGCAGCGTGTAGTCGTTTTTAGCCTCGAAAGCATGCTGCTCTTCCCATTTTTTTTGCCATTTCGGTTCAATGACTGAAAATTGATGTTCCATCCCCAAAATACTCCTTTTATTCTGCTTTCAACAGGTCGGAAACGTCCACCTGGCGGCCGTCTGCCCAAAGCTTTTCCAAATTATAAAACTCTCTTGTTTCACGATAGAAAACGTGAATGACCACGTACCCGTAGTCGATTAGGATCCAATTGGAGCCGTCATACCCTTCCGTGCGCAAGGGAGACACGCCCGTTTCCTCGTGAATACGAAAGGCGATCTCGTCGGCCAAGGCACGCACCTGAGTGGTGCTGGTTCCGTTGGCGATGACAAAATAGTCGGCCAACACAGTCAGGTCCCCGATCTCAATCAGGCGGATATCCTCAGCTTTTTTGGAATCCAGGATCTGTACGGCGCGTTTGGCCAGATCCAAGGCCTCTTCCTTGGTTACTTTCTTTTGCGTCATTGTTCGTTTTCCTCCGTAAGCTTAAGAGCGGATAATGGGCAGATCGGGATCCTTCTGAATGTCGGTGATGCTTTGCCCATCCCCGTCCTTACTGTAATAATCCTCGTGCTGGCGCTCAAATTCGATCATCTGCACGTCTTCGTAAAGAATGTCCTCGGTGTAGGGGTTGAAGTAGCGGTTGATCAGCTCGATGGTCTCGGGGCCGTACATCATCCAAAAGCTGTGTCCGGGCGAAGGCTCGCCGGGGACGGTGTAGATATGAATGTTTTCCAGATCCACCTTCAGCGCCGCCGTAGCATAGCCGATCATATCGGAAACGCTGCAATCGGTACGCAGGTTTTCGGCAATGGCCGGTAGCATTTCCGTGATCTTGGAAACGGTCAGCGAATCCATCAGTTGGTCCGTCAAAGCCGCAAAGAACAGCCTTTGGGCCTTCAAACGGCCCTGATCCCCTTCGATGTAAGACTTTCGGAAGCGAACAAAGCCCTCTGCCTGCACGCCGTTAAGCGTTTGCAGACCCTTTTTCAGGTGGATGGAAAGCCCCTGCTCCTCGTCATCGTAGTTCATATCGTAGGGCACGTTCATCTTGACCCCGCCGATGATATTGATGATCTCGCGGAAGCCCTTGGTCTTCACCATAAAGTAGTTGTCGATCTCCACACCGAAGATCTTCTGCAGCTGCTCCATGAATCCGTCAATGCCGTATACCGCATACAGCACGTTGATGCGCTGATAGCCCTTGCCCAAGATCACGTAACTGTCACGAGGGATCTGCAGCACGTTTACCTGGCTGGTCTTGGTGTTAAAGGAAACCAGTAGCATGACGTCGGTATGGTTGCCCAAAATATCTATGCCGCCCAGAAAAAAGGTCTTGATGTCCTCGTTTTTGACCTTTCCTGTGGCAGGTGTCCACGTTGTGGTGGGAGGAACTACGGTAACGGGAGGCTCCTCCGTGGGCAAGGTGAACTCCACGGTAGTGGAAGGGACTCCCGTGTCGGGCGTCAAAATGCTGTCCAGCAACAGCCAAGCGCCGCCGATGATCAGCACAATAACTGCCAACGCCACGATGCCGGCCACGACCATGGCCCTGGCCATTCTTCCGTGTTTCTTACGGGAATTTTTCAATTGACTCATGACTTTTCCTTCGCTCCGTTTTTCATGGTATTGCGCAAAAATTCCCAGGCTTTGACCGTTTGTTCACACAACGGTGCGCCCGTTTCCCGCAAATGCCGAAGGCTTTGCGTCATCGCCCTCAGCAATGCCCCGTCCAGATCCGTCTCAGCCAGTTGTCTGACCTCCTCCACCCCTTCATGGGTGCGATTCGGCTCGATATAATCTGCCAGCCAACAGATCTTTTCGGCTGTCGTCATATCCTCTTTTCCAAGGGTATGCCAGCGGATCGCCCAAAACATTTCCTCGTCTGCGCCAAAAGCCTGCCGCGCCAGCAAAGCCGACGCAGGGGCGTGCAAAAGACTTACAGACTGTTTTTCCTCGTTTCTGATTATTATATCGGATTTGCTTGCAAATAGCAATAAGTTTTGCAAATTTTCTTCCCGCATGCAATCATGAAGCAGACCTGTAACATAGGCCTTGTGTGGGTCGTAGCCAAAACGGGAGGCCAAAAGTGCAGCCGTTTGCGCCGTTGCCAACGTGTGCGTCAGCCTTTTTTTTGACAAACGCCCCTGCAAATGGGAAAGGATCCGCTGTTCAAGCTCCCCCATAAAGCCCCTCCCGGCGGATGTAAGCCAATACCGCTTCGGGCAACAAGCAAGCTTCCAGCCCTTCATTGCGCAGGCGTGTGGAGGACAAGGGTACAGCAGGCTCTGCACTGACCTGTACCTTGGCCCCGTATTTTTCAACATACAGACGCTTTTGAGCCTCGATTTGTTCCCGCTCGTTCTCGTTTCGGGGAACGACTGCCAGCTCGCAGGCAAAAAGGACCTTCGGCTCACGCCAACTTTCCAGACACAAAAACATGTCCGTGCCCATGATCAGCACCGGCTCGCAACCCGGGTACAGCTGTCGAAGCTGACGCACCGTGTCGGCCGTATAGCTGATCCCGCCGCGGCGGATCTCCAGGTCCGAGACCTCCACCCCGGAAATATGGCCAAAAGCCAGGCGTGCCATCTCCAAGCGCTGCAAGGCCGTGGCGGAACGCGGCTTGGCTTTATGAGGAGGCGTGGAATCGGGCATGACCACAATGGTTTGATCCCCAAGCAGCTTACGCGCTGCCTCCACCACGTGCACGTGTCCCAAATGAGGAGGATCGAAGGTTCCCCCGTACAGGCCGATCTTCATACGTTTTAAAACAGTTGGCGCAGGTCGATCTTGCGGTTAGCTTCGTCATCGGCACGGCGGTAAAGTACCACTTTAAAGCCCGTCACCGCCACCACCTGTGCCCCGGTCATGGAGGCCAGCAATTCTGCTACCTCGCGGGGATCCCCCGCCGTTTCCAGCACGGTGATCTTGATCAGCTCACGCTTATTCAAAGCCGCCAGCACTTCCTTGGCCAGCACCTCGCTGACCCCTTCCTTTCCCACTTGAAAAATGGGCTTCAGGGAATGAGCCATGGAGCGCAGCCCGGCTCTTTGTTTCAAAGTTAATTCCATCGTTCTATTTTCCTTTCTCAAGCGGCAGATATTCGTCCAGCCGTTTTGAAAATTCTTTCAGTGCCGCCGCCCGATGGCTTCGGCTGTTTTTTTCTTCTTCCGGGATCTCGGCAAAGGTCTTGTTCAGATCCGGCAACAAAAACAGCGGATCGTAGCCAAAGCCCCCGTTGCCGCGAGGCTCGTAGGCCAGTATACCTGGGCATTCCCCGCGCACGGTAAATTCTCTTCCGTCGGGAAATACGCAGGCCACCGCCGCAGTAAAGCAAGCACTGCGGTCAGGCGAGGCCAACAGCTCCGGCTCTTGCAAAAGCATGGCCATCTTTTTGGGAAAATCCCCCTTAAAGCCGCCGTAACGTGCCGAATGGATCCCCGGACGGCCACCCAGAGCCTTTACCTCCAGGCCGCTGTCGTCGGCAAACGCGGGCAAGCCCGTTGCTATACAAGCCGCCCGCGCTTTGATCAGGGCATTGGCTTCAAAGGTCTCGCCATCCTCCACAGGATCATCGGTGATCCCCAGCTCGGCCAGGGATACAAGTTCCAGATCCTCGCGGCGCAGAATGTCCCTGATCTCGACCACCTTGCCGGGATTTTGCGTTGCGATCACAAATTTCATTTGTCTTCCTCCCCAAACAGCGATGCGACAAACGCCCCGGCGCGGAAGGGCTGCAGGTCGTCGATCCCCTCGCCCACGCCGATCAGCTTAACGGGAAGGCTCTGCTCTGCCGCAATGGCCAAAACCACGCCGCCCTTTGCCGTGCCGTCCAGCTTTGTTAAAGCCAGGGCGGTAATATGAGCCGCCGCCGCAAATTCCTTGGCCTGAGAAAGGGCGTTTTGCCCTGTTGCCGCATCCAGCACCAACAGAGTCTCGGGGGTCTGCCCGGGCAACTCCCGCTCAATGACCCGCTCAATCTTGGCCAACTCGTTCATCAAATTCTTTTTGTTATGCAGACGCCCTGCCGTATCCACGATCAGCACATCCACGTGGCGCGCCTTGGCAGCAGCTACCGCATCGAACACCACAGCCGCAGGGTCTGCCCCCTCTGTATGGCGGATCACGTCAACCCCGGCACGCTCGCCCCAGACACAAAGTTGCTCGATGGCTGCGGCACGAAAGGTATCTGCCGCCGCCAGTAGCACGTTTTTTCCCTGTTGGCGAAGCAGGTGCGCCAATTTGGCGATGGTGGTGGTCTTCCCCACCCCGTTTACACCCACCACCAAGATCACGGCGGGTGTTCCGTTCAAAGAGATAGGGGTATCCTCCCCCAGCAGCTCCAACACCAACTCGCCAAGCAGCCCCATGACCTTTTGCGGATCCGTTTCACCCCGTTCCTTGATGCGCAAACGCAAGCGTTCCATCAGCTTTTCGGTGGTGTCCACCCCCACGTCGGCGCAAATCAAAAGCTCCTCTAACTCGTCCAACAGATCCTCGTCGATTTTGGTAAAATTACGCACCAGCCCTCGGATCTGCCCTGCAACAGACTCGCGGGTCTTGGCCAAGCCTTGCCAGATTTTATCAAACAATCCCATTTTTTCGGTTTCCTCTTACTTGTTTAATTTCAGTCCCAAGCGGCGTTCCACTTCCGACACGTTCAGCGTGATAAACTTAGATACGCCTTGCTCGGGCATAGTCACGCCGTACAGTCCGTCTGCCGATTCCATGGTGCCACGGCGGTGAGTGATCACGATAAACTGCGTTCTGTCGCTGTATTTCTGCAGATATTGGGCAAACTTGGTAACGTTCACCTCGTCCAAAGCGGCCTCGATCTCGTCAAGCACGCAGAAGGGTGTGGGCCGCATACGCTGAAAGGCAAAATACAGCGCAATGGCGGAAAAAGCCTGCTCGCCGCCGGAAAGAGCCGAAATGTTTTTGACAATCTTTCCGGGAGGGCATACGCGGATCTGGATCTCGGAGTCCAAAATATTTTCGGGGTCGGCCAGCACCAGCTCGGCTTTTCCCCC
>JAFWAE010000047.1 GCA_017507855.1 Clostridia bacterium
AGAGGCTATATTGTTGAGCAGGCTATACTTGATGGATGGCTTAAATACGATGACAATACAAGCAAAACTATTGGAGCATATATTTATCTTTAAAAAGCATAGTATAAACGCACCGCCGAAAGTAACCGTTTGGCTACTCTCGGCGGTCTCTTTTTATCTTGCACAACCACCGTCGGTGGTGAGTAAGTGCGTACTTGCAGGCAAACAAAAAGCCTCCCTTGTGTAAAGGGAGGCTCTGGCTGTAGTTGTTTGTCTTTCTGATATAGTGTTACAAAAACTGTCCTTTAGAACCCAAAGCCTAACACGGAGAGTTTTTTATTTGCCTTATGCCAAAAATTCCCGAATCTGCTTTTCCAAGGCATCCGCCAACTGCAGAGCCATCACCGTATGCCCATACGTGTTGGGGTGCACGTAGTCAGCCGCCAGATCTGTAGCCGCCACTTGCTTGGTCTGCGCCCAAAGAGCCTTGTCGCAATCAATGACGGGAACCCCGTATTTGGCCGCAGCCGCACGAAAAGCCTTAACGATGGGAGGCAGGGTCTTGACCATTCCACGGGTGGGGAACGGATTTCCTTCCTCCGTTGCGTCCTTGGTCAGATAATGCTGGGGAACCAGCACCATCCCCTTACAGCCCTTATGGGCCAGGGTCTTCCCGATCAGCTCCTCTACGATTTTACGAAAGCCGGAAACGGTCAGCTCTGTACGGTGATCGCCTAAGGAATACAGGTAGGCATCGTTTCCGCCGATCATAAAGGTTACGAAATGGGGGTCATGATCCAGCACGTCCCGCTGCCATCTTTCCCGGCATTGAAAAGCGCATTCGCCCCCAATGCCGCTGTTGATAAAGCGGAAATGCACGTCCGGAAACCTCGCCCGAAGCATGGCGGCCGTGATCGCCACATACCCGCTGCCCAGGTCGCCGCCCTTATGATCGGCGTCGGTAATGGAGCAGCCCATAAAAACGATTGTCACAGCTTTCTTTTTCATCATTTCACCCCGTTAACGGTAGTATTCGTCAATCAACCAACGGGCTGTATCCTTGGCTAGAGTCAGGGCCTGGGTGTGCAAATGTCCCGGCAGTTTCATCACCGCGCCATGGATCTCCAAGCAAAAAGCCCCGTCAAAACCAATCTCGTAAAGTGCCTTCATAAAGGCCTGCCAATCCACCCGACCGATACAGGGCGCATAATGGGTGTCCATGGCTCCGGGGCTATCGTGAACATGGAGCACCTTTAGCCGATGGCCAAAGGCCCTGGCTACCTCCGCAGGGCAGTTGTCCTCCGGTGCCGCACTGCAATGGCCCGTGTCCAGGCAAAGGCCGAAATCGGGAGAATTTATCGCCTCAAAAACGCGCAGATGATGTTCGATGCGGTTGCCGAAAAAATTGATCAAACGGCCTTCGTGGGGCAATTTCCACGTGTTTTCCATGGCGATCCCGGCCCCGTATTTGGCTGCCATCTCCGTCAATTCTTTCATGTGATCCGCATTAAAGCGGAACACCTTTTCCTCGTTTTCCTTGTTCAAGCCCTCGCCACACACCAAAGGATGCTCTACCACCCATTTGGCCCCCAGCATAACGGTAGCCTCACAGATCCTTTCGCGGATCAACCGCACCTGTCCCTCATTTTTCGGCTCGGTCTCAATAATGTGGGAAAAGGGACGGCCGTGGACCTGCGCCACGGAAATCCCCAGCTTTTGGGCATGCTCCCCGATCTTCCAGATCTGCTCCTTCCAATCATCCTGCAACAGCATGGTCAAAGATTCGAGATCCCCCAGGCTCATATCCACACACTCGAATCCCACCTGTGCAAACTGCTCCAGTCTTTCAAAACGGTTCAAGGGCTTGGAAAAGCGCTCTGAAACCGTAGGGATAAACAAACAATCCGAAGCACCGATCTTCACGGGAAATTCCTCCTTTGCAAGCCCATGCAAGGGCTGTTGCTTTTTTATTATATCAAAGTTTTTTTAAAAAGCAAGTTGCTTCTTCAAAATTTCTTTTCGGAAATATTTCTCTGTTTTTTCAAACGCCTTGCTTTTGCCGAGCTTTTGTGATAGAATTAAAAAAAAAGCAACAGAATGCGAGGAATCCTTATGAAAAAGTGGGCCAAGATCTTGACAGTTACCCTTTGCATCGTCCTTTGCCTGGCTTTTGCCGTGGCAGCGGCAAGCGTCAGCGTGGTCATCAATGCTTTAAATATCACCGGCAGCACGAACGGCACGACGCTGACCCTTTCCCCCACCAAAGCTCAGCTTTTGGAACTGAACGAAAAGCTGGGCGGCATTGACCTATCCAAAATCCCCCAGGGTATGACCTCCCTGGTGCTGAACGTCAGCAAAGACTTCTTCGGTGTGGAGACCGAAGTGACCAAGGCGGACCTAAAGGCACTGTATGCCGGCCAGACTACAGTCATGACGGCCAAGTTTGACAAGCTGACTGCCGACTTCACTGTGGTGAACAAAGTGCTGGCTTATAACGACTACCGTCATCCCATTGCCTTTTCCTTCGATATAACCGTTTCCGATGACCGCAACCCCGCCTATTTGGTGGCCTATACGTATGATGGGGACGGCAACCGCGTTCTGCTTCCCCGCAGCAATTATGAAGACGGCACGATCCACTTCTACGCCACCCGTTTGGGCACCTTCGGCATTCAGTACAACCCCGTAACCTTTAACGACGTACCCGAAAAGCAGTGGTACTATTCCGCCATCAGTTATATGGCTGCCCGCGGCATTATCGGCGGTATGGGCAACGGCAATTTCGAGCCTACCAGCAACATTAAGCGCGGCGACTTTTTGATCATGCTGATGCGCAGCTTTGGCATTCCGTTGGAGGAAAACCTGACGGACAATTTCCCCGATGCGGGGAACAAATACTACACCGCCTATTTGGGCACAGCTAAAAAGCTGGGCTTGGTGGGAGGCTTCCCCGACGGCACGTATCGCCCCGAAGCCGAAATCACCCGTCAGGATATGTTCCTGATGCTCTATAATATCCTTACCTCCCTGGAACTGCTGCCCGAAAAAGCCAATAACAAGACCGTGGCCGACTTTTCCGATGGAGATAAAGTGCAATCTTACGCCAAAAACGCCTTTAACGCCCTGATTCAAAGCGGCGTTGTGGCCGGCAGTAACGGCCAGCTTCTTCCCCGCGACAACGCCCAGCGTTCCCACGCCGCCCAGATCCTTTACGGCGTACTCAAGTAAACCCGATCCCTATATCAAAAAAGCACATTCCCCTTGGAATGTGCTTTTTTTGTGTCATTTGCAATTCATCCGCCAAGGCCCCTTTAAGGTTATCCGCGTCGCTGAAACTCTCCCCGCTCAAACCAACAGGGCGGAAGCTGAAAGCTTTTGCCGGCCAAATACGCCAGGGCTCCGGCCTCTTCGTCAGCCGGAAAAGAAAAGGTCAGCTTATAAGCGCAAAGGGCTTGATATGGGTATCCCTGCTTACGGTCTTTTTCTCCATGACCGTATTTGCCCTCCCCCACCAGGGGACAGCCAATGTGGGCAAAGCCGGCACGGATCTGATGCGTACGCCCGGTGATCAATCGCACCTCCGTCAGGGAAATGCCGTTATGGGTCTTTAGCACCCGATATTCCGTTTGTGCCGTCAATCCCCCGCTGACGGGATGGTCAAAAACCTGCACGGTGCGCGTTTTTTCGTCCTTTCGCTGAAAGAGCGTCAGTGTCCCTTGCGCAGGCTTGGGGCAACCGTGAAGCAGACACAAATACTGCTTTTCCACCTGTCGCAGGCGGATCTTTTCGTTCATCACCCGCAGAGCCTCTGCCGTTTTGGCCGCGATCACCAGGCCGCAGGTGTTGCGGTCGATGCGATTGCAAAGGGCCGGTGCAAAGGATTGCTCTTCTTGAGGGCGATATTCTCCCTTTCGGTATAAATACGCTTGTATATGAGCCAAAAGGGTGTCCTTTTCGCCGTTTTCATCACTGTGCACGGAGATCCCCGCAGGCTTGTTGACCAGCAGGATCTGTTCGTCCTCATAAACTACGTCCAGTTTGGGGGTAATATGCAAAAAAGCGTTATGCTCGTCTACAGGTTCAAAAAATTCGTCGGAGATCCAAAAGCTGAGCACATCTCCCTCGGTCAATTTGGTTTGCGGCTGCACTCTGGCCCCATTCAGCTTGATGTATTTGGTACGAATAAATTTATACGCCAAAGCCTGAGGCAACGCCGGCAAGGCCTTAGCCAAAAACTTATCCAAACGCTGGCCCCCGTCATTGGGGCCTACCGTTAACTGCCTCACAGCACGTTCCCTCCTTTCGCAGTTGTATTGTACCACAAAAGTAGGGCTTCGTCAACGCCTCTTCTTCAAGAGGCAGCGCTTTCTTCCCCAACAAAGGAGTCTGCCTCCTGCTCCTCTTCACAGCGATACACCTGTATCACCGCCGCCGACAGATCGTCCGGCACGTCGCCAAAAGCGGTGACAACCGTGCTCAACAAGGCTTCTGCAGGACGGGGTGAGCGGATCCAGTCCTTCAGATGCCCCCAAAAATCCTCGCATGGCTCACCCACCCCATCGCTCATCAGAATCAGCACGTCTCCGTCCTCCAACTCCACACTGTGACGTCGAGGGCGGGCAGAGGTCAAAATTCCCAAGGGAAGGCTGTCGGCCTCCAGCGCGGTGATCTTTCCTTGCCGATACAAATACGACGGTGCACTGCCGCATTTATATAAATGCACGGCCCCTTTAAAGCTGTCTGCCACCAATACGTCCGCCGTAGCGTACGACTCCTCTCCCGTTTTGGATAGCAAAGCCGTATTGACCAGTAACAAAGCGCTTTCTGTGGGTGCTCCGTTTTCCAGCAGCTTTCGCAGCATCATCGTCACCAGCCCCGATTCCAGCGCAGCCGACGGCCCGCTTCCCATCCCGTCGCTGAGACAAATAAATTGCCGTTGACCGTTTTGAAACATACACACGTGGTCCCCGCAGATCTCCTGACCGAATTTGGGTTGCAGAGCCATACTGCAGGCAAATGCAAACTGTTTTTGACGGCACATGGTCATACGGCAGAAACCGTCCTCTCGCAGCTCAAACTCCGGCTCTGCCATTTCCGTTTGCAAGATCCCGCTTACCGTTTTGGCCAATTCCCGAGAGGTACAGGCCATTTTCTCCACCCCTGACAAAAGCACGCTCAATTCCGCGCCGCCGGACAATTTCAGATCCACAGTCTCCACCTCGGCACCCAAACGGCGAAGGGCATAGGCGATATCTTCACAAAGCTCCCCCGTTTGCGCGTCAGAGCATTCCAAACCCGCCAACAGCTGAGCAGTGGTGGCAAACTGCTTTTCCGTCCACGCCAGCTCCTCAGAGATCCCCTTTCGTCCACGCAAGGTCTCCAGGGCGCAGGCAATGTCACAAAAGGCCTCCGCCAATCCGTCCAAGCGCTTGCGGGTATACTGCAACTCACGGGGAATATTTCCTGCCGCAGGAATTTCTTTTTCCCTCGGTTGATCCAAGCGAAATAAAACAGGCATGGCCGCAGCACAGCCCACCACCAGCGCCCATAAAGTATGTCCCAGCTCCCGAGGTAAAAGGGCCACACAAAACGTCAGTGTGGTCACACAAAAGGAGGCAGCTGTCCAAAAAGGCGACAGCACGGAGAAAAAGCCCCCGGCTAAGCCCGCTAAACCCAGAGTTCCTGCCCAAAACAGCGTTTCCTGCCCTTGTAAGCCCACCGCTAAACCTGCTAAAAGACCGGCAGCCCCTCCTGCCAACGTTCCCTTGTGGCGAATAGCGCAAAGGGTAAAGACTGCCGCCGCCCCCACTCCCAGGTCCAGCCAGGTAGGAGATATCCCGGAGCAAAACAAGACCAAGGTAAAACCCGTGGCCGCATACGCCGCCTCGCGGAAGCCATGCCCTCCGTCTGCCTCCTCGTCCCCGTCAAAGCCGCTGTAAAACAAAGTCATCAGGCCCCCAACAGAGCCGGACACGACTCCCTCCATGACGTCAAACATCATCCCGCCTTCGGATACGAAGGCTGTTTTTAAAAATCCTCCGACCAGACAAGCCAATAGGCCGATACAAACGCGCAGACCTACGCTCTGAAACACCCTTTTTCCGTACAACAGCCTTCGTATTCCCAGCACAAACGCGCAAACAGGTACCATTTCCCAGCGCCCGGCAAAAAGGTACCCAGGAAGAGCCCCTACTCCCGCAGGCAATAGCCCCGCGCGGCCCACCGCCGCCACAAAAGCCACAGCAAACGGCCCGCTTCCCGGAGGGAATTCCGTTAATGCCAGCAAAAAGGACAACGGAGCCAAAAGATGGGGGCCGTTTATCCGCCTTTTCCAATACCAGTACCGCCGTCTGAAACGCCTGCACAGTTCTTTTATTTTTGCGCGCATAAAAATTCCCTGCCTTGCATAAATTGATAAGCTCACTATATCAATCCGCAGGCAAAAAAAATGTCGCAGCGAGGCGGAGCAAGGCTGTTTTTTCCCTTTGCATATTCTTCTTTTTCCTTTCATATGATGGAAACAGATTTCCAAAAACAGGATGGAGGATGAAGAGAATGGAACAAATTCCCTACCGCCCGGAAGGGTTGAATTGGCCCAAGGAGGAAAACCGCCGCGCCCTATCTTCTGCCCTTGAGCTGGAACGGGCTTTTCAAAACGGACGTATTTTAGAGGCCCGCGCCTGTCTTTGCGACGAGGAGCACCGTCTGCACGTGGACCTGGGCTGCATGGAAGGCATTATAGAACGAAATGAATGCGCCTTGGGTATCGAAGAGGGTACCGTACGCGACGTGGCCATCATCACCCGCGTGGGCAAGCCCGTTTGCTTTAAGATCATTGGCTTTTCTTTCCAAGCCGACGGCCGCCCCATAGCCCTGCTTTCCCGCCGCGCCGCCCAGGAAGAATGCATTGTCCGCTATATCCAATACCTCACCCCCGGACAGATCGTAGAAGCCCGCGTAACCCACCTGGAACCCTTTGGGTGCTTTACGGACATCGGCTGTGGGGTGGTGGCGCTTTTGCCCATTGACTGTATTTCCGTCAGCCGCATTGCCCACCCCCGCGACCGTTTTGCGGTGGGGCAGATGATCCGCGCGGTGATCAAAAGCACGGAAGGGGGAAAGATCACCCTGACACACAAGGAGCTTTTGGGCACCTGGGAAGAAAACGCGGCGCTTTTTACCCCGGGCCAAACGGCAGCGGGAATTGTGCGCAGCGTGGAACCCTACGGCATCTTCGTGGAGCTGACCCCCAACCTATCGGGACTGGCAGAGGTAAAGGAAAACGTGGAGCCGGGTCAACACGCTTCGGTCTACATCAAAAATATCATTCCCCGCCGTATGAAAGTCAAGCTGATCATTGTAGACAGCTTCTCTGCCCCCTCCTCCCTTCCCCCGCAACCGGAATATTTTACTCGGGAAGAGTCCCTCACCCGTTGGCGCTATTCTCCCGAGGCCTCCGACAAGCTCATTGAAACAAACTTTCTGTAAAACCGCCTGAAAATTGCGCTTTCCGCTTGCAAAATTGCCGTTTATGTGTTATAATTTGATAATTAAAGGTCTACTTTTTTGCAGGAGGAGTTACGCATGGCCTATTATTATCCCGAAGCTTCCCATACTTTCAGCGAGTATTTGCTGGTGCCCGGCTATTCCAGCGAGCATTGCATTCCCGCAAATGTGTCTTTAAAAACACCGCTGGTCCGCTATAAAAAAGGTGAAGAGCCTGCCCTGTCCATGAACATTCCCTTGGTATCGGCCATCATGCAGTCCGTTTCGGACGACCGCATGTCCATCGCTTTGGCCAAGGAAGGCGGCGTTTCCTTCATTTACGGCTCTCAGACCATCGAGCAACAGGCTGCTATGGTCCGCCGTGTAAAGGCCTACAAGGCTGGCTTCGTAGCCTCGGACTCCAACATCCGTCCCGACCAAACTTTGGCCGATATTTTAGAGCTGAAGCGCCGTCTTGGACATTCTACCGTGGCCGTCACCGACGACGGTACGGGAAACGGCAAGCTGCTGGGCATTGTGACCGGCCGTGATTACCGCGTCAGCCGCATGAATCCCGACGAGCTTGTCAGCTCCTTCATGACTCCCCTGGAAAAGCTCATTACCGCTCCCGAAGGAACCACGTTGAAGGAAGCCAACAACATCATCTGGGATCACAAGCTTAACTCCCTTCCCATTGTGGACAAGGAAGGCCGCTTGGTATCCTTCGTGTTCCGCAAGGACTACGAGCAGCACAAGGAAAATCCCCTGGAGTTGCTGGATGCTCACAAGCGCTACATCGTGGGCGCCGGTGTGAACACCCGTGACTATGAAGAGCGCATCCCCGCGTTGGTGGAAGCCGGGGCTGACGTTCTTTGCATCGACTCCAGCGAGGGATATACGGAATGGCAGCGCCGCGTGATCGCCTTTGTGCGTGAAAAATACGGCAACAGCGTGCGCATCGGTGCAGGCAATGTCATCGACAAAGAGGGCTTCCGTTTCCTGGCGGATGCCGGGGCCGACTTTATCAAAGTGGGCATCGGCGGTGGCTCTATCTGCATTACCCGCGAAACCAAGGGTATCGGCCGCGGTCAGGCCTCAGCCCTGATCGACGTGGCAGAAGCTCGCCAGGAATATTTTGAGGAAACCGGCATTTACGTGCCCATCTGCTCGGACGGCGGCATCGTGTTTGATTATCACGTTACGCTGGCCTTGGCCATGGGAGCCGATTTCTGCATGCTGGGCCGCTATTTTGCCCGCTTCGACGAAAGCCCCACCAATAAGGTTATGGTCAACGGCAGCTACATGAAGGAATACTGGGGCGAAGGTAGCGCCCGCGCCCGCAACTGGCAGCGCTACGATATGGGCGGTGCGGCCAAGCTTTCCTTCGTAGAAGGGGTAGACTGCTATGTGCCTTATGCAGGTTCTCTGCACGATAACCTGGCCATTACCTTAAGCAAAGTCCGTTCTACCATGTGCAACTGCGGCGCTTTGACCATCCCCGAGCTGCAGGACAAGGCCAAGCTGACCCTGGTCAGCAGCGTGTCCATTGTAGAAGGCGGTGCTCACGACGTAGTGGTAAAAGACACGGTCAACCACCAGTAATCAAATCAATAAAAAAGCCTTTCCGACTTGGCGTGATGCTCTTAACGGAGTATCACGCCAGTTTTATTCGCCTCTCGGCGAGTTCTATTGCTTCGCAGTGGTATTCGGCTTACGCCGAGTGATATTCACTTCGTGAATTTGAAGGCGAATAGAATATCACTGAAGCCGTAAGGTTTCAATATCACTCTTGCTTTCTCTGCTGTTTTGTACTATAATATAATCAGTATTATAGGGGTATGGGCTTTATCCGAAGCCTTTGTAATACAAAGGCGAAACTGGCGCGATAAATCAAAAGTAGTAGAGGTGTTGAAATGCAAAAGCCCGAAATGATTATTTTTGATTATGGACACACATTACTATATCAACCTGATTTTAATACATCAAATGGAAATAGTGCAATTTATCCATATATAAGCAGAAATCCACGCAATATTTCATTTGAGGAATATGATAAAACCATTACAGAGTTATTTGCAAAAATCAAGGCGGAACAAGGAGATATAATCGAAATTCACGAACATAATTTTTTGAAATTGGCAATGGAATATATGGATATTTCGTTGTCTATATCAATAGAAGAAGCAGAAGAGATAATTATAAACGGTATATCGCAAGGCGCCATAATGCCTTATGCTGATAAACTGATTGATTATCTCAATTCAAAAGGAATAAGGACAGGCATAATAAGCAATTATTGTTTTTCTGGCAATGCCTTGAAAAGACTGTTTGATAGACTTCTTCCAAGAAACAAGTTTGAATTTGTTTTAGCGTCAAGTGATTACATCTTTAGAAAGCCACATAGTATGATGTTTGATATTGCATTACAAAAATCAGGATTGTCAGCTGATAAAGTGTGGTATTGTGGCGATAGTATAGTTGCTGATGTGCAAGGTTCAAAAAATGTTGGGATGTTTCCTGTCTTATATGAAGGAATAACGGTTGATGATGTAAATCCTTTTGCGCATCAGAATAACAATTTGAAAATTGATTTTGAATATTTGCATATTACAGATTGGAATGAATTGATCGATATACTGGAGCAAATGATTTGATAATTGCAATTTTCAATTAATCGAACAGAATAAAACGAACCCCAACAGACCATGAAAATCTGTTGGGGTTAATTATTTGTTTCCTGCGGAGCAATTTTGCGCGATATAATCAAACTAAATTATGATTTCTCCGATAAGAACATCACGCTTTGGTGTACCTACCGTAAAGCAGTTTTATATTCAACTCAAAAAGGACGAGGTTTTTCTCGTACCTCCTTGCCTGCAAGGTGTAGTGTGTTATACTTCCTTTTTACTTTCGGGCGATAAAAGAATGATGTTTTTGCTTGCGCAAAAGTGATGTTATTCGCTTTGCTCATAATGATGTTGCTCCCGATGGTCGCAATGATGTGATGTTTGCCCACTACGCCGTCAGGCGTAACATCATTTACGCAGTATACATCATTGCCGAAGGCAACATCACTTGCCCGCAAGGGCAAACATCGTTCGGCTGACCTGCTTTATCGCAGGTCGCCGTTCGGAAAGGCTTTTTTGTTTTAGGGCAAAATGGACAACCAGAAGGGCAAGGTAAGTAAAGAACCCAAGTGGGTCAGCATGGCCAGGCGCACAGCCCCCTTACAATCCTGTCCGCCCAAGCTGCAAAAGGCCACGGCGTTCAGCCCACAGGGCATACAAGCCATTAACACCGCAGAGGGTAAAATATGAGGCAACCTCAGTAACGTACATACACCCCAAACCAAGGCCGGGATGCACAGCAAACGAATCGCGGCGATCAAATAGGAGACTTTATGGTTGAACATCTCTTTAAGTGGGAAAACGGCCAGGGTCAAGCCCCCAAACACCATGCTCAACGGGCCGGCGCAGGCAGAAGCGGATGCCAGCACGTCGTTAAATACGCCGGGCAATACCACCCCCGAAAGGCCAAAGGCCACACCTGCCACAATGGCCACAGACATGGTATTGACCAGCCTTTTGAGAGAGGTCCCCTGTCCTGTCAGAGCCGCAAACCCAAAGGTGTTGGTGTACAGGGCAAAGGGGATGCAGAAAAAGATCAAATTCATCAGACCCATTTCCCCGAAAAGCACTTCCGCCAAAGAATAACCCATGTAGGCGTAATTGGAAATGGTCATTGAATAGTGGTATACGTTTTGCTCGTGATGCTTGGGAGTCAATCTCTTGGCCAAAAGCTTGCTACCCACAATAAAGCTCAGCAAAAAGCAGCAGGAAGCCAACAGCATTCCACCGTGCTGCTGCAAATACTCCGGCGTGCAATAGCGGGAAAAAGTGCGAAACACCTTGGCCGGCAAAAACAAATTTACCAACAGAAAGGACAACAGTCCCCCCTGCTTTGTCAAAGCAGGTTTCCGTTTGCCAAAAAACCAACCAAGGAAAATGAAAATATATAAAACTAACAGTTGTTGCACAACGGTCGCCACCGCGCTCTCCCTCCTTCTTTTCCAAGCAGGACTTATGAAACCCGTAAAAATACGGCTAATCCTCTATCGCTTCCAGCAAAAAGCTTACCGGGCGAAACCCATCGTTGCAGGAGATCATGGCTGAATAAGGGTCTTTCATCCATCCGTCGTAAAAATGGCCCCCGCCTTGAGCCAACTGTTCCACAAAAAAGGCCATGCTTTCCCAAGCACTGTCACACAAGCCCTCAGGCTTTTTTCCTTCTTTGGAAACAAACACCTGCCCTACCTTCACGTCACAGGCATGGGTAATGGGATTTTCATATTGGGCGATCAGATCCTCGTGGCGCACCATTTTCATGACCGTGATGCGAACGTTTTTCACCGTCATCCCCCGTTTCATTTTGATCTGTGAGAATTATATACCGAAAGAGGATTTTTTGTCAACGGCTTTGCGCCAAACTCAATCCCTTATTTCTCGCCCATCCCGTCTATACAAAAAAGAACCGACAAGGGGTGCCTTCCATAGAGCAGTATACTCGAACTGACAGAAAAAGGACGGAGAGTGTTTTACATTCTCTGTCCTCTTTTCTTGACAAGCACTGCATTTGTAGACACAAATGCCGTATCAAATTGGAAGTGATATGCTGACCGTGTCAGCGTGATATTGTTGCAAGCAACAGTGATATTGCTCCCGATGGTCGCAGTGATATTATATTCGCCTCTCAAGCTCGCGTAGCGAATACCACTCGGCGATAGCCGAATACCACTGCAAAGCAATAGAACTCGCCGCAGGCGAATATAACTGTGGCACCTGCTCTACGG
>JAFWAE010000048.1 GCA_017507855.1 Clostridia bacterium
CTTTTCTCTTTTCGTTCTTCTCTCTTCTCTCAAATTGTCGTTTCCAGATAAAAGATAAGAGAGAAGAGATAAAAGAAAGTGAAAAATAATTGACAGAGCGTTTTGGTTATGCTATAATTGATTCGTGAATTGGGGACGGCACCCATTATAAAAAACAGCGTTCACTCATTAAACTCATATCAATGCAAGGGGGAGATACCCATCGAAAAAAACGTGATTGTCATTGATGAGCAGGGTAATGAATATGAAGCGACCTACCCCAAACGGGCGAAGGGTCTTGTGAAAAGTGGTCGGGCACGCTTCGTAGACGAAAATAAAATATGCCTTGCGTGTCCGCCAAATGTGAATTTGGAGGATGATATCGTGACAGAAGAGGTAAAAACAGAGAGTGTATACAACATTGAGTATATACTTTTGCAGATCGCGAAGATTCAAGAACAGACCGAATATTTGAACAGTGCAGTCGAAAAGTTATCCCAAATGGGAGATGGTGACAGTGGCGATTGCGGGGCTCCGGGTAACATTCAGGGGCAAGCCAAAGCGCAAGCCATAGGAGATATTGTAAGATGCCGTGAAACCACAAATCAACAAATGCTGTCGCTGTATGAAAAGATGTATGACGATTTGAAATCAACCGTCGGCAACAAAAAGCTGGATGTTTTGGAAAAGTTCATTCAAATGGCTTCCAACGCGGACGGTTTTGAAGCTGAAAAATCGGAAATGCTTGAAACTGTCAGACAAATATTCAAAGAAAATTTCAGTGATTAACGTCCCCCCCTGCCTGACCCTAAAGGCAGGGGATTTTTTCATTTGTGTGCTTGCACGCAACATCATTTAGACGAAGGCTAACATCATTCCGCTACAGGCGGACATAAATGAACAAGGTTGCACTCCTCGCACAGTTGTGGTATAATAATGAAAAAGGACCTGCCACCCCGCAGGTCCTTTTTCATTAGGAAGATTGACAGCCGAATAGATCGGCTTGGAGAAGTTTTAATAACCAAATAGAAATCAGCCCTTTTCTTTACCTTGATGCTCAGGGTGGCATTAGGGAAAGCGGCAAGGAGCGGCCGCACAGAAGCTTGCTTGGAAAGAGATGAAAGTTTACTGTTCCAAAACCTCGTCCAAGGCAAGTTGAGTCATTTCGGCACCTTCCTCATAAGTTGCGGAGAAGTCATAGCCGTTGACCATGACGTTGATGACCAGCGTAGTACCCGCAGGGAACATGCCATAGTTGACTTGGTTGAGCAAGCTCAGCACGCCGTCAAAACGACCGTTTTCATTAATTAATTGCAGCATGGCGGCATTATCCTCATCGTCACGCAGGTACAGCTCCTTGTACAGTTGCTTCATTTCCGGCATAACGGTGTGCTGGTTGAAAGCGGCCTGAGCCTCCAGCACATAACCGGTATATTCCAGATTAGCGCCGCGCATGACCAGCAGACCCTGAGAGTTGTGGCAATGGTAAACGTAGTAGTCCTCCTGCTGCTCATTCAGCTTGGGAGCGGGTACGATACCGAAGTCGAAGGTGATATCTTGGAAGGTAGCGGCCTTCAGCGCATTAGGCATGTAAGGCAGGAACATCAAGCGGCCGGCGGGGAACATATTCCATATGAAATCCACCCAGGAATGACCGTCGGACAAGTCATAAGTGTAACGGTTGAGCTCAGGAGCGTAGGCCATAGCCGCCTGAGATTGCTGGCTGTCAATGGTCAGTTTCCATTTTCCGTTTTCATCCATAGCTACTGCCTGACCACCCATACCGACGTAAAACATCAGATCCACGTCACCGCGAGCGGAGCCCCAGCCATAAGTATCGTCAAAATTCCACACATTGTCGCCATTGTCACGGGTGGCCTTTTGGCAGTATTCCAAGAACTTATCGATGGTCCACGCGTTTTCCTTGACCAGCTGTGCGGGATCGGTCAGTCCCAGATCCGAGATCATGCTCTTGTTGTAGATGATAACCCAAGGAAATTCGATGTTGGGCAGCATATCACCGGTTAACACATAAGTTTTGCCGTTGATGGTGGAGATTTCAATGGAGCTGTCATACCAATAATCCTTCTCCATATCAACGTAGGGGACATCGTCAAAGGGAACGGCGTATCCGTTTTGTACGAAATGGCCCAGAACCCACATGCTGTGACCGATGTAGTCGGCGTACTTGTCGCCGGCTTGCAGGACGGGCTGTGCCTGCGTATACACGTCGGTACCGGAGGTGAAGAAATTGAACTCGCAGTTCAGATCCTCCTCCAGCTGGCGAAGCATGTAATAGCGGGTGTCATCCCACTTAGTCCCCGTCTCCGCAATACCGGAAAGCTGACTGGAGGTGCCGTCGGCTACTTCAAACAGATAACCGTCCATGTCGATTTCGGGCAGTTGAGCCTTGCCAAAGGGATCGTTGGGGTCGTATTCTTGGGTTGCGGGGGTGGTGGCAGGAGTGGTTGCGGGAACCGTGCCGGGCTCCGTGGCGGGGGTGGTTACAGGCGTATTGCCGCAGGCAACCATAGAGATAACCGTCACAAAAACAAGCAGAGTTGCAAAAAGTTTTTTCATATGTATACCATCCTCCAAAATAAAATATATCTTCTACCAATCTTTAATTGGCATTTCTCCGGTTCCCCCTGAAAGAAGCGGAGCGATGTCAAAAAAGGTTGGAAAGACGATTGATTGTGTGTGCTGACCGTTTTCAGCTTTTTTTGCAGGTCGCCGACAAGATCATTCAATCATGGCCTTGAGGCGGTTTTTAACGCGAAGTAAATACATCTTGCTACCCTCGGGCAGGTCGAAATCGTAAGGACGTTCGGAAGCAACGACGGTTTCGAGCATTTCCAAGGCCTGCTCGGGGGAGGTGATGGTGGTTTCCCACTGGGGCAACTGTGTGGCTTGGGGCATTTTTTTATGCCAGTTGCTTTGGTTTTCAATGTATTTGAAAATTTCCACCAAGGTCTTGGCCGAGGCTTCGTCGGCGGTCAGATAGCCGGCATATTCAGCCAGTACCATTTCGGGGGTGACGTTGGCGTCCTCTGCAAAACGGGAGAAGGCGTAAGTGTTCAACGCCTTTTCCAGATAGCCCGAGTAACTCCAGTTTCCAATAATACCGTCAAAGCCCAGCCCGCGCATTTCGTTGACCAGTTTGTGAATATAGCGCACCTCGATCTGCATGTTGGAGGTTACACCTGCGCCTCCGAGGTCACCGTCGTCTGCCTCGTCCAGCAGGAAGTAGGGCCAAGCCCACAGGCGGGGAGCTTCGGTGGCTTTAATGGTGGTCATATCCTCCGCATTGGGGTAGAGGGGGGGATCCTTACGGTAGACGGGGTTGCTGTAATACTGACGAAGGGTCATGGGACGGTAATAATCGTGGCAGGGAAGCTCCAGACCCGTTTCGCTGTCCAGCAGGCCCTTATAGGATACTATAGCGCGGTTGGATTGCGTTTCTCTCAGCCAGAAATTGACGTTGGAAGCGCTGTAGTTAGGCGTAGTAAACATGGTAACGCACCATGTGTTAATGTTAAATTTCGCTTGGGGAGCCACTTCCTTGACCAGCGCTTTAACCTTTAAGGCCATGTTGATAAAGTCCTGTACACTGCCCGTGCCCAAGGTGTCGGGGATTCCACCGGGGTCACCTGCAAACAGAGTAAATCCGTCGGCCTCCTTGCAGGCATCGATGGTCTTACGCAGATAGGACAGGCGTTCCTCCATTTCCGCCTCATCGGAGGGATGGAATTTTTCGCCGATACCTGTAGGCTCCAAATCACCGGGACCCTTATGCTGTTTGATATTTGCAAAAAGGATAACGTACACCTTAAATCCGTCGGCCTTAAGGTTTTTGACGTCGTTGGCCAATACCTTGGTGTATTGCTCCAACGTACCGTTTTCTGCATTGCGGTGCCAGCCAAGATCGCAAAGCTGCACGACGGTAAAGCCGCAGGCTTTCCAAAAATCGTGCTGTTTCGGTGTGTCATTCCAGATATAGAGCCCCTTCTCTTGAAAGGGAGCGGGGTCTACCGAGTTGGACGGCGCTGTTTGCGGAGAGGTTGCACAGGAGGTAAGCAGAAAAATCAATGCCCAAAACAAGCAAGACATTTTTTTCATGGGAAAAGCCTCCTTATTCCTGTTCAGCGATGATCTGCAAACGAAGCTTCAGCCGCTGCAGGTATTGTGACGTGCTTTCAGGCAGGGGAAAGGCGTTGGCTTCGTTGGGAGACACGGCTTCCAGCAACTCCAAGGCCTGCTTGCCGCTTTGAACGGTGGTATCGAAATCTTCCACGTGAGCGGATTCAGGAAGTTTTCGTTGCCAATTGCTGTTGTTTTCCAAAAAGAGGAGGATCTGCACTAGCGTGGAACGGCAATCCTCACGCGCCACGAAGGCGGCGTATTCCTCAATGACCTGCCGAGGAGTCAGCCTGTCATCCGCGCAGAAACGAGCGAAGGCGTAGGTGTTCATGCACTTGGACAAATACCCTCTGTAGCTCCAGTTGCCTATGATGCCGTTAAATCCCAGCTCTCGCGCCTGACGCACGAAGCGGTGGATATAGCGGGTCTCGGATTGGGGCAGGGGGGTATTGCCGGGACCGATGTCCCCGTCATCCGCCTCGTCCATGAGAAAGTAGGGCCAAGCCCATACATTTTTGGTCTGCCGGTCAAACAGACCGTCCAGATCGCTTTTTAAAGGGAACAGGGGCGGATCGGCTCGCAGAACGGGATCCTCATCGTACAGACGCAGGGTCAAAGCTCGATAATAGTCGTGACAGGGCAACTCAATACCCGTTTCGGGGCCGAAGATTCCTTCCATGTCCAGTAACTGCTTGACTTCTACCGTTTCCTGCAACCAAAACTCCTTGGTCATGGCATCGTGATTTGGCGTGCGGAACATAGAAACGCACCAAGGATTTATGTTGAATTCCGCTTCGGGAGCCACTTCCTTGACCAACGCCTTGACCTTTAAGGCCATGTTGACAAAGTCCAGTAGCTGTCCGGGACCCATGAAGTCGGGAATGCCGCCGGGATCACCTGCAAACATGGTAAATCCGTCGGCAGACTTGCAGGCTTCAATGGTTTTGCGCAGGTAGGACAGGCGTTCCTTCATTTCCGCCTCATCGGAGGGATGAAATTTTTCACCGATGCCCGTGGGTTCTACGTCTTCGGGCCCTTTGTATTGTTTGATGTTGGCAAAAAGGATGATATACACCTTAAATCCGTCGGCTTGAAGGCTCTTGACGCCGTTAGCCAAGGCTTGGGTGTGTTGCTCCGCCATGCCGTTTTCTGCATTGCGGTGCCAGCCGAGATCGCAAAGCTGCATAGTGGTATATCCGCAGGCTTTCCAAAAATCGTGCTGATCCGGCGTGTCGCTCCAAATGTACAGGCCGATATCGGGAATAGCTTGAGGTGATGAGATACGAGTCATGCTTGCACTTTCCTTTATCAATTATTTTTCCGTTCCAATGATCCTTGCGGATGTGCTTCCGACTCCATATTAAACGACATAAAAGACGCATGTCCACAAAATGCAAAAATGCAAAAAAAATTTTCAGTGCAATTTGACCAAAAAAATCAGTGACTTGTCCATCCTCGGACGGGTTCAAGTTTTATGTAAGCACGGACGAATTTTGTTGTTGAAGCACAAAAAAAGGCTGTGGGGCAAAGCGGCGCTTCTTTTGTGGGAAACTATTGATTTTATGTTGTTTTTTTGTTGCACTTTTGTTAAAACCGTGATATACTAAAACAAATCTTCGGAAAGGAAGAGCGTAATGAATATTATTGTGGCTGGTTGCGGAAAAATCGGCGCGACGATCGTACAAAGCTTGGTGGCAGAAGGACACGACGTCACGGTTATGGATATAAATTCGGCTGTGATAGAGGAAATGACCAACCTCTATGATGTGATGGGCGCTTGCGGAAACTGCGCAGATTGCGATACCCTGAAGGAAGCGGGAATCGAGGAAACCGACGTATTCGTGGCCGTTTCCGATTCCGATGAGCTGAATATGCTTTCCTGCTTCTTGGCCAGGCGTATGGGGGCCAAGCATACCATTGCTCGCATCCGAAAGCCGGAATACAACGATTCCGATTTGGTGTTTTTGCGCCAGCAGCTGAACCTTTCCATGGCCATCAATCCGGAAATGCTGGCCGCCCAGGAGCTTTACAATATTTTGAAATTTCCTGCCGCCGTCAAGATCGAGACCTTTTCGCGCCGAAATTTTGAAATGATCGAGGTGCGCTTAAGCCCCGAATCTCCGCTGGACGGCTTGAATCTGATCACCATGCGCGAAAAATACAAGGCCCAGGTGCTGGTTTGTGCCGTGCAGCGAGAAAACGACGTGTTTATTCCCGACGGTAGTTTTGTGCTTCGGGCAGGGGATAAGCTGGGTATTACGGCCACCCAGGGGGAGGTCATGAAATTTTTCAAGGCCTTAAACGTGTACCAAAAGCAGGCCAAGGACATTACCATTCTTGGGGGAAGCCGCACAGCTTACTACTTGGCTCAAATGCTGGTGGAAGGGGGCAGCAGCGTCAAGATCGTGGAACAGGACGCAGAGGTCTGCCAATATCTGAGTCAGGACATTCCCAAGGCCACCATTATTCATGGCGATGGGGCCCGGCAGGAGCTTTTGCTGGAGGAAGGAATTAAAGATACAGGGGCCTTCGTGGCTTTGACGGGTATGGACGAGGAAAACATTCTCATTTCCATTTTTGTTTCCTCCTTGGACGTGCCAAAGGTCATCGCCAAGGTCAATAAGGAGGAACTGTCCGCCTTGGCGGAAAATCTGGGGCTGGACACCATCGTTTCCCCCAAAAAGATCATTTCCGACGTGTTGGTGCGTTATGTTCGCGCGTTGGACAATTCCTCTTCCAGCAGCAATATCGAAACGCTGTACCATTTGATGGACGGCAAGGCCGAGGCCATTGAGTTCCGCGTGTCCGCCGATTTTGAGCATTTGAACGTGCCCATTAAGGATATGGACCTAAAGGATGACATCATCATTGCCGGAATCATTCGCGAGCGCAAGCCCATGATCCCTTCCGGTAACGACGTCATTCTGCCCGACGACCGCGTGATCGTGATTGCGGCGGACCAACGCCTGCAGGAGCTTTCCGACATCATGAAAAAGGGTTAAACAACGATGAATTACAGAATGGTTCTTTATACCACGGGAAAGATCATCGGCGCAGAAGCGGTTTGTCTGTTGGTGTCGGCCTTGGTATCGTTGCTTTACTGGGAGATCAGCGGCGTTTGGCTGTTGGTTTCCGCACTCATAGGCGGCCTTTTATGGTTGGCTTCCCGCTTTTTTAAGCCGGAGGACGAAATCTTTTTTGCCAAGGAAGGCTTGGTCACCGTATCGCTTTCCTGGCTGGTTCTGTCTTTGGTGGGGGCTTTGCCTTTTTATTTGAGTAAGGAGATCCCCGGCTTTATCAACTGCTTTTTTGAAACGGCCAGCGGCTTGAGCACCACGGGTGCTTCCGTGGTGGAAAACGTGGAGTTGCTCAGCCGCGGAATCCTGTTTTGGCGCAGTTTGACCCATTGGATCGGCGGTATGGGGGTGCTGGTGCTGGTCATGGCAGTGGCGCCTTCCGCACCCGGACGTTCCATGCATATGCTACGGGCGGAAATGCCCGGGCCTGTGATAGGAAAACTGGTGCCCAAGGCCAGTACGACTGCCCGTTTGCTGTACGTCATTTATATTGGGCTGACCTTTGTGTTGGTGCTGCTTCTGCTTTGCGGAGGCATGCCTGTATTTGACAGCGTCGTGCACGCCTTTGGTACGGCCGGCACCGGAGGCTTTGGGGTCAAAGCGGATAGCCTTGCTTCCTATAGCCCTTATCTGCAGTGGGTCATCACCGCCTTTATGGTGATCTTTGGGATCAATTTTAACCTGTTCTATTTTATCTTGATCCGAAAGTTTTCGGCCGCCCTTAAAAGCACGGAGCTTTGGGTGTATGTGGGGATTATTTTGACCGCTGTTGTCGCCATCTTCTGCAATACTTTTTTCATGTATTCCTCTTGGGAAGAGGGGGTCCGCCACGCCTCTTTTCAGGTGGCGGCCATTATCAGCACCACGGGCTATTCCACCACGGATATGAATGTCTGGCCTACCTTTTCCAAGGCTGTCCTTTTATTGCTGATGTTTATGGGAGGCTGTGCGGGTTCTACGGCCGGCGGTTTGAAAGTGTCACGCTTCATGCTTCTTTGCAAAGAGGCGCGCACGCGGATTTGGCACGTGCTGCATCCTCGTACGGTCAAGACGGTCAAATTTGAAGGCAAGGCGGTGGAAAACGAGACCTTGTACGGCGTTTCGTCCTATTTTTCTTTATACGTTTTCTGCTTGATGACGCTGTTCCTGATCCTTTGCTTGGAGCCCTTTGATATTGAAACCAATTTTTCCGCAGCCGTCTCCATTTTCAACAACGTAGGTCCCGCTTATGGGGCTGCCTCTTTGAATTACGGTGCTTATTCATGGTTTTCCAAGCTTTGTATGGCCTTTGCCATGCTCCTGGGCCGCTTGGAGATCTATCCCATGCTGATCCTGTTTATGCCTGCCGCATGGTCTAAAAAATAGAAAGGGGCGGGGAAGATGGCTAAATTTGAAAAGACCCTTCAAGGGAACTTTTCCCAGCTTTTAAACCGCATTGAAAACGGCATCGTGGAGGGAAGTATTTCCGCTTCTTTGGAGGAAAGCAGCGATTTCGTTTGCGGAAATGCCCGTTGCAGTGTGCGGGTTTTTGAACGCTACAGCTATACGGGTAAAAACCGGGTGAGTTTGACGGTGACTTTATTTTCCTGCGGTGCACAGATCCATGTGTCTGCCATTGCCTCGGGCGGTAGTCAGGCCCTGTTTTTTAAGGTGAACACCTTGGGCGAGGAAGCCTTTTTAGACAAATTGAAAGAGATCCTGGCATAACGGGATCTCTTTCTTCGTTAATTATTAATTAGTTGAAGCAATTGTGTGTTTTTTGTTGCTTTTTTTTGAAAATTCTGTTACAATAGGATAAATGTTTCAATTTTTCGCTAGGAGGAAAAACATATGGACGGCAATACCATCCAGATTTTGATTGCCATGATCCTTTACATGGCGGTCGTCATTGGCATTGGCGTGCTTTACGCCAAGCGTGCCAACAAAAGTTCTGAGGAATATTATCTAGGCGGGCGCTCCCTGGGCCCGTGGGTCACGGCGATGAGTGCCGAGGCATCGGATATGAGCGGCTGGCTGCTGATGGGACTTCCCGGTGTGGCTTATTGGTGCGGCTTGGCTGATGCAGCCTGGACGGCCATCGGCCTGGCTATCGGCACTTATTTTAACTGGCTGATCGTGTCCAAACGCTTGCGCCGTTACAGCGTGCGTGCCAACAACTCCATCACCTTGCCCGAATTCTTCTCCAACCGTTTCAGAGAAAACAAAAAGGTGATCATGTTTATTGCAGCCGCCTTTATTTTGATTTTCTTTACTGTGTATGCGGCCAGCTGCTTCGTTACCTGCGGAAAGCTGTTTTCCACTTTGTTCGGTGCGCCTTACGTTACGATGATGATCTTGGGCGCGGTCTTCGTGCTTTTGTACACGTTGTTGGGGGGCTTCCTGGCTGAAAGTGCCTCCGACTTTATGCAAGCCATTGTGATGATCGTGGCGTTGACCGTGATCGTGGTCATCGGCACGGCAAAGGCAGGCGGCATTGGCGAGGTGATTCAAAACGCCAAGGACATTCCCGGCTTTCTGGAGTTTTTCGGCATGGCCAATCCCGTTGTGGAGGATGGACAGCAGCTGGTTGAAGCAGGTAAGCCCGTGTTTGGCGTTGCGCAGGAATACGGCCTTTTGACGGTATTTTCCATGATGGCGTGGGGCTTGGGCTACTTCGGTATGCCCCAGGTTCTGCTGCGCTTTATGGCCATCCGCAAGGAAGACGAGCTGAAGCGTTCCCGCCGCATTGCTATGGTGTGGGTGGTCATCTCCCTGGCGGTGGCAGTGTTTATCGGTATCATGGGCCGTCAACTGTTCCCCGAAGCTCATTTGACCAAGTCCGGTGCGGAAAATATCTTCATTACCCTGGCGACTTCCTCCTTGCCCGCTATTTTGGCCGGTTTTGTGATGGCGGGTATTCTGGCTGCCACCATCAGCTCTTCCGACTCCTACCTGCTGATCGCGGCTTCTGCCTTTGCCAAAAACATTTTCCAGGGCATTTGCAAAAAGAATGCCAGCGACAAACAGGTCATGACCTTGTCCCGCCTGACCCTGCTGGTGCTGGCGGCTATCGGGATCATTATCGCTTTGGATGAAAACAGCATCATCTTTTCCATCGTGTCCTTTGCATGGGCAGGCTTCGGCGCTACCTTCGGTCCGCTGATGCTGCTGTCCCTGTTCTGGAAGCGCACAAACCGTGCCGGCGCTATTGCCGGTATGATCAGCGGTGCGGGCATGGTGTTTTTGTGGAAACTGGTGATCAGCAAGCTGGGCGGTGTATTTGCCATCTATGAGTTACTGCCCGCCTTTATCTTCTCTACGGTGTGCATCGTGGTGGTGTCCTTGCTGACGAAGGCCCCCTCCAAGGAGATCGAGGAAGATTTCGAAGCCGTGCGCACGGGTGCGGTGGAGGAATAATCAACTGCAACGAAAAAGGACGAGCCCTCAACGGCTTGTCTTTTTTTTGTTTTAAAAGCGTTGCGCTTTTGGTGCATCTGTGTTAGAATAAGTTAAAAAAGGGGGGATCAACGTGGAGCGTTGTGTGTACATCATAAGCGGAATGAGTGGTTCGGCCTTAACAAATACCGCGTCGCTTTTGGCTTCCCGTTTTGAAAAGGCCGTGCATTTGCGGGGCGATATTTTTAAGCGAATGATCGTGTCGGGCAGGGAGGATATGACCGCCCAGCCTTCCGAGGAAGCCTTGCGGCAGATGTTTGTAAGACTTCACCTGGCGGCTGACGCGGCCGTGACGTATTATAAAAACGGCTTTCACGTGATTTTGCAAGAGGAATACACTGAAACGGAATTGACCCGTTTGCAGGGACTTTTAAAAGGCGTGCCGGTAAAAACGGTAGTGCTTTGTGCGGGAGAAGCATTAAAACGGGAGAGGGAGCTTTTCTTCCGCAAGATCACTTGCCTGGAAATGCCCGATGAAAAGCTATACGGTAAGATTGCCATGCCGGCGGATGAAAAGACGTTTTTTCTGGACGTGACGACTTTTTCTCCGGAAAGTGCGGTGGATTACATCCTGGGTCATTTTGACTGCATGGAGGAAGAACAGCATCGTATGAGAAAAGAGGACCGTGAATAGGCCTTGGAATATAGAAGAGCCGGACAGAACTTGAGATCTGTCCGGCTCTTCTTTTGAGTTGTTCAAGGGAGGGGATCTTCCTTGAGTAACTGTTCCAATAAGCTTTGGGGGTCCTTTAAAAAGCGTTGGCTGATGCGCCAATGGTCCGTTTCCCAATAGGGCTTTTCTTCAATGCCTTGCGCAGAAAATTCATATACCGTAGCGTTTGGATAAGCCATTAAGATGGGAGAGTGGGTAGCAATGATACATTGGGAATCCTGCTTTTCCAGACGGCGTATTTCGCAAAGCAACGCCAATAAACGGGAGGGGGATAGGGCGGCCTCGGGCTCGTCCAGCAAGTAAAGCCCACGGCCGAAGAAACGGTTTTGTATAATGGATAAAAAGCTTTCCCCGTGGGACATGCGATGCAGGGAAGTGCCACCGTAGGCAGCGGTTACAGGGCCGTCAAAGGAGGGGGCAGCATCCAGCTGTTCTATATTCGTGGCCACGTTATACAAGCTTTCCGCCCTTAGAAAAAAGCCGTCGCGTGGGTGCTTTTGTTTGGAAATGACCAAATGACGGTATAAGGAGGAGTGAGTGTCGTTGGTGGAAAAACGGAAATTACGGCTGCCGCCTTCGGCGTTGAAGCCATATCCGACGGCGATGGCTTCCAACAGCGTGCTTTTTCCCGTGCCGTTTTCGCCTACGAAAAAGGTGACGGGAGTGCGAAAGGCCAGCTCTCTTTCGCTTTGCAAAGCTTTGATCGCGGGCAGGGAAGCAAGGTAAGAACTTTTCGGCAAGGTTTCCTTCAAGCGGACGGAGTTGATATAGAACCGATCCATAGAATACCTCCTTTTTGAGAAAAAACCAGCCCTAAACAAGGGTTTAGGGCTGGATACTCGTGTTATTTGGCAGGGGAGTAGCTGTCCTTCAGGGTAACGGTGCGGTTAAACACACCGGCGTTTTTGCTGTCGGCGCAGAAATAACCGTTTCGCACGAATTGGAAGCTGTCGCCGCCCTTGGCTTCTGCCAGGCAGGGCTCCAATTTCGCACCGGAGAACACACGCAGGGAATCGGGATTGAGGTAGTCGTCATACCCCTTGTCCTCAGGCATATCTCCCAAATTTTCCAGGGTGAAAAGCTTGTCATACAGGCGAAGCTCAGCGTCTACCGCATGGGCGGCAGAGACCCAGTGGATGGTACCCTTGACCTTGCGGCCATCGGGAGCGCTTCCCGTAAAGGTCTGGGGATCGTAGGTGCAACGCAGCTCGGTGATCTTACCGCTTTCATCCTTGACCACTTCCTGGCAGGTGATGAAATAGGTTCCCATCAGGCGAACCTCACCGCCGGGCTTCAAGCGGAAGTATTTGGGAGGGGGAACCTCCTCAAAATCGCTGCGTTCAATGTACAGCTCGCGGGTAAAGGGGACGGTACGGGAGCCTTGGCTTTCGTCGTTGGGATTGTTGGGAAGGGTGATCCAATCGGTCTTATCTTCGGGATAATTGGTCAGCACCACCTTAACGGGATCAACCACAGCAATGCGGCGGGGGGCTTTTTGGTTCAGCTCGTCGCGGATGCAGAATTCCAGCAAGCCGTAGTCCACCAAACTCCAGGCCTTGGAAACACCGGCCTTCTTTACAAATTCAATGATGGAAGAAGGCGTGTAGCCGCGGCGGCGCAGGCCGCAAAGGGTGGGCATACGGGGATCATCCCAGCCGTCCACCAGGCCGGTCTCCACCAACTTGCGGAAGTAGCGCTTGCTCATGACGGTGTAGCCTACGTTCAAGCGGGCAAATTCGTACTGATGGGGCTTGTGCTCAAAGCCGATATTGTCAATGACCCAATCATACAAAGGACGGTGGTTTTCAAATTCAATGGAGCAGAGGGAGTGGGTGATTCCCTCCAGCGCATCCTGAATGGGATGGGCAAAGTCATACAGCGGGTAGATGCACCAGGTGTTCCCCTGACGGTGGTGGGAAGTATGCAGAATGCGGTAAATAGCGGGATCGCGCATGTTCATGTTGGGGGAGGACATGTCGATCTTGGCGCGCAGAGTACGGCTTCCATCCTCAAATTCACCGTTTTTCATGCGCTCAAACAGATCCAGGTTTTCCTCTACGGAACGGTCGCGATAGGGGCTGTTTTTGCCGGGCTCGGTCAGTGTGCCGCGGTATTCGCGCATTTCATCGGCAGAAAGATCGCACACGTAGGCTTTTCCGTCGCAGATCAGCTTTCTGGCAAATTCATAGCATTGAGGAAAATAATCGGAACCGTAAAAAATACCGCCTGTGGGTTCTGCTCCCAACCAGCGCAGATCCTCGATAATAGACTGCACGTATTCATCGTCTTCTTTGCTGGGGTTGGTGTCATCAAAGCGCAGGTTAAAAAGGCCACCGTATTTTTGGGCGGTGCCGGCATTGATGGTGATGGCCTTGGCGCTGCCAATGTGCAAATATCCGTTAGGCTCGGGAGGAAAACGGGTGTGGATGGCGTCCACACGCCCCTCGGCCAGGTCGCTGTCAATAATATCGTGAATAAAATTCGATGCCAGGTCCTTCATGTTCGTTCTCCATTTCTTCCAAGATTTTTATCAGAGCGAGGAGGCAGCCTGCGCCAAACGCTGCAGGGTGCGTTCGCGCCCCAAGATCTTCATACAAGCCCACAAATCGGGGGAGTTCTGGCGGCCCGTTACCGCAATGCGCAACACCATGCTGATATCTCCTACGTGGCCTTTGTAGGCATCGGGATCCTTTTTATACAGCTTGGTTTCAGGGGCGTATCCCATTTCCAAAGCCAGGGCCTTGATGACCTCAAACCATTGGCTTTGGTCGTCTTGTTCGCTGTACAGTTCTTGGTAGCGGGTAAGGATACGTTCTACCTCGATGGCAGGTAGGCTCCAACTGTAGTCAGGGGTAAACAGCTCGTCAAAGAAAAAGCCCATGTAAGCCTTTGCTTCGCTCCAGATAGCCAAATCTTTGCGGGGCTTGGCGCCGCCGCGGCCAATGGAAAAGATCTCCTCCGTATAAGCGTTGTCCTTGGCCAGCAATTGGGCAAAGGAGGGGTCGTAGGCCTCTGCCCAAGCCAGAGTAGCTTGGGTGACCTGTTGGGCTGTCATGCGGGAGACCACGTTTTTGCAGATGTCATTAAGCTTGTCAATATCAAACAGACAGCCGGAGGCACTCATCTTTTTCAGGGAGAAGGCAAATTCGGTGTAGGCCTTATCCGGGTTGGCCAGGCGCCATTCCTCAAAATTGGAATTAAGCAGGGTCATCAAATACTCCAGCACACCCTCGGTAGGATACCCCTTTTCCTGGTAAAAGCTGACGGAAAATTCGGGGTCCTTGCGCTTGGAAAGTTTTCGCTTGTTGCCGTTGTCCAGCTTCATGACCTGGGCGGTGTGGCAATACTTAGGAGGCTTGGAGCCGATGGCGCGGAACAGTTGTAAATGAAAGGGCAGGGTGGAAAGCCAGCTTTCATCACGTACAACATGGGTGGTTCCCATCAGCGTGTCATCTACGGCATGGGCAAAGTGATAGGTGGGAATGCCGTCGGATTTAAGCAACACGTGGTCGATGTCGTTTTCCGTAATGTCGATATCGCCCTTGATCTGGTCGGTGAATTTGAAGTGGCGGTCCGTGCTGCCGTCGGAGCGGAAGCGCAGGACGAAGGCAGGGTTCTTTTCCAGGGCACGGCGTACGGTATCCAAATCGGCATCGCGCCATTTAGCCCAGCGGCCGTAGTAACCCGGGGTTGCTTTTTCCGCGATCTGTTCCTCACGAATGGCTGCCAGCTCTTCTTCCGTGCAGAAACAGGGATAGGCCTTGCCGTCCAGCACCAGCTGTTTGGCAAAGGTTTGGTAGATCTCCGCACGGACAGATTGGCGGTAGGGACCGTAGGCCCCTTGGTCATTTACGCCCTCGTCAAAGTGAATGCCATAGGCGGCCAAGGTCTTCAGCAGGATAGGAACGGCATTTTCGACCTCGCGCTTGGCATCCGTATCCTCAATGCGCAGGTAAAACACACCGCCCGATTGGTGAGCCAGGCGTTCGTCCGTTACAGCACCGTACAAATTGCCCAAATGCAAAAAGCCCGTAGGGGAGGGAGCAAAGCGGGTAACCTTGGCTCCTTCGGGGAGCTGCCGCTTAGGGTATTGCGCCAACCAATCCCGGGGCGTTTTGGTAATATGAGGAAAAAGAAGTTCTGCCAATGCCTGATGATCCATGTGAGCCCTCTTTTCTGAAAAAATACCACATTCTTCAATATAGAATACCATAAAACGTGAAAAAAGTAAAGAGAAAAGCCCGATTTTTCAACCGAAAAAACGAAGTTAAAAGGAATTTTAGAGGAGGGTATTTTTTGACAAAAAATACCTTGATATTTTATGGTGTATGTGGTACAATAAGAGCACCCTTCGGGGCCACCTCGCACTATTCAATTCCTACAAGAATAGTAATTGGAGTCCGCGCTTCCATTGCCGGGTAATGCAGACCTCCCGATCTTGTATCGGACGAAGGGAGCCAATGGCACGGAGAGGACACCGCCCTGCTTATGCGGGTATTGCAATACGCGGGGTTTCCGTTCCAAGGGTCAAGAGCTGTGTTTTTCACAGCTCTTTTTTTATTTCATAGTTTTCTGTCTTTTGCAGATACTACGGGCAGAAAGGAGTTTTGCAGGATGAATGCAAAGATCAAACAGGTGCTCTGTGGCACCGTGGCAGGGGCTGTGAACGGCTTGTTTGGGGCAGGGGGAGGCATGGTGCTCATCCCTATGTTGATCAGGGAAGGGAAGGAGCGCAAGCAAGCGCATCGCCTGACGGTGTCGGTGGTGTTTGCCATGTCTGCGGCAGGGGCCTTCGTGTACGGGGCATCCAAAACATTTCGTTGGCCTTTGCTGTTGGGAGGGGCCGCCGGAGGCGCAGCTGCCGGGCTTTTGATGCAGAAGGTAGATGCAAAGCTTTTGCGCTCGATATTTGCAGGGGCGGCCGTGGTATCCGGCGCCAGACTTCTTTTTTGATGGCCGAGGTTTTGATCGGGGCGGCAGCCGGCTGTCTTTCGGGCCTGGGCGTTGGTGGCGGAACGCTGGTGGTGATCTATCTGACCCTTTTTCTGTCTGTGTCACAAAAGCAGGCGCAGGGAACGAATTTGCTGTTTTATCTGGCTTCTACGGCCGTTTGCTTGGCTGTGTGGATCCTTAAAAAGCAAATTTCTTTTAAGGAATGGCTGACCTTAGCTGTGCCTGCTGTCGCGACTTCCGCTTTGGCGGGGACTCTGGCCCGCGGACTTCCCAATGGGGGGTTACAGAAAGGGTTTGCCTGTTTGTTGCTCTTTCTCGGCGGCAAGGAGTTTTTTTCTATGTGGAAGGAAAGAAAAAAGCAAGAAAAATAAAACAAACGTTTGACAAATGTGCAAATGCGTGCTATAATATATGCACGATATTGCATGATTTGGGGCGACGTTATGACTACGCAACAAAAATTAGAGATCTTGGGTGCGGCCGCCAAATACGATGCCTCCTGCGCCTCGAGTGGGTTGAACAGGGCGGGGAAGAGCGGATCTGTGGGATGCACTACGTCGGCGGGGATCTGCCATGCCTGGACGGAGGACGGCCGTTGTATTTCCTTGTTGAAGGTGCTCTTGACGAACCATTGCATTTACGATTGCGCCTATTGTCCCAACGGATGCAGTCACGATGTGCCCAGAGCCGCCTTTCAACCGCGGGAATTGGCGGAGCTGACGGTGGAATTTTATAAACGGAATTATGTTGAGGGGCTGTTTCTCAGCTCCGGTGTGGTCAAAAGTCCGGATTATACGGTGGAACTGTTGATCCGCACACTGAAGATCCTGCGGGAGGAATACCGTTTTCGGGGTTACGTGCATGCCAAGGTGATCCCCGGAACGGACGAAAGGCTGATCGAGGAGCTTGGGCGTTTGGCAGACCGCGTCAGCGTCAACGTAGAATTTGCCTCCAAGCGCTCTATGGCTTTGTTGGCGGCCAATAAGGATCATCGCCATATTTTGCCTCCTATGAAGTATATCAGCCAACGGGTGGAGGAAAACCGCGGGGTAAGTTGGCGGGGGAAAAAGCAGGTTGCCTTTGCTCCGGCGGGACAGTCCACCCAGCTGATCGTGGGGGCAACCCCCGAGCGAGATCTGCTTTTAATGCGCCTGGCAGAAGGATTGTACGGGGGATACGGTATGAAACGGGTGTATTATTCGGCTTATATTCCGGTGGTCAGCAATCCCTTGCTGCCCGCCCTTGGCTTTCAGCCCCCTAAATTGCGTGAGCATCGGCTGTATCAGGCAGATTGGCTATTGCGTTTTTACGGTTTTCAGGTGCAGGATCTGTTGAATGAGGCTCATCAGGATCTGCCCCTGCAATACGATCCCAAGGTAGATTACGCTCTTCGACATCGGGAGCTTTTTCCCGTTGAAATCGGTACGGCAGATTACGAAATGCTTCTGCGGGTACCGGGAATCGGCGTTCAATCCGCAGGGCGTATTGTGGCGGCGCGGCGCTACGGGATACCGGACGAACAGGCGTTGCGCAAAATGGGGGTCGTGTGGAAGCGAGCGGCGTACTTTATTACCTGCAACGGGAAATTTTACGGCCGTCTTTCCACAGATCATGCATTGCTTGAACAGGTAATGGTTGAGCCTCGTGCCTTGGTACAGCCCTCCCTGTTTGACGGAGGCTTTGACGGTGGGGAAAAAGCAAGGGACAGTGCCCACTATTCGGCCATGCCCTTATTGGGGGAACCGGCATGACTTTTATATACGATGGGAGCTTTGAAGGCTTTTTAACGTCGGTTTTTGACGGCTATTTACTTAAAAATCATTGCGAGGAGATCTTGCCCGCGGGGAAGGAAAGCCCTTTGTTCAGTGATTTACAACAGGTGGAAACGGACGGGGAAAAGGCAAACAGGGTGGAAGCGGCCTTGAAAAAATACAGTCCCAGGGCGTGGGAAATGGTGTTTCATGCCTGGCTTTCTCACCTGCCTGGTATAGAGGACAGGCTTCTGCATTTCATTCGCCTTTGCTTTTCCGGAATCGACGCACCATCGGTTATGCAGCATAGCGACGTGCAGGCGGTTTTTGAGGCGGCAAGAGCTGTGTCAAAGCAAGCGGCACTGTATATGGGCATTTTGCGTTTTTCTCTGATTCAGGGGATTTATACAGCCGACATGAAAGCGGATTACGATTTACTTCCGTTATTGGGCGGTCATTTTTCCAGACGTTTTGGAGAGGATCCCTTCCTGATTCGCGACAGAAGGTTCAACAGAGCTCTTTTGGGACGAAAGGGAAGATGGTGCATTGTAGATGCTCGGGAGCTTACAGAGGCTCCTACAGCCCCTGTGGACGATTTTGAGCGCATGTGGGTCTCTTATTTTCACGCTATGGCCATTCGGGAAAGGGTAACGGCGTCTTCGGCCCGTGCACACGTACCGCAAAAGCATTGGAAATACCTGACCGAGCGCCGTTTTAGCGATCAAAAATAAAAAAACGGTCAAAAAGACCTTGACAAAAAAAGCGGAATGCGATATGCTTATAAGGCTGTTGAGGCAGAAGTTTGAGTTCAATGAAAAATGAATAGTCGTTATACTCCAAAACGGGGTTTAACATAGATGGAGATATCGAAGTGGGGACGTTTGCGACCGCCGCCGGTGGCGGATGAAGGGAGCAAAAAGGAGTGGCAGCGGTCGAAATTTTGCGAAGCGAACAGCGAGCAAAAAAATTCGGGCACCGCAACAGGACATAACGGGGCTGACTCGAAATCATGTTGTTTTCTCCAAAAACTGAATATTTTTTACACGGAGAGGTATCGAAGTGGTCATAACGGGGCTGACTCGAAATCAGTTTGCGAGCAATCGCACGCGGGTTCGAATCCCGCCCTC
>JAFWAE010000049.1 GCA_017507855.1 Clostridia bacterium
CCCCTCCCGCCTTTTCTTCCCACAATTATATGACCGCCTGGAGCCTTGCCTTAAAAGGAGCAGGCGCGGTGTTGGTCTCCGGTCACAGCAACACCACCTTGACCGAGGGACTGGCCATTCGCCCCGTAGACCTGCCCGAGTGCCGCCGCAATTACCGCCTTTATTGGCGCAAAAGCAGGCTCCTCACCGAAGAGGATCTTCTCTTCCTGGAGTTTCTCAAAAAAAATCTTGCCCTTTAACGCAAAAAAACGCTTCGGAAGATCCGAAGCGTTTTTTTTGCTTATAGAAACCGACTGTTTGGAAACTCACGGTCAAGCCAATTGTTACGAATACACAAATTCATAAACGCAGAAATGGAGAAACACTGTGCCAAACAGCCACGCGGCTCCTGATTATCCCAACGGGCATATTCGTGGAACGTACCCGTAGCGTAATCATCTAAAGTCCCCATTACGCTGGACTTGAACTCCGTTGGTAAGGAAATGGAATTTGCAAGCTGGACAGCATCCTCTCTCAGACAGCTTTCACCGGTTGCCTTTTCCTTTGCCATATAATAAAACGTTGAAGCAAAGGGCCATGCACTGTGATTGTGATACGCCCTGGAATTTTCATCGTAGAAGGGATAGAAAAGGGATACACCGGCTTTTGAAAATTGAAGTCGGTCTGATGCCAATGCTTTGATTGCATCCTCTCCCGTTACCACCTCTGCCAAAATGCAGTAAGCCGCTCCGAGTGCCTCACACCGTGGCTCCAGATTTCCGTTTGGATCCATAAAATATGCAAAAGCTCCATCGTCAAAACGAAGGTGATTTCGGATCGCTTCGCGAAGGGCATCGGCTCGACCCTGCCAGCGAAGGGCATCCTCTTTGCGGCCGAGTACGCGCGCAGCATGGGCCATTACATCCATTCCCCTCACGTACAAGGCGTTGGTAGAAGGAGTCTTCAGCCAAACGGCGGCATTACGCTGCTGCTGGCCATCCATATCACGAAAGGCAAATGGATAACCGGTTGTACCTACGTCAATAAAGGAGGCTTGTCCGAAATACAGACCGTCCTTTTCGTCGTAAAAGGGACTGTAGAAATGGTCGAAAAACAATTCTCCCATTCCAAAAAGCCACGCCCAATCCATCCGATCTCCACAGAGGTCAAACAGATCCCCTGCGGTCCAAAGCCAACCCACATCCTGACCGGTTCGGTTCAAAGCAGGTGACAAATGGTACCGTTCGCAAAAAGCGCGGCTGTTGGGGCGCCAGACGTCCATATCCAGGGGAATGGAACGGTCACAATTTTCAAGCACCCATCCATCCGGTCCCATAAAACCAATGTTCAGCCTTGCAAGCACGTAAGAGCGAATCTGATTTTTCATCAAGCAAGGATAAAGCTTGTTGAAAGCCAAAAGGCCGCAAGCTACCGTATCCTGTCCGAACAGCATATCGTACCAGCCGCCGCGTCCGCCGGCGGTAAAATATTCACCGCCGTAGGAACATGGCTGAATATTTGCCTCTGCTTCAAATACCG
>JAFWAE010000050.1 GCA_017507855.1 Clostridia bacterium
AGATCGCTTCGGAAAATATCCCGAGCCCTTCCAAAGCAACGCCGCCGCCCGCGCAGTGCTGTATGATTGCCTGCAGTTGCTTCCTCAAACGACCGTCAACGACCACGAAGGCTATTATTTGGCTGTGGCCCTGCGAAACGAGCCCGTAGAACGTTTGACCGTGGAAAAGCTTTCCTCCGTTCCCGTACACGTGTACCACGCCTTCGTGCTGGAACATTTGCCCAAGGCCTTCAAGGATCACCTGCTGGAACCCAACGGCGTCAACGCAGGGACGCGCCAGGCCCGTATCAAACGCTTGCGTGAGTTGCTTTACGTCAGCGACGATAACTTCCCCCGTGCCACGGTCTACGAGCGTCCCGAGGGCAGCGAAGGCCAACCCGTTTTCCGCTTTTTCGGCGATAAATACGCTCAATTTTACACCAATGTTCTCAACTTCAACCTGGCCGATATGCGCCGTAAGATCGACAGCGACGGCTACTGTCACACCTCCACTTTGGGCGCCCCTTGGTACGGCTACGACACCATCGGCGGCACCTTTACCAACGAAGGCCGCATCTATTCTTGGCAAGAGCCCGGCTTTTATTACCGCGAATGCTGGACCCGTGATGTCGGCCGTATTTTGATAGAATTGATGAAATTCGGTTGCGGCGATCACGTGCAGGCCGGATTGGACTGGCTGTTAACTATGGCCCGCCGTTGGGAAGAGCCCGATGCCCCCACCTTAGACGGGCACCCTCTGCCCGCCCACATTCAGCGCATCTCCCAACGCTACGAGACCTCCCTGGGAGCCGGATGCTTTGAAAACGACGGCCACGCTTTGTGCGCTTTGGCCGTGTGCCTGTATTGGAAGCGAAGCGGCGACAACGCCTGGCTTGCAGAGCATAAGAACGATATTTTGGCTTTGGGAAATTGGTATCAATGGCAATTTGACCATCCCGAGATCTCCCGCGCCACAGACGTGCTTTGGTCCGACAGCGAATCCTCCGGCTGGCCTTTTACCACCGGAATGTCCTTTTACGTGGACCAGGCCTCCTGCGAAGCTTTGTTGGGACTGGCCGAGCTGGCCGAGGCTCTTGGTGAGGCTGAGACGGCCTCTCGCTGGCGCAAGCTGGCCGACCACATAACCCGCACCTGTGAAAAATATTACCTGGGCAAATGGGAAAACGGCGTTTGTTGGTGCCAAAACGAATCCTGGGGTATGCAGACCAGCTTGGCCCATATTATTTTGGCCTGTGACCGCGGGTCCATGAACGTGTGCGAGCACCACCCCGAATGGAATGAATACGACCGCCTGGGCGGTCTTAGAAATCGCCAAAACTATGTTCACGGAGCCGCTTTGGGCTATATGCAAGCCTTTACTATCCAAGGGGCTTTGCTGAAGGATGCCCTGGGCGATGCCACCGAATTTCTCCGTTACTGCGCCAAGATGATCTACCATCCCACCTCCGACCGCCCCTATACCGTACCGGAAAGTGCCAAGCGTGTATGCGAGGGCACCTACACCCGCATGGGCGACCTGGGCAACGGCGTTCAGCAGGCCGAGATCCTTAAAAGCCTGCGCATCATCGTGGGGGTGGACGACATGGCCGACGTGCTGACCTTGATCCCCCGCCTGCCCGACGGATGGGACGGCGCAGAGGTCACCGCCCTACCCGTCGTAACGGAAAACGGCTCCTTCCCCATAGATTACACCTATCACCGCGAGAAAAACAGTGCCAAAATAAGCCTTTCCGCTTCTCAAGACCTCCCCGCCTGCCGCGTGCGCCTGGGGGCCTTTGCCGAAGATTTTACCCCCGTTCAAGTCCTGCTCAACGGCAACGAAAACCTCCCCTTCACCGAAGAGGACGCCGAGGGACGCAAGTGGCTTTGGGTACAGCTTTCCGCCCAACAAACGGCTC
Organism: Clostridia bacterium; assembly: GCA_017507855.1. Lineage (GTDB taxonomy): Bacteria > Bacillota > Clostridia > Oscillospirales > RGIG5554 > RGIG5554. The sequence goes on from JAFWAE010000050.1 coordinate 1,899, forward strand.
AAGGCTTTACGCTCACGGTTCAATAACGGCAAAAAAGAAGCCGCAAGTTCTTTTGCGGCTTCTTTTTTTTAAAAACGCTTGATTTCGCCGCAAAACTGTGGTAGAATGTCGGTAACAAAGGCTTTGACGAAACCAAGTAAGCACGAATCTGTTTTTTCACAGAGACGGGGTGGCGGTGCAAACCCCGAAAACGGCCGTGCCCAACCCATTTCCGAGCCGCCTCCGTTCAAGGAGGCCGGGTCCTTCCCGTTACAGGGGGCAAAGTGCGGATGTAATCCGAATTCAGGTGGTACCGCGGGTCTTGTTTGCTCGCCCTGTGCAGTTTGTTCTGCCGGGGCTTTTTTTGTTGAAATATAAAACGGAGGTTTTTTACATGAAACTGGAAAAATTGGTTGGCGACCGTTTCAAAGAACGGCCTGCCGACTGTGTCATTGACAGCCATGCGCTGATGCTTCGCGGCGGCTATATGAAAAACGTAGCCAACGGCATTTATTCTTCCTACATGCCCTTGCGCCGCATCACCCGCAAGATCGAACAGATCATTCGCGAGGAGATGGACGCCATTGACGGGCAGGAGGTACAGTTTCCCGTTACCATGCCCGCTTCTCTGTGGCAGGAGTCGGGCCGCTACGAAAGCATCGGCGACGAGCTGCTTCGCTTCAAGGACCGTAGCGGCCAGCCCATGGTGCTGGGCATGACCCACGAGGAGGCCGCCGTGCACCTGGTGCGCGAATACGGCCAAAGCTACGCCAAATATCCTTTTATGATCTATCAGATCCAAACCAAATTCCGCGATGAAGCCCGTCCCCGCGGCGGCTTGATCCGCGTGCGCGAATTCACCATGAAGGATGCCTATTCCTTCCACACCTCTCAGGAGGATCTGGAGCAGTATTATCTGCGTTGCCACAAGGCGTACGAGCGCATTTTTGCCCGTTGCGGTGTGCCCGACGTTATTTCCGTAGCCTCCGACTCCGGCATGATGGGCGGCAGCGTTTCCCACGAGTTTATGCTGCTGACACCCATCGGCGAGGATTCCATTGCCGTGTGCGACGTGTGCGGCTTCAGCGCCAACGTGGAGGCGGCGGAATGCAAGGTCACCAACGTGCGTGACGAGGTTTCCGCTCCCCTGACTCTGACCCACACCCCCGACATTCATTCCATCGAAGACGTATGTGCCTTTTTGAACATGCCCAAAGAAAAAAGCTGTAAGGCGGTGGTGTACCAGCGCAACGCGGATGACAGCCTGATCGTGCTGTTCCTGCGCGGTGATCTGGACGCCAACGAAACCAAGCTGCGCAACTATTTGGGCTGTGAGATCCACCCCGCCGTGCTGACGGAGGAAAGTCCCTTGTTGGCAGGCTTTATCGGCCCCTGCGGCTTGCCCGAAGGCATTACTGTGCTGTATGACAACTCCTTGAAGGATACCAATAACCTTTCCTGCGGTGCCAATCAAGCCGACCACCATTACGTGGGGCTGGATATGAATCGCGATGTACCCGAGGCTGAATACCACGACTTTGCCAAAGCCACCGACGGCGGAATTTGCCCCCGTTGCGGCAAGCCTGCGCTGAAGATCCACCGCGGTGTAGAGGTGGGTAATATCTTCCAGCTGGGTGTCAAATACAGCAAAGCCATGGGCATGACCTATCTGGATAACGAAGGAAAAAGCAAGCACCCCATCATGGGCTGCTACGGCATCGGCGTGGGACGCCTGGCCGCCTCGGTGTGCGAGGCCCATCACGACGACTACGGCCCCATTTGGCCCCTGGCCATTGCCCCTTGGCAAATTCACATCTGCGCCGTGCGCGCCGACGATCCTCAGACCCGCCAGCAGGCAGACGCCCTGTACGAGCAACTGCAGGCCAAGGGCTACGAGGTCATCTACGATGACCGTTCCGTCAGCGCGGGCATCATGTTTTCCGATGCCGACCTGTTGGGCGTTCCCCTGCGTATCGTAGTCAGCCCCCGCAACCTGAAGGACGGCTGCCTGGAGCTGACCTCCCGCGATAAGAGCCTGAGTGAAAAGGTTCCCGTGGATCAAATTTTCGAAGCGGTGGAAAAAGCGCTGGCATCCCTGAAATAACCCTCCACAAAGAAAGAACCCTTGGAAGAAAGCTTCCAGGGGTTCTTTTATTTTAGAGCGTATTTTTCAAATTCCCTCGTTGGGAAGCTCTTCAAAAAAGTCGATCAGTTCTTGACGAGTCATTTTGACTATATCCGCAGGCCAAAAACCTCTGTTTTTTAAAGTGGTGAGCTGAGCTTGCGTGATCTGCAAACGGTTCAAAGCGTCCTCATATTCTTGAGCGGTACATTGGGAGACGTAGGCTTCATTTTGTGATTGATTGGTTTTTTCATTCGTTTTGTAATAATAGAGCGTTGCATCGCCTTTCGTCCATTTGCTTAACGTTTCTTCGTCTATATTGTATAGTATACGAAGCGACTTTTTTGTTTCTTCATCCAAGGGCAAATGATAATAAATTTCATATGCCTGCCCTTTAGCCATCTTGTCCGGCAGATCTTTCAACCGCGAGTCCGCTTGTCGGAGCTTTTCCAAAAACGATGGATCCGCCAATTCCCGATTTCCCTGATGATACCCTTCAAGCATGGAAACAACCGTTACATCCCATTGGCCGTTCTCGTCCAATTTAACATCAAACGTATAGTCCCCTTCGTAAAACACAGCGATCTGCTCTACATAATTTCCCTTTTCAAAATCGGAGAAAGCTTTTTCAAAATCAAATAGATAGAGACCGGGAACTGAATTGAATTTCGGTTTCCCGTTAGCACGCGTTCCCCAGCTATCCTTGGTATAAAGAAACGACAGTAAAACCAGTGCTTTCGTTTTGTCGGGTGAAAATGAATAATCCCAACCGACCGTATAACGCATTTCAAATGCCCAATTTTTATTGATCGTTATTTCAGAAAAGAGTCCTGTATCAAGCTGAATCTTTCTCAAGAAAACTTTCTGTTCGTTTGAATCGATCTGAAAAACAAAACCGCCCCCCGAATACGGCCATGATCCGATTTTCCACAAATGGGAATGTGAAGAAAGGTCTTCTGATGACCAAAGCAGATGCTCTTGTTGCCGGTCGCAATCAATGTTAACCATGCTGTCGACGGGAAAAGTGATCGAGTCTTTTGACGTATAGTGCACGCCTAACCAAACCATAAGCTGGTTATTCTCTCCCCAAAAGCCCCTTGCGCTCAGGTTTTCTTCCGTGGCGATAGGCACAAGTGTATAGCCTGTTTTTTCACCATCGACGGAAGTATATCCGTATCCGTTCGCCCACCCTCTCTCATTAAAGGTGAGAAAAAAGATAAATTCGCCGTTGGGAGAAAAGGTGGGCGGTGAAACACTCGCAACGAAATCCGAACCCGATCCTTTTTGGGCGGTAGGAATTCCCATCCCTTTGGCAAGCAGTTGCTGTTCCGCCTGCTTGAGTAATATCGGATCATAGTCGCTAGCCAAAATTTGCTCGACTAATTCAGCGTCTACCCCCATCTCTTCCAATTGACCATCCCACGGAGTGCTCTTCCAAAAATGCTTATCCATGTCAAAAATACTGACGCATTGCTGTTGATTTTCTTTCCCAATTTCCATTAAAACCGTTTCTTCCCCCGTTTGCGCATCATACACGCAAAGAGCAATAAAGGAAGCGCCCGGTGAATAAGCTGTGTAGCACCAAGTTTTTTTATCCGGTGATAAGGTGGCGTTTTTTAAAAAAGTGCCGTCATATCTTTTCTCCATTGCAGGATTTTTCACGGTTTCCTTCAATTGAAACTCCAAATCGTAAAATCGGTACTCTTCCGGGTTGTGAGTATCTCCCACCCCGAAACACAACTCACCTTGAGCAGTTATCTCCTTAAACCATACTCCGCTGCCAATACATTCTTTATGCAACAGGGTATAGACTCCCGAAGAAATATTGTAAGAATAGATACACTTTATGCCTTCGCTTGCCATACGATCCTGTTGTTCATTATATATCAGGGGATATGCAACAAGCAAGACCTCGTCATTGCTCAACCACCCCATGAGGCCGTAATTAAAACCCATGATCTTTCCGTTGGGAGACGGAATCCCATGTACAAGCTCCGATTCAAACAAAACGTATTCAGAAAACGGAGGGCCGTCCAAAAGCTCGAACATTGAATCATAATCGAGTTCCGTGCTTGGCGCGTTACTAGGCTCTGTAGCGGGCGTAGTGCTTGGCACCGTTGCAGGTGTGGTGGCAGGAACCGTCTGCGGCACCGTTGCAGGTGTGGTGGTAGGAACCGTTACGGGTGTCGTGACAGGAACCGTCTGCGGCTCCGTGCTCGGCACGGTACTTGGTACAGTCGCAGGTGTGCTTGCACACCCTGCCAGCATGAGCAATGCAAGGGCAAGGGAAAGAATTTTTACCATTGATTTAGACATAGCTTGTTGTTTTACATTTTTTAACATCTTATTCTACCCCTTTCTAATATTAGGATTGGGGTTCGCCTTGCTTATTTGAGTTCCTGAAATCCTCTAACATTTTCCTTGTTTCTTCGGATCTCTCTTTTACCCCTTCCATGAGCTTTTCATACTCCTGCGGATCGTATTTAGCCAAATACAGCCATCGGAAAGCCTGCCCTTCCCCTATGCTCCAAGGTTGTGAATCCTTATATGCTTGTTCTGCAAAACGGCGGAAAAACTCCTTGCTTACCCGATAAGAGCCCAGAGGCCATGTGTAACGGTGATCCACATCTTTTTCGTAGGGAGTTCCTTCAAAGTAGTGATCTGCGATTTCACGAGTCCATGTGTTAATATGCACCTCGTCTCCTTCTACCTCATAGGCGTGGTAGTCTACCCAACGGAAATAATAATCTCCAATATCCTTCAACGGTACTTTCCAAAGAGTTGCGACGTCGTCTGCTACGTGTTCTCTGTATTTGCTTTGTTTATCTGCTAGGAAAATATCTTTGCTGTAGAAAAATCGGCACTCATAGCCTTCCATAAAAGTCAGTGCATAAGTTTTCCCCACCTCCATTGCATTGGGGAAAGTGCCTTCGGAATTGGTTTTTTCTTCATATGGGTGGTATAAAGTGATCGTGTTGCCTACTTGCAAATCATTTTTAGAGGTGGAAATAACGTTTTGAATAACCTCCTCCACTTGTACCTCATAACGAACAAAACAAAGCTGTTCCGGTACATGCTTGCTTTTCCTTTCTGCGGGCTTGGCAATAACTAATTTGGCATTTAAAATTTTGCCAAAGATGGCGCATTCAAACATGCGGCACTCCTGACCAAAGAAGCAGTTTTCCAACATATCTCCGCTTAAGGTATATTGGGAGAAATTTGGATTCATAGCCAATTCTTCGGCATTGAACTCTTTTATTTCCATCGTCCCCTCCAAGAGGTCTTTGGCCGAGGCACACCCCGCCAGCATGAGCAGGGCGAGGGTGAGGGAAAGGAGTTTTGGGAATAATTTGGTCATGGTTTTTCCTCCTTGTAAAATAGGGGCTTGCCCAAGCCCGTCTCACGGGCAAGCGGGTGGAAAGGGGCTCTGTCTGCGGCAGAAACGAGCCGACATAAGCCTCCCTTTCTCCAAGGACTTTACCCCTGCTCCCCGTAACTGCGTACCTCCTCGAGCAGTTTGGAGACCAATTGGGAAAGCTCATATTTGGCTACGTTTCTTTGAGGATTCTCAGGATAGGTAGTTATGACAAGTTTCTCTTCTTCTTCCATAGGAATTTCCAAAGCCTTCAATTCCTCAAAAACGAGATTTTTCCATGCGACGGAATACAAATAAGTTTTTTCTTGAACAGGGGCAGAAACTCTGTATCCAAAGGAAGAAAAACCAAAAACGTTATCACTGCGGTGCTTGAATAAAAACCCCACAAGCTGTTGTCCTTTGGCAAAAGGGGGTTCTCCCGAATATTGCCAGGTCGGCGTTCCTTGAAAGCAAAAGTAGAGAGGTTCTGAAAAGGTTTTATCCGATGAATAATTTTCTATAATGCGGATGGAATAGTAAGAGTTTTCCAAATCGTTCCACGGATCGTAGGAAGGAATCTTTTCAACCTCGTCAGGAGTAAGGTAAGCCAAGATCTCAAAGCGGCAAAGTTGGGGGTCGTTGGGGCTTTCCGCCACCAGCTGCACCATCTCCGAATAGGAGAGCAAAGCGGGCACCCCTTCTATAAAGCCCTCCATTTCAGGCCATTGAAAAGATACGGGCGTGCTTGCACACCCCGCCAGCATGAGCAAGGCCAAAGCGAGGGAAAAGACTTGTAAAACGATCTTTTTCATAGTAAGGGCATCTCCTTTATTCGGATTCGGCTTTGTTCTTCAAATCCGTCAGCTCGGATGATATCCGATCGATATGGGACTGAAATACCTCCTCGGAAAGTTTCGCTACATACATTTTCGTTTCTTCGTCAAATTGAGCGTTGGGGTCGTCCTTAGCCAAGGAAGAAAACACCTCGTTGAACACGTATCCGTCTTTCTTGATTTGGATAAGGCCTTGAAACAACCAAGCTTGAGCCGAAAGCATATTTTCGTCTTCCTTCAGCCAAAATTGGGGAACATCCCCGGGAGAAAGTCGGCAAAATACCAGCATTTCGTCCCCGACTTGAAGACCTTTGCCGATATGCTCCGAGCCACTTACGTATTCTAGCCTAACGCGTAAGGTTTCACCGATTTTTTGAGGATTAAAGTCGCTTTGGAGTAAAATACCGTCAATTTCAAAATCGCAAAGCCAGTAGTAAGAAATGATAGGATGTCTTCCACCGGACACCGGAACGACTCTTTGGACAAGCGCTTTGCTTTTCAGTGTGCCTCGAAAGGCGAAAGTCGTGGCTTTTAAAAGATCTTTTTCGTTGGAGTAATAGAGAGAAAGACCTGTATCTTTAGGAAGGGGATAATCGTCACGCAAGGAATAGATCTGCTCACCACCGCAGAATGTGGAGAGTAATTTCCGATCCGATATTCCATCGCCGTCTATATCTTCCCACAAGGCATCGGAAACAAAAACACGGTTCATGGCAGGATCTATGGCCTGTTTTAGAAAATTCAAAACTTTTTCCTGCGTCAAAGCTCCCCTCACCGCATAACGATTTTCCTTTGCATACTCTCCTTTGGATTCATTTATAAGAGAAGTAAACGAACAACTAAAAAGGATCGTATCCTTTTTAAACAAGACCAGGCCTGATCTCATATTTGAGTACGTGAATTTCATGTTTTCACCGGAGTATAGGTCATAGCTTTCGTTACGCATAGGAAGTATTTGGCAAAACAAAAGCATTTCATCTCCTATGTTTGTTTCGGAAATGATCAGATCTTCTTTTTCTGTTTTCGAGTCGTTGATGATGTTAAGAATCACTCGAACTGTTTCCCCGATTTTACAAACAGAATTTACATCTATCTTTCGTTCGCTGCGGCAGGCCAAGATTTCTTTTACTTCGAAATCGCAATACCAATAGACGGAACCGTAAGCTCCGGAAACACTCGCAACTTTTTGTTTGCTCTTTAAAACCCCTTTGAAAACAAACGGATAGCTCAGAATTTCTTCTTCCGAAAGGCCTTCGTAATAGATACTCCACGGTTGTCCGACGTAGTCCTCCCGTACCTTGTAAAAGGAAGTTCCGTTTCCGTTATCGCGGATCCAAACGCCATCCAAAACGCCGTCATCATCCAAGTCGACGTCGGGAACAAAGGGAATGGTTGCAGGTTCCGTGCTCGGTTCGGTAGCGGGCGTGCTTGCACACCCCGCCAGCATAAGCAGGGCGAGGGTGAGGGAAAGAATTTTGGCAAATAATTTTGTCATGGTTTTTCCTCCTTCATAAAATGGGTGCTTGCCCGAACCCGTCAAGCGTGGCAACGGGTATCGGGGCGTTTTTTAGATTTTTTTGGCGCACCGTCCCACAAAGCCCCCTTCCCCGAAAAAAATCGCAAAACAGACCCAAGCGGGCGACATAGCCGCCCGCTCGGAAAACAAAATCAGTGCGTCAAATGATACTGCTTGAAAAGCTCTATCTCGGCCTGCTTCTCGGCTATCAACGTAGCTTCGTTGATCTGATCCATAAAGGTGACCTGCCCGTTGGCCTCGTTGAAGGCATATACGCCTCGTTGCAGGTATGCCGCCTTCTGTTCTACCGTAAACAGATCGGAATTCAGCATCTTGAGTCGAGCCGCGCGATTTTCCTGCGTAGCGTACGAATGCCATCTGGCTTCTGCCGCAGCATCCTCCACATACAGGATCACGCCTTCCTTGCATACGACCCAGCCGATCACCGTGTCGTCCGTGATCTTTTGCGTGCCCAGCACGCGGTGTACGGGTGTTCCCTCGGGCAAGCCGATGGAGGCCAGGATCTCCTCGTCCGTCACGATTCCGTTGGGAGTTGTGTAATCAAGGAAGACAGCTCCGCAAGAGCCGCAACCGTCAACGGTGTAAAAGCCCGAATCGTGGGACTGGAAGAAGGTTCTGTAGCAACCGTTGCATATACGCAAATGATCGTGCCTGTCATAGGGACTCCAAGCTGACCACAGGTGGTATTCTGCGGAATTCTGATAGTTGCATATCAGGCAAGCCACGCTGTGGAAAATGGGGCTTTGAATGTCGGTGTAAACCGGGTGATGGCTTCCCGTAATGGTATAGCCGCAGTTGGCGCAGGTGGAGGAATGGGTGCTGCTATTATTGGATACGTACGGATCCATCTCGTGTGCGCTCACCGTCACGGTGCGGGTCACGATCTTCACCGCAGAGTCGGGGTCTGTGGCGTAGCGCCTTGCCACCAGCTTGACGGTGTAGGTGCCCGTTTGGGTAAACTGATAGGAGCCGGGGCTGGTATAGTTGCGGTTGCCGTCCGTATCCTCGCCCAACCAAGTCTCCGTGCCGGCGGGATTGGTGATGCTGGAGGCAAAGCGGTAGATGTTGGTGTCGGCAAAGCCGGAAACGGCGCCGATCTTGTTTTGACAAAAAGAGGAAGCACACATCAGCGTCAGGTTATAATCCGCATAAGCGCACACCGTGCAGGAGGCAGAGGAGGAATGAGAGCCGTATTCGTACACGGTGCATTGCGTGCATTTACGGCGGTGCTGAACGGAGTTATAGATCTCCCATTGAGCGGGGTAGCTGTGGCTGACAGGGCCGCCTGTTTGTCCGCAGACGATGCATGTACCCGCGCAGTTATAGGTGTGCGTGACGGTGCGGGTAGCACCGCATACGTTACACGTGCTGTCGCAGGCGTTGGTATAGGTGTGCGTTCCCGAAGGCGTCCCTCCCGTTTGCCCGCAGACGATGCAAACACCGCCGCAGTTGTAGCTGTGCGTCACGGTGCGGGTAGCACCGCACACGTTGCACGTGCTGTCGCAGGCGTTGGTATAGGTATGTGTTCCCGAAGGCGTGCCTCCCGTTTGCCCGCAGACGATGCAAGTTCCGCCGCAGTTGTAGCTGTGCGTGACGGTGCGGGTAGCACCGCACACGTTGCACGTGCTGTCGCAGGCGTTGGTATAGGTATGTGTTCCCGAAGGCGTACCGCCCGTTTGTCCGCAGACGATGCAAGTTCCGCCGCAGTTGTAGCTGTGCGTCACGGTGCGGGTAGCACCGCAGACGTTACACGTGCTGTCGCAAGCGTTGGTATAGGTGTGCGTTCCCGAAGGCGTGCCTCCCGTTTGTCCGCAAACGATGCATGTACCCGCGCAGTTATAGCTGTGCGTGACGGTGCGGGTAGCTCCGCACACGTTGCACGTGCTGTCGCAGGCGTTATCGTAGGTGTGGGTGTGAGGAGCCTCTCCGCATACGGGGCAATTCCCAAGTAAACCCACGTGATCATCTTCCGTGCATTCATAGTGGGTGACGACTTTGAGGCCTATGAGGTCGAAATCGTTGATTCCGGACATTAGATGGGTGTTTGCTATCATCAGACCATCGGGATATCCGACGCTTGTAGCATCATTCTCTGAAATATGCGCCAAACCGAACACATGGGCAAATTCGTGAAGGATAACAAGCTGAATGTGTTCTGCACAAGTATCGCACAATGATGTGTTGGAATTTCTGTGTTTACAATCAAAAAGACTTGATGAAAGGGCAACAACAGCTCGTTTGGTGTGGTTGAAATTGCTTTGACCTGCCTCTTCGTTTACGATGATCGGGCCGGCATTACCTTCAAGTGTACCATTCAATCCCATGTTGAACATTACCATCACCTGAGGAACGGTGGAATTCAAGTTTTCTTCCGCATATGAAATGTTTATGATATCTGCTTCTGTTTGTGCTATGATATTTAGCATATTAAATGCATTAAGTATCAAATCTCTACGGGAGTTAAAGGTGGATTCGTCCCAATCGTCGATGTTCCCTTGCCAAATGTAAAAGGTAAGGGTGTTGGTTCCCAAGTGAAATTCATCATGTGTTCCGCCGAGCGTGCAAGGGGATATAGGCTCTGCCAATTCACAAGCGTGTTCATCGGTATTGGAAAAATTGTAGTTGCACACACCTGTAATGTTGTTGTATATGTTCCAACCATGTTGCGATGGAATAGGAATAGGAATAGAATCTGCTGTGCTTGTGATAGTTAAGATGCAAGCCGAAATTACGAGGAGAGATAAGAAACGAGAAATTTTTTTCATAAACTTCAACCTCCTTTACGGCAACTTAAGGCTCTTCGGCAGTTTGGTTCTGCTCCAGTCGTTTGCGAAGCGATTCGGCCATTTCCTTTCTCAGTTTTTGCTTCTTTTCATAGGCCTCTCTGTCATGCTTGTACAGATACATATCCAGAAACGTCCAACATTCTTTGTGGCACAGTGGCTCATCGGATTGCATGGAGGCAACGAGTTGCGGAAAGAAATCCTTGTCTATCGTGTATGAGCTTTCTGCACTCCGCGATTTTCCTTCCAACTGATCCTGATGCTTCGTTCCGTTAAGATAGCGATCGGCAATTTGTAACGGCCAAGTTTCAATGACAAGTTTATTTTCAACCACCTCGTAAGCATGAAATCGAGTGTCGCGCATCAGATATTCTCCAATATCCTTAAAGGGGATCTTCCAAAGCGTTTGCACATCGTCCCCAAGATACTGTTCGTATTTATTTGATGGCTTTGTGAGCCACTCCTTATCGTAATAATATTCATAATCATAGCTTTTCATAAAGGTAAGGGCGTAAGTTACGCCTTCTTCCAAATAAAGCGGGATCCATTCCTTCATCAAGATTTCATCCAAGGGTTCTGATTCGTAAGGGTGAAAAAGGGTAATGGTTTGTCCTGCCTTCAACTGACCGTTTGCATCGGCCACGACCTCGTTGACCTTGACTTTATAGCGTACGTATTTTTTTTGAGAGGGAATGTATATGTTGCCCCCCATGGGGTTTTTTGCCGTGACAAGTTCTATGTCAAGAACAGTTCCGAAAATAGCACATTCAAGCATTCTCCACTCCGATCCAAAGACAGCTATTTCATAGGTTGATGTAATGCCGTAACAACCGTATGCGCTCCCTTCCGATTCTGCGACCAGCTTTTCCGCATCGAAGGGCTCGACGGTGATCGTCCCCTCCAAGGGGTCTGCCGGTTCGGTAGCAGGCGTGCTTGCACACCCTGCTAACATCAGCAGGGCGAGGGTCAGGGAAAGGAGTTTTGGGAATAATTTTGTCATGGTTTTTCCTCCTTCATAAAATAGGAGCTTGCCCAAGCCCGTCCCACGGGCAAGCGGGTGGAAAGGAACGTCATCTTCAGCCTTGCAGGACGGGCATCTGCCCGGCTGCTGCTGTTCATCCTGCATCTCGGTTTCCCCCTTTCTCTAAAAAAACACGACCTGAACAAGGGCAGGGCAGGTTTTGAAGCAAACCCTGTCTCACGTCAGGCCGATGGCATTCTTTTTTTATTCGTTTTCGCTTCATAAACAGGCTCTCCCTTCAAGTCGTAAGTCTGCTTCTTGAGCACATATATATAATAACAAAATTTTCCTCTTTTGTCAATTGATTTCAAAGTTTGGTTTACGCGGATTTGTCCCCGAAGGGGGTCTTGCCGCAGTTGGTACAACGGTAGCTGTTGTTTTCGTCGAAAAGATGGCTTTGGACGAAGGAATAGCCGCAACCGCTGACGTTCCCTTGCCAAATGTAAAAGGTGAGAGTGTTGGTTCCCAAATGAAATTCATCATGCGTTCCGCCGAGCGTGCAGGGATAAAGATTGTCAAGACTTTCACAAGCATGTGGATCTGCTATGGAAAAGTTGTAATTACACGCACTGATAGGGCCGTTGAATATGTTCCATCCGTGTTGCGACGGAACAGGAGAAGGAATGCTGTCAGCCAAGCTTGTGACAGCCAAAGCACAAACCAGAATCAAAAGGAGCCATGAAAACCGATGAGCTTTTTTCATAAACTTCAACCTCCTTTACAGCAACTCAAGACCCTTCGGCAGTTTGGTTCTCTTTCGAGGATTTGTTAAGCTTTTCTGCGAGTTCCTGAGCTCTTTTCATTTTTTCTTCGTATTCTTCGCGGTCATATTTGTACAAGTACAACAGATCAAACGCCCATTGCCCCGATTGAAACACCGGAATATCGGCTTGCATGGAAGCAACCAGCTCAGGGAAGAAATCCTTGTCTACTACATATGAACTCGGTATATAAAGTATTTTTCCTTCAAGTTGATCTTGATACTTTGTTCCGTCCAAATAACGATCGGCTACGTACAATGGCCATCTTTCAAGAATGATCTTGTCTTCAACTACCTTGTAGGCTCGGAAATCCAGTTCCTGCGCCATATAATCTCCAAGGGCCTTCAGCGGGATCTTCCATATGACCTTGCGATCTTCTCCAATGTATTCATTGTAACGATCACGCAACTGGAATTCAGCTTCGAACACATCGTAGAGAAATTCGTAATTGTGAGGCTTCATAAAGGTAAAGGCGTAGGTAACGTTTTCCTCCAAGTAATACGGCACCCATACCTCATAACTCTCATCCACGGATTTGGTTTGATAGGGGTGAAAAAGGGTGATTGTTTGGCCGGTCCGCAGTTGGCCATCGGGATCGCAGACAACGTCCTCTACCTTGATCTTGTAGCGTACGTATTTGGCATCTGACAAGTAACGATATTTTTGAGCTGTTTCGGGCGTTTTTACCGTAACAAGCTCCGTTTCAAGAACGGTTCCGAAAACGGCGTAGTCGAGCATGTTTGCCGTGTCCCCGAGAAGACTGATTGAGTAATTACTTCCGTAACAACCGTATGCACTGCTTTTCATCTCCGCGCCCAGCTTTTCCGCGTCGAAGGGTTCGACGGTGATCGTCCCCTCCAAGGGATCTTTGGCAGGCGTGCTTGCACACCCTGCTAACATCAGCAGGGCGAGGGAAAGGGAAAGAATTTTGGCAAATAATTTTGTCATGTTTTTACCTCCCGTGTTAAAATCCTTACCACCGTTCAATGGGGAATTTTCCGTTGAGCTGATCCTCGTAGCTTTTCAGCCTTTCCACATAAGCTTCATATTTTGCCTTGTCGTACTTGAATAAGTAAAATTTTTCAAAGCTCCATTGCTCCTCCGATTGCCACAAGGCAAGGTCTTCCATGGCTTTTCCATGAAAAACTGCAAAGAAATCCTTGTCCAAATAATATGTCGCAGCGGCAGTGTCCTTGAGTTCATTTTCATATTCGGTGTTGAACAAATATCTGTCTGCAATACGTTTGGGCCACCGAACGATCATCTTGTCCCCTGCAATTTCGTAGGCACGGTAATCCGGGCATTCCATGAAATAGTCTCCGATTTGTTTCATGGGGATCTTCCAAATAACCTCCACCCCCATTTCTTCGTTTTTACGTTCCTGCCATCTGTAACTGTATTTGGGAAGGTTGCTTTTGTTATAAAAGAACTGATATTCGTGCCCTTCCATAAACGTGAGGGCGTACGCCGTTCCTTTCTTTAACGTTTGTAGATCACCGTCTTTCGTACAGTAATTGTGGTATAGGGTAATTGTTATGCCCGGTTTTAACATATTCCCCTTGTCGTATACGACCTCGTCGATACGAACCTGATAACGTATATACATAAGATCGCAAGACGGCATATACTCGTGCTTTTTTTCCGGCCTTTCAGCGGTTGCAAGCTGAATGTCCAATACAGTCCCGAAAACAGCATGATCCAACATGCGATATTCTGTTCCGTAAAAATAATCCTCCAACAGTACTGCGTGGTGAGTTGAAGCAGCGTAGGCGCTGCCTCCCGATTCCGCGCCTAGCTTTTCCGCATCAAAAGGCTCAATGGTTATCGTCCCCTCCAAGGGGTCTTTGGCAGGCGTGCTTGCACACCCCGCCAGCATGAGCAGGGCGAGGGTCAGGGAAAGGAGTTTTGGGAATAATTTTGTCATGTTTTTTCCTCCTTACAAGATAGAAGCTTACCTGAACCCGTCTGACGGGCAAGCGGGCGACATAGCCGCCCGCTCGGAAAACAAAATCAGTGTGTCAAATGATACTGCTTGAAAAGCTCCATCTCGGCCTGCTTCTCGGCTATCAACGTAGCTTCGTTGATCTGATCCATAAAGGTGACCTGCCCGTTGGCCTCGTTGAAGGCATATACGCCTCGTTGCAGGTATGCCGCCTTCTGTTCTACCGTAAACAGA
>JAFWAE010000051.1 GCA_017507855.1 Clostridia bacterium
AAAACACGACCTGAACAAGGGCAGGGCAGGTTTTGAAGCAAACCCTGTCTCTCGTCAGGCCGATGGCATTCTTTTTTCATTCGTTTTCGCTTCATAAACAGGCCCCCTCAAAATCCAAGTCTGTTCACCGAAGACGGCATTGATTTGCATTTCCAGTATAGCATATTTTTCCGGTTCTGTCAACAAAAACGCGGCAAACACGCAGATAGGTGGAAAAAATTGCAGGGTTTACCGTTTATTGGTGAAAAGTTTATAAATTATTTACTTTTTGGGCAAAATGTTGTATTATAATAGTATGGTAAAGTTATGCCTAAAGGTCCGCTTTTGCGGCCTTGAACGGGAAAACACAGGCTCATCAAGGAGCAAGGAGACGAAACCGTTATGAAAGAAAAAGTTTTGATCGTGGACGACGATCCCAATATCTGCGAGCTGCTGCAAATGTATTTGGCCAAGGAGGGCTACGAGGTGGAATGTGTGCACGACGGTGCTTTGGCCGTGCGCCGCTTTGAGCTTTACAAGCCCGATATTATGCTTTTGGATATTATGCTTCCCGGGAAGGACGGCTGGGAAATCTGCCGCGAGGTGCGCAAATTTTCGCAAAAGCCCATTATGATGATCAGCGCCAAGGGCGAGGTGTTCGACAAGGTTCTGGGATTGGAGCTTGGAGCGGACGATTACATCGTCAAGCCCTTTGACCCCAAGGAGGTGCTGGTGCGTATCAAGGCCATTTTGCGCCGTGCCAGCCGCATCAGCGAGGGCGACCTGCTGTCCTTTGACAAAATGAGCGTCAGCTTGGAGCGCTACGAGTTGAAGATCAACGGCAAGCAGGTGGATACGCCCCCCAAAGAGTTGGAACTGCTGTATTTTTTGGCCTCCAACGCCAACCGCGTTTTTACCCGTGATCAGCTGTTGGATCAGGTGTGGGGCTACGAGTACATCGGCGATTCCCGCACTGTGGACGTGCACGTCAAGCGCTTGCGCCTGAAGCTGGAGGGGGTCAGCGACCGTTGGGAGCTGAAAACCATTTGGGGAATTGGCTATAAATTTGAACTGAACGAGGAGGCTTCCGCCTGAGGCAGGTGCAACCTGTAAAAAAACAAGGGGGGAGAAAGGTTTGAAGCGGAAACTAAGGGATAACAGCATTTTTTCCAAATACCTGACCACTTTTTTGGTACTGATGCTGGTGGCGTTTTTGTTGCTGGGTGTGACGATGACCTTTCTGATCTCCCGTTATACCCTGGCGGAAAAGGAGCAAAGCATGCAAACCGCCCTGGAGTCGGTATCCGATTTCGTGCGCTATGCGGCACATCAGCCTAAAACAGAGGCCAACCTGCGGGCCTTGCGCACGCTGATGGATCTGTACGGCGAAAACGTGAAGGGCATGGTGTTCTTTGCCGATGGGGAGGGCTGCATTACCCTGTACAGCCGGGAGGCCGAGGAAGTTTTGGGCCTGCGCGAGGGAAGCCCCGTTTGCCTGAGCTCTTCCGTGCTGGAACAGGTGCAACACGGCAAGGCCTTTCGCACCATGGGAAATCTGGGTGGCTTGTTGCAGGAACGTCACGCTATTCTTTGGCGGCCCGTGATCACCAACGACAACGTGGTCTACGGCACCGTTTTTGTGGCGGCCCGTCCCAACGCCATGGTGTTGGAGCTGTTGGGGGATGTCGGCGGGCTGTTTATTGTGGCGGGATTGGCGGTCTTTATTTTGTCGGTACTGATCCTGTACGCCATTTCGGCGGGCATTACCCAACCCCTTAAGCAAATGTCCAGGGCGGCCAAGGCCTTTTCGGACGGCCGCTTTGACGTACGTGTGCCTGAAAACGGGGACGACGAGGTGGCAGAGCTGGCCGTGGCTTTCAACCGTATGGCCTCCTCCCTGGCTGAGGCAGAGGAGACTCAACGGGGCTTTATTGCCAACGTTTCTCACGATCTGAAGACCCCCATGACCACCATAGGCGGCTTTATTGACGGCATTTTGGACGGCACCATCCCTCCTCAACGCCGCGACGAATACCTGCAGCTTGTATCTTTGGAGGTCAAGCGGCTGTCTAAGCTGGTGGTGTCTTTGCTGGATATTGCTCGCATGCAGGCCGGGGAACGCCGCTTCGTGCAAAGTGAGTTCGACATTTGTGAATTGTTGCGGCGGGTGGTGCTCAGCTTTGAGGGCGGTTTGAACGACAAGAACATGAATCTGGAGTTCGATTGCCCCGACGAAGAGATCACCGTTCGCTCCGATTTTGACGCCATCTATCAAGTGTTTTTCAACCTTTTTGATAACGCTCTGAAATTTTCCCCGTCCGGAGGCACCATTACCGTGGGCATCGCCATTGTGGGCAAAAAGGTGTGGGTGCGTTTGCGCAACACGGGGCAGGGGATCCCCGAGTCAGAGCTGCCCCACGTATTTGACCGCTTCTACAAAACCGACCGCTCCCGCGGGATCGATAAGACCGGGGTGGGACTGGGCCTGTATATTTGTCGCACCATCATCGGTAGCTTGGGCGAGCAGATCCGTGTGCAATCGGAATACGGGGAATACTGCGAATTCACCTTTTCCCTTCCTTATGCCGAGTAAAAATGACCGTTTCAGGTAAAATAAAGGCAGTTGTAAAAGCACTGCCGCCATCAAACCTTTAAAGGAATGAAGATTATGGACGAAAAGAAAAATCCCCTGCCTACGGACGTGCAGGAAGAAGCCTTGGATACGCAAACTGCCGAGCGCGAGGACGTTGGTTCCCCGGCAGAGGAGGCGGTTCCTCATTTCGTGGTGGATGAGGCGGGAAACGTAAACCAAACGGCCTCCCACATCCATTCTTCGGAGCTTCCTGCCTGCGAAGAACCGTTTTATCGGGCGCCTGTATCCCGCGAGGACGGCAAGTCGCGCAAAGGCACCACCCCTTTGTGGTATCGTGCGTTGGCCATGCTCACTGCGCTGATGTTTTTTCTGGCGGTGACCGTGGTCTCCGGCACGGTGGCTTACAAGCTGTATAAGGAGGAACGTCCCTCGACCTCTCCCGGACTGAACGTGAACACGACCCCTTATAACGAGCCTGCCTCCGACGGAGAGGCCCTGTCTGCGCAGCAGATCGCGGAAAAAATGAAGCCCTCCACCGTTTGCATTACCGTGGAAACGGCCAACGGCTCCGGTGTGGGCTCGGGCATTATTATGACGGACGACGGTTACGTTCTCACCAACCAGCACGTGGTGGACGGGGCCGAGAAGATCACGGTGATCACCTTGGACGAAAGCCGCTATCCGGGCAAGATCGTGGGCCAGGACGAGGTGGCGGATATTGCTGTGGTGAAAATTGAGGCAAGCGGGTTGGCCGAGGCCGAATTCGGCGATTCCTCCCAGCTTCGTGACGGGCAGATGGTCGTGGCCATTGGGACCCCTTCGGGCGTGGCCTTTGGCTGGACGGTCACCGTGGGGCACGTATCTGCCACAGAGCGGGTGCTGGAGGTTACTACGGAAGGAAAACTGGCGACCTCTATGAAGGTCATGCAGCATACGGCCGCCATCAACCCCGGTAATTCCGGCGGGCCGCTAATCAACCTGTACGGTCAGGTGGTGGGCATCAACACCCTCAAATACGGCGTCGGCACGCTGGAGGGGCTGGGCTTTGCCATTCCCGTTTCCCACGTAACGGACGTGGTCAACGACATCCTAGAATACGGCTACGTGCGCGGCCGCCCCATGATCGGCATTACGGGGGCGGATCTGACGGCCTACGGGGCGCAGATGCTGGGAGTTCCCAGGGGCATTGAGATCAGCTTTATTTCTCCGGGGACCTACGCGGCGGAAAGCGATCTGCGTGAGGGAGACATTATCATCGGCGTTAACGGGCAGGAGATCACCTCCATGAACGAGCTGAACCTGGTGAAAAACGAGCACAAGGCGGGAGATACGCTGACGCTGAAGGTATACCGCGACGGGGAGACCTTGGAGATCGACGTTAAATTGAGCGAGGCTCAGTCGCAATAAAACGAAAAACGGCGGACCTCGGTGGGACCGCCGTTTTTGACTGAGAAAAATCGTAAACAAATTATGAATTTTACAAAAAGGACTTGATTTTTTTGGAAAACGTGGTATAATACGGTTAGCACTCGAAAAGGAAGAGTGCTAACTTGTAAAAAACAATTGCAAACATTATATTGAGGAGGAACCGATTATGAACATCAAACCGTTGGCAGACAGAGTCGTGCTGAAGATGGTAGAGACCGAGGAGACCACCAAGGGCGGCATCATTTTGGCCGCTTCCGCCAAGGAAAAGCCTCAGGTGGCCGAGGTACTGGCCGTGGGCCCCGGCGATAAGGATAACCCTATGACCGTTAAGGTGGGCGATAAAGTGATCACCAGCAAATATTCCGGCACCGAGGTCAAGGTCGGTCAGGACGAATACATCATCGTCAAAGTGGGCGACATTCTGGCAATCGTGGAATAAACGACATTTTTTTGAAGAAATAAACGCTTTAAAGGAGAATATGCGTCATGGCAAAAGACATTATTTTCGGCGAAGAAGCCCGCAAGGCTCTTCAAAACGGAATCGACACGCTGGCCAATACCGTTAAGATCACCCTGGGGCCCAAGGGCCGCAACGTGGTCATCGAAAAGGCTTTCGGGGCTCCCCTGATCACCAACGACGGTGTGACCATTGCCAAAGAAGTGGAATGCGAAAACTATTTTGAAAACATGGGTGCCCAAGTGGTGCGCGAAGTGGCCGTGAAGACCAACGACGCTGCCGGTGACGGTACCACCACCGCCATCGTGCTGGCGCAGGCCATGATCCGCGAGGGAATGAAAAACGTGGCTGCCGGTGCCAATCCCATGGATGTCAAGCGCGGCATGCAGTTGGCTGCCAACAAGGCTGTCGAACAGCTGAAGGCCAATGCCAAGACCGTGAACGGAACGGCGGATATCAAGCGTGTGGCTACCGTTTCCTCCGGCGAGGAGGCTGTGGGCCAGCTCATTGCCGATGCCATGGAAAAGGTCACTGCCGACGGCGTGATCACCGTGGAGGAAAGCAAGTCCACCGAGACCTTTGTGGAAGTGGTGGAAGGCATGCAGTTCGACCGTGGATACGTGTCCGCTTACATGGTCACCAACACGGAAAAAATGGAATGCGTATACGACGATCCCGCCATTCTGATCACCGACAAGAAGATCTCTTCTATCCAGGAGATCCTGCCCGTGCTGGAGCAGGTGGCTCAAAGCGGCCGCAAGCTGGTCATCATTGCCGAGGATGTGGAGGGCGAAGCCCTGGCGACCTTGGTTGTCAACAAGCTGCGCGGCACTTTCAACTGTGTGGCCGTGAAGGCTCCCGGTTTTGGCGATCGCCGCAAGGAAATGCTGCGTGACATTGCCATTCTGACCGGCGGTGAGGTCATCAGCGAGGAAGTGGGACTGGAACTGAAGGAAACCACCCTGGCTCAGCTGGGTACGGCCCGTCAGGTTCGTGTGACCAAGGAAAACACCATCATCGTGGACGGTGCAGGGGACAAGGCTGCTATTGACGGCCGTATTGCCGCTATCAAGGCTGCCATTGAGGTCTGCACTTCCGACTACGATAAAGAAAAGCTGCAGGAACGCCTGGCTAAGCTCAGCGGCGGTGTGGCCGTGCTGAAGGTGGGTGCTCCCAGCGAAGCCGAAATGAACGACAAGAAGCTGCGTATCGAGGATGCCCTGAACGCCACCCGCGCCGCGGTGGAGGAAGGTATCGTTCCCGGCGGCGGAACGGCCTTGATCCGTGTGACGGATGCTGTGGCCTCCTTGCTTGAGGAAGTGGACGGCGACCAGAAGACCGGTGTGCGCATCGTGCTGCGCGCTTTGGAGGAGCCCATCCGTCAGATTGCGGCTAACGCCGGCTTGGAGGGCAGCGTGGTGCTGAGCAACATCCGTGCCGAAAAGGATCTGGAATACGGCTACGACGCTCAGAACGAAGTGTACGGCAACATGGTGGACTTCGGCATTGTGGATCCCGCCAAGGTGACCCGCAGCGCCCTGCAGAACGCCGCTTCTGTGGCGGCCATGGTGCTGACCACCGAATCCCTGATCGCCAAGATCCCCGAAAAGACCCCCGCAGCTCCCGCGGCCCCCGATATGGGCGGCATGGGTGGCATGTATTAAACCGCGAAAAAAGGGCTGTTCCTTATTGGAACGGCCCTTTTTGAAACACTTACTTAAAAAATATTGAAAAAAAGCGAAAATTTATCCAAAAGACCTATTTACAAAGTGAAAAAATATGGTAAAATAAAAGGAATGGTTTTGTAACCGTTTCAATCAGCTTCCATTGTAAAAGTGAAGGATAAAAAAATCAGGAGGTTCCGAACAAACATGAGCAAAAAGTATGTCTATTTGTTCAGCGAAGGCAATGGCTCTATGAGAGAGCTGCTGGGTGGCAAAGGTGCCAACCTGGCCGAAATGACCGGCCTGGGCATGCCCGTGCCCAAGGGCTTTACGGTAAGCACCGAGGCCTGCACCCGTTACTATGAGGACGGTCGCAAGATCGCCGCTGACATTGAAGAGCAGATCTACGAGGGTCTGGCCAAAATGGAGCAGGTCACCGGTAAGAAATTCGGTGATATGAACAATCCTCTGCTGGTGTCCGTGCGCTCCGGCGCCCGTGCTTCCATGCCCGGCATGATGGATACTATTTTGAACCTGGGTCTGAACGACGAAGTGGTGGAGAGCGTGGCTCGCTTGACCAACAACCCTCGCTTCGCTTACGACTCCTACCGCCGCTTCATCCAGATGTTCTCCGACGTGGTTATGGAACTGTCCAAAAAGCGTTTCGAAGTCATCATCGACGAAATGAAGGAAGCTCGCGGCATTAAGCAGGACGTGGAATTCACCGCCGACGATATGAAAGAAATGGTCGTCCGCTTCAAGGAATTCTACCGCGAGCAGAAGGGCACCGACTTCCCCACCAACCCCAAGGATCAGCTGATGGAAGCCGTTAAGGCCGTGTTCCGCTCCTGGGATAACCCCCGCGCCAATGTTTACCGCCGCATGAACGACATCCCCTACAGCTGGGGTACTGCCGTAAACGTGCAGGAAATGGTGTTCGGTAACATGGGTGAGACCTCCGGTACCGGTGTGGCCTTTACCCGTGACCCCGCCACCGGCGAAAAGAAGCTGTTCGGCGAGTTCCTGATGAACGCTCAGGGCGAGGACGTGGTGGCCGGCGTGCGTACGCCCCAAACCATCGATCAGCTGAAGGACGTTATGCCCGCCGTATACGAGCAGTTTGCCGATATTGCCAATCGCTTGGAAAAGCATTACAGAGATATGCAGGATATGGAGTTTACCATTGAAAACGGTAAGCTGTTCATGTTGCAGACCCGTAACGGTAAGCGTACTGCCGCCGCCGCTCTGAAGATCGCCGTCGATCTGGTGGACGAGGGTATGCTGACAAAGGAAGAGGCCCTGCTGAAGG
>JAFWAE010000052.1 GCA_017507855.1 Clostridia bacterium
GAAAGTCGCCATGTGACAGTACCTTCGGGAATGTTTAATTGCTCGGCTATACGTTTCGTTGAAAGGCTGTCATAGTAATAAAGAACGATAATATCACGGTATATAGAAGAAAGCATTGCATTTTTTGTGCGCAATAAATCATAGATAACTTCTTGCTCGTTATCAAAATCTTCTTCATACGCTATATCTTCCGGAATGTCATAGGAATACATCGCGCGCTGTTTTCCCATATGACGCCGAAAGCTTTTTGTTACGTTACTTGCAATCCCCCAAAGCCACGGTTCAAATTTATTCTCGTCTTTGAGTTTCGGCAATTCTCGTACTACCGTAAAAAGTATTTCCTGCGACAGATCATCAGCCTCCTCGCGAGAATAGGTATGATTTACCGCATATCCATATACTTTTTCCACATAGCTTTCTATAATATTCGCATCCATCGTTCTCACCTGCCTTTCACCCATAAAGTGCATTGAATGGATCTTTCATTGGGTACTTTTCAAAATTGTTTTGCTTTCTTACAGGCGGGCTTCCTTTTCCCGCTTTTTATTGACGAAATAAATGGCCAGATCCAAGCTGATGACCGCTAAATTAAACGTGTAGGCGATCAGCACGTAACTGAGCTGTCCGTTGACCACCTTTCCCACAATGCCCGAAATATAACCTGCAATAATGGCCAGCATAAAGACCAGGCTCTTGCCTTGCGTGGATCCGGTACGGATACTTTTGCATACGGAAATGGGCCACGAAAGGCCAAAGCAAGCCAGCATAATAAATTCAAAGATCTGCATGGGGAAATCGCTCCTTCGGTTTGTTTTCGTCCCTATTATACACTTGACAAAGGAAAAAGTAAAATATATAATATCTATCAAATCAATAGGTTTTACCTATAAAAGGAGCTCTGCCGTGGATCTTCAAAAACTAAAATATTTTCATACCGTAGCCAAGCTTCAGCACGTCACCCGTGCGGCAGAGGAGCTGCATCTCTCTCAGCCCTCCCTGACCCAGGCCATCCAGGCCTTGGAACGGGAGTTGGACGTTCCCCTGCTGAAAAAGCAGGGGCGCGGAGTAGTGCTCACCGAGTTCGGCACACACCTGCAACAGCGCTTGGATTCGCTTCTGCCCGAGCTGGATCGACTTCCTCAAGAGATGGCTCAATTGAAAAATAAATCCCGCAAAACCGTCAAGCTGAATATTTTGGCCGCCTCCTCCCTGATCATCGACATCCTCGTGGAATACCGCAGGATCAACCCCGACGCAGTCTTTGAATTTGAGCAAAACGCCCTTCACCGCGGGTGCGATCTGCTGATCACCACCAATGGCCTCCACAGTGACCGCCGCAAGGGTTGTAGTAAGCATTTTTATAAGGAGGAGCAGATCTTTCTGGCCGTGCCGAAAAGCTCCTCCTATGCTCGGCGCAAGACCATCCGCCTGGAAGAAGTACAAAACGAAAGCTTCGTGTTGCTCTCCGGCTCCCGCCTGTTCGGCGCGCTGTGTAAGCAATATTGCCAAACGGCAGGCTTTACCCCCAAAATTCTGTTTGAATCAGACTCTCCCCTTGCCGTGCAGAATATTATTGCCACAGGAGCGGGGATCGCTTTTTGGCCTGCCTATTCCTGGGGCGCGGTAAAAAACGAGGAGCTGGTCCTTCTGCCCATTTCCGAGCCCATCTGCCAGCGTGATCTGACGGTGGAGCTATACGACCGCATCCCCCGCTCCCTGTATGCGGAGGACTTTTACGAATACCTCATCCGCAGGATCTGACAGCCTTTTCTTGACAAGGGCGGAAAAATATGATACCATTTTTGAAGCGTTTGAAAACGCCCGTATAAGGAGGATCTTTCCATGACTGCCATTATTAACGCGCGGGTGCTGACCATGGCCGGCCCCGTTTATGAAAACGGCTTCGTTTGCTTTGATCAGGGGCGCATCACCGCCTTGGGTGAGATGAAGGACTATCCCGGTCACGCGGAAACGGAGCGGGATGCCCAAGGGGCTTGGCTGCTTCCCGGCTTTATCGACGCCCATTGTCATTTGGGCCTGTTCGGGGACGGCTTGCGTTCCGAGGGGGAGGACGGCAACGAGGACAGTGACCCCGTGACTCCTCAGCTTTCTGCTTTGGACGGGATGAACCCCTTGGATCGGGGCTTTTCCGAGGCCGCCGCCGCAGGCGTGACCACCGTCATCACCGGACCGGGCAGTGCCAACCCCATCGCAGGGCAGATCGCCGCCGTCAAGACCGTGGGCAAGCGAGCCGACAGCATGGTGCTGCAGCTGCCCGTGGCCATGAAAATGGCCTTCGGAGAAAATCCCAAATTCACCTATCACGCCCAAAACCGTATGCCCGTGACCCGTATGGGCACGGCCTCCACCGTTCGCGAGGCGCTGAAAAAAGCGCAGGATTACGCCAACGACCAAGCCAAAGCCCGCGAGGACGAGGACAAGGACGAGCCGGAATTTGACGCCAAATGCGAGGCCCTCCTGCCCGTGCTGAAGGGAACCTTGCCCGTGCACGCCCATGCCCACCGCGCCGACGACCTGTTTACCGCCCTGCGTATTGCCCAGGAGTTTTCCCTGCGTATGGTGCTGGTGCACGCCACGGAAGGGTATCTGGTGGCGGAAGAGCTGAAACGGGACTGTGCGGGTGCCTTCGTAGGCCCCATTATTTCCGACCGCAGTAAGCCCGAGCTGGTCAACCAAAGCGTGGAAAACGCCGCCGCATTGAGCCGCGCAGGCATTCCCGTGGCCATCGTCACGGATCACCCCGTCGTGCCCATTCAATACCTTTGCCTGTCCGCCGCCCTTTGCGCCAAAGCGGGCATGGACCGCATGGAGGCCCTGCGCGCCATTACCCTCACCCCCGCCCGTCTTTGCGGCTTGGACAGCCGCGTGGGCAGTCTGGAGGTGGGCAAGGACGCGGATATGGTGCTGTGGGACAACGACCCGCTGGAGCTGTTCAGCCGCGTGCTGGGCGTGTATATCAACGGCGATCAGGTGCAGGGCTGACCCCGTCCCCTTTGGTCAGCTTGCATAAAAATTCCCCTCGCATTTTGTGCAACCTGCCATCTTGACATCTTTCCCCTGCTATGATATAGTATAAGTAAGCTGATAAAGGAAAGGAGCCATCTGAATGGAACCCGTTTGTTTTGCGCGCAACCCCTTCCCTTTCGGTATGCTCTTGGGCAACTATTGACCCCATCCCCCCGCTGATAAAGGCGAAGCGAAAGGGAGTTTCTCTTTTGCGGCGCCTTTTTTGTTTTGTCCAACGGCTCGGTCGCTTTGATTTTTTCAATACTGATTTAGGAGGCTTGACCATGAAAAAAGTCTGTTGTCTTTTCCTTGTTTGCCTGTTGCTGACCTCCTGCTCTGCCTCCCCCGCCACCGCGCCTGCCACAGTCCCCTACACCTTCGGGGATGGCCAAACAGCCCCCGCCACCCAAGCAGGCACCCTTCCCGTCACCCAACCCGAAACGGAAGAGCCTCCCGCAGACCCCTGCACCCATTCCAACAAGACCTATTCCTACGTGGATGACAGCACCTGCCTGCGCGACTGCCCCTTTTGCGGAGAGCTGACGTTGGAGCATGACTTGTGGAGCGACCGCCCCGAAAAAGATTTCAGCTGTTTGTGGGCAGACTATTGCTCCCATTGCGGAAAACAACTGGGGGAGCCTCGTTTTGAGCACCGTTACTCCCCGTCTTATCACTTGTTCAGCCACGAGGGGCATGCCCAATTATGTATGATGGCTGCCTGCCAAACATGGTCGGCAGAAGAACCCCATACTTTCACCCCCTCCTCCCGTGTGCGCGATGGCAAAATCTGTGCGGAATGCACGGTTTGCGAGGCCTATTTTTTAACCTCGGAGGAAAGTGATCTTGCCGTCTGTGACACGCACAAGCTGTCTGCTATGGCTATGGGGTACGATATGTGGTATAACGACACGGTGACCACTGTGTTTCGTTGCGAAAATTGCCCCCTGTTGCTGACCATGGAGGAACGCCTTGAGCTGTTAGGCCTTAACTGATCTTTTTCTTTGGGCATGCCCCCTGCTATGGTGCAGTAAAAGTAAGCTGATAAAGGAAAGGAGCCATCTGAATGGAACCCGTTTGTTTTGCGCGCAACCCCCATCTAAAAAATCAAATAAAAGACGGAGGATTTACAAATGAAAAAACTGTTTTCGTGGATTCTGTTGTTTGCCATGCTCCTTTCTATCGTTGCATGGGCTGCTCTGCCACCTGAAGGCCCCTCTGTGGAAATACAATCCATAGATAACTGCACATGCCCATCTGCATGGTATATGAATTACGGCGATGCAGGACATATGAGAATCTGCTCCACTTGTGGCAATCAAACATTTCCGCATCATCCTCAAGAACCAACGTGTGAAACAGACCGAGCCTGCAGAAAATGTAATTATTTGGAACCAGGCACCCGTTTAGGTCATTATACAACAGGTTCCAGTTACACCTGTCTTTGCCTTTCCACCAACCATCCCGGATGCACCTCCACTCAACATGGGAAAATGTGTACTCGCTATTTTGGAGAAACGATGTGTGGGGAAATGACAGAAGTCGCCAACCACGTATGGGGCAACGAAATTATAGAAATTCAAGGTATCGCCTACAAATGGTGTATCATACCCAATTGTGGTGCTTTTAAGGTGAATCATTAAATTTATCAAAGCCGGGGTTAATACATTTTAACCCCGGCTCTTAAAAAAGGAGGTTTTCTCATGAAAAAAGTCTGTTGCCTTTTCCTTGTTTGCCTGTTTCTGACCTCCTGCTCTGCCTCCCCCGCCACCGCGCCTGCCACAGTCCCCTACACCTTCGGCGATGGCCAAACAGCCCCCGCCACCCAAGCAGGCACCCTTCCCGTCACCCAACCCGAAACGGAAGAGCCTCCCGCAGACCCCTGCACCCATTCCAACAAGACCTATTCCTACGTGGATGACAGCACCTGCCTGCGTGACTGCCCCTTTTGCGGAGAGCTGGCGTTGGAGCATGAATTGACAAAAACTTATGGATTAGCAGGCTGTTTGAGAGTTTTCACTTGTTTCCGATGCAGCCATGAGATCGGCGAGCATTGGTTCGAGCATATTTTTCCCAAATCCTACGCAATGAAGGACGGAGAATATCACGGAAAGTACTGCTCCATGGAAAACTGTGCCGAATGGTCGGACTTGACCCCTCATACATTCGAAGCCTCCCCTTATACCCGCGACGGCAAAACATTCACCTATTGCCCCACGTGCAAAGCCTATTTTCAAACGCAGGAGGAGGCCGTTGCCCCCCCCGCAGTATGCGAAAAACACCGCGTATCGGATTGGGTACATTTCTCTTGGTACAACGGCCAAAGCACCTCCCTTTTCCCCTGCAAAAACTGCCAACAGTTTTTCACCAATGAGGAACGCCTTGCCATGAAGTCCTGATATCCCCCAAAACAAAGGGACGGAGAAGGGACACCTTCCATAAAGCAGGTTTTACCTCCCGAAAAAGAAAAAAGGAGTACGGACGATTAGTTCGTACTCCTTTTCACACACCTTGCCTGCAAGGTATAGTGTGTTACACTTATAAAAGCGTATTGTCGGGCGGTAAATATAAGTGAAATGTTTTGCCAAGCAAAACGTGAAATAATGTGCTAACGCACATTGTGAAATATCTCACTTCGTTCGATGTGAAA
>JAFWAE010000053.1 GCA_017507855.1 Clostridia bacterium
ACCCGATCCCATCCCCGGCACTCTCGACACGGCAGATCCCACGGCCCCTGCCCATACCAACGGCTTGACCAACGGCCGCCACGCCCAGGATCCTGTGGCTTGAACCCGCACCCTTTGACGGAGCCTTTCAAAAAGGCTCCGTTTTTTTATTTTTTTATTTTTTGAAAATCTGTTGACACGCCTATAAAAATGCTATATAATGTGTAGGCCTCTCTTTTTCACCCACAATATATTGTTATTATAAAAAAATCCAAAAAACGGAGTGTGACGTATGAAGATCATTAAACGCAACGGCGCAGAAGTGCCTTTTGATCTTTCCAAGATCTTGGCGGCCATTACCAAGGCCAACGAAACCGTAGAGCCCGACCAGCGTATGACCCCCATGCAGATCCAGCGTATTGCCGATTCGGTGGAGCTGGCTTGTGAGGATCTGCGCCGCGCCCCCACTGTGGAGGAGATCCAGGACCTGGTGGAAAATCAGATCATGGCCCACGGAGCTTTTGAGGTGGCCAAGCATTACATTACCTACCGTTACACTCGCTCGCTGATTCGCAAAAGCAACACCACTGACGACAAGATCCTTTCGCTGATCGAGTGCAACAACGAGGAAGCCAAGCAGGAAAACTCCAACAAAAACCCCGTCGTCAACTCCACCCAGCGCGATTATATGGCAGGCGAAGTGTCCCGCGATATCACCAACCGTATCCTGTTGCCCCAGGATATTGTAGATGCTCACCAGGACGGCCTGATCCATTTCCACGATTCCGACTATTTTGCCCAGCACATGCATAACTGCGACTTGGTGAATCTGGAAGACATGCTGCAAAACGGCACGGTCATCACCGGCACGTTGATCGAGCGCCCTCACAGCTTCTCCACGGCTTGCAATATTGCCACCCAGATCATTGCCCAGGTGGCCTCCAACCAATACGGCGGCCAGTCCATCTCCTTGACCCATCTGGCTCCCTTTGTGCAGGTTTCCCGCGAAAAGATCCGTGCGGCTGTAGAGGAAGAGATGAAGGCCATCGGCGCCACCCCCACCGAACAACAGCTTTGCGACATGACCGAGCGCCGCCTGCGCGAGGAGATCCGCCGCGGCGTGCAGACCATTCAATACCAAGTGGTGACCCTGCTGACCACCAACGGCCAGGCTCCCTTCGTGACGGTGTTCATGTATTTGGGCGAAGCTAAAAACGAGCAGGAAAAGCACGACCTGGCCCTGATTATTGAAGAGACCCTGCTGCAGCGTTACCAGGGTGTGAAAAACGAAAAGGGTGTGTGGGTAACCCCCGCCTTCCCCAAGCTGATCTACGTGCTGGAGGAAGACAATATCCGTGAAGACGCCCCTTATTGGTACCTGACCAAACTAGCGGCCAAATGCACCGCCAAACGCATGGTGCCCGACTACATCTCCGAAAAGAAAATGCTGGAGCTGAAGGTAGACAAAAACGGGGACGGCCATTGCTATACCTGCATGGGTTGCCGCAGCTTCCTGACCCCCTACGTGGATGAAAATGGCCAGCCCAAGTACTACGGCCGCTTTAACCAAGGCGTAGTCACCATCAACCTGGTAGACGTGGCCCTTTCCTCCGGAAAAAGCATGGATCGCTTCTGGCAGATCTTTGACGAGCGCCTGGAGCTTTGCCACAGGGCCTTGATGTGCCGCCACGAACGCCTGAAGGGCACCCTGTCCGACGCGGCCCCCATTTTGTGGCAATACGGTGCCTGCGCCCGTTTGGAAAAGGGCGAGCCCATCAATAAACTGCTTTACGGTGGCTATTCCACCATCTCCTTGGGTTATGCCGGCCTGTACGAGTGTGTCAAATACATGACGGACAAGAGCCACACCGATCCCCAGGCCACCCCCTTTGCCCTGGAGGTCATGCATTACATGAACGCGGCGTGCAAGAAATGGAAGGAAATGCACAACATCGATTTCAGCCTGTACGGCACGCCTCTGGAATCTACCACTTATAAATTTGCCAAATGCCTGCAGCGCCGCTTTGGTATCGTGCCCGGCATTACGGACAAAGGCTACGTCACCAACAGCTACCACGTCCACGTGACCGAAGAGATCGACGCTTTCGAAAAGCTTCGCTTTGAAGCCCAGTTCCAGCACCTTTCTCCCGGCGGTGCCATCAGCTACGTGGAAGTGCCCAACATGCAAAACAACATTGATGCGGTGCTGGAAGTGATGAAATTCATTTACGAGCACATCATCTACGCCGAGCTGAACACCAAATCTGACTATTGCCAAGAATGTGGGTTTGACGGGGAGATCCAGATCGCCGAAGAAGACGGCAAGCTGATCTGGAAATGCCCCCAGTGCGGCAACACCGATCAGGATAAGATGAACGTGGCCCGCCGTACCTGCGGCTATATCGGCACCCAGTATTGGAATCAGGGTCGCACGCAGGAGATCAAGGACCGCGTCCTGCACCTGTAAAGAAGGTCTTGCCCATGCACTTCGGAGAGATCAAAAACTGCGACATTGCCAACGGCGTAGGCGTGCGCGTCACGCTGTTCGTATCCGGCTGCACCAACCGTTGCGAAGGCTGCTTTCAGCCTCAAACCTGGGATTTTTCCTACGGCAAGCCCTTCACCCACGAGGATGAGGATCAAATTTTGGCTTGGTTGGAGCCTTCCTATATTCACGGACTGACCCTTTTGGGAGGGGAGCCCTTCGAGCCGGAAAACCAACGTGCTCTGCTTCCCTTCGTGCAACGGGTGCGCCAACGCTTCCCTCATAAATCCGTTTGGGCCTTTACCGGTTTTACCTGGGAGGAGCTGCACCGCAACGGCA
Source organism: Clostridia bacterium (assembly GCA_017507855.1). GTDB lineage: Bacteria > Bacillota > Clostridia > Oscillospirales > RGIG5554 > RGIG5554. The sequence goes on from JAFWAE010000053.1 coordinate 2,804, forward strand.
GTCACCCGCGTTGCGAGGTTACAGACGAGCTGTTGGCTTTGCTGGACGTTTTGGTGGATGGCCCCTTTGTACAGGCCCAACGGGATCTGACCCTGCGCTTCCGCGGCTCACGCAACCAACGCCTCTTAAACGTCCCCGCCTCTTTGGCCAAAGGAGAGCCCGTCTGGTGGGAAGGGTAAAAGAACCGACAAAAAAACACCTTGGAAACTTTCCCAAGGTGTTTTTTCATGCCTTACGACAGTTCAAACATACCGGTGTAGAGGCTGTAATACTTGCCCCTTTGAGCCAACAGCTCTTCGTGGTTGCCCCGCTCGATGACCCGTCCCTGCTCCAATACCAAAATGGCATCAGCATTACGCACGGTAGACAGGCGGTGGGCGATCACAAACACCGTGCGCCCTTGCATCAGGGTGTTCATCCCCTGCTCGATCAGCGCCTCCGTACGGGTATCGATGGAGCTGGTGGCCTCGTCCAGGATCAGCACGGGGGGCGCCGCCACCGCAGCACGGGCAATGGCCAGCAGTTGTCGTTGTCCCTGAGAAAGATTGGCCCCGTCTGCCGTCAGCACGGTATCGTATCCCTCGGGCAGGTGAGTGATAAAGAAGTGGGCGTTGGCTAATTTGGCGGCAGCTTCCACCTCTTCGTCTGTGGCATCCAGGCGGCCGTAGCGGATATTTTCCCGCACGGTACCGGTAAACAGATGGGTGTCCTGCAATACCATGGCCAATGAACGGCGCAGATCTGCCTTTTTGATCTTATTGATGTTGATCCCATCGTAGCGGATCTTGCCGTCCGGCACGTCGTAAAAGCGATTGATAAGGTTGGTAATGGTGGTCTTTCCGGCGCCCGTAGAGCCTACGAATGCGATCTTTTGACCGGGCTTGGCAAAAAGAGAAACGTCGTTGAGCACCATTTTTTCCTCCGTATACCCAAAGGTCACGTCCTCAAAGCGCACGTCACCCTGCAAAGGAACGTACGTCAGCGTACCGTCCTCGTGGGGATGCTTCCAGGCCCAGCGCCCCGTGCGCTCCGCGCATTCTACCTGCACGCCGTTTTCCTCGCGGACGTTGACCAAGGTCACGTAACCGTCGTCGGTCTCTGCCGGTTCGTCCAGCAGCTCGAAGATACGTTCCGCACCGGCCAAAGCGGCCAAAATGCTGTTGATCTGCATGGAGATCTGGGTAATGGGGTTGGAGAAATTTCGGGAATACTGTAAAAAGGCCGCCACAGACCCCAGGTCCAGAATGCCACCCACCGCCAGCAAGCCGCCGGCGGCCGCTGTGATGGCATAGTTGGCATAAGAAAGGTTGCCCATAATGGGCATAAGGATATTGGCAAAGGTCGTGGCCGAGCACGCCGCATGGCAAAGGCTTTCATTCAGCTCGTCAAAACGGGCCTTGGTGGCAGGCTCGTGGCAAAATACTTTGACTACTTTTTGCCCCTCCACCATTTCCTCCAAATAGCCGTTTACCGCTCCCAATTCCTTCTGTTGGCGAATATAAAAGCGGGAGGAGCGCCCTCCTACGGCCTTGACTACGAAAAGCATAATGGCCAGCATTCCAAGCACCAGCAACGTCAACTGCCAGCTGAGGAGCACCATCATCACAAATACGCCCGTCACCGTCACTACACAAGAGATCAGCTGGGGAATGCTGTTGGACACCATTTCCCTGAGGGTATCGGTGTCGTTTGTGTAGCGGCTCATGAGCTCTCCGTGGGTGTGGGTGTCGTAATAGCGAATGGGCAGATCCTGCATATGGCGAAACATATCCACACGAACCTTGCAAAGGATCTCGGTGGAGACCTGAAGCATAATGCGCTGGTAGGTATACGTGGCTACTACGCCCACAGCATACACCAACGCCATAAACAGCAGGGTAGTAATAAAGGGTGTTAGATCCGGCGAGGTTTCGTGGATCATGGTTTCCAGCTGGTTAAAGATGGGCTTAAGGAAATAGGTCCCCGCCACACCTGCCAAAGAGCTGACCACCAAAGCCAGCATGACCACGGCCAGCTTCCATTTGTGAATGCCCAGGTAGCTCAACAGGCGGAAAAAAGTCTTGGCGGCATGCTTGGGCTTTCTGCCGCCGCCCCGATGACCGCCCGGACCGCGGGGGGCGGGAGGTCCGCTTCGAACTGCGTTACTCATGCCAGCACCGCCTCCTTTCCTTGGGCAGGGTCAATTTCGGGATCGCCCCGCTGCTGAGATTCGTACACCTCGCGGTAAATATGGTTGGTCTGCAGCAATTCGTCATGGGTCCCCACCGCGTTGATGCGGCCTTCATCCATAACGATGATCCGATCCGCATCCTTCACCGAGGTAATGCGCTGGGCAATGATCAGCACCGTCATATCTGCCGATTTTCCCTCGTTCAATGCACAGCGGATCTTGCTGTCGGTGGCCGTGTCCACAGCACTGGTGCTGTCGTCCAAGATCAGGATCTTGGGCTGCTTAAGCAGGGCACGGGCAATGCAAAGGCGTTGCTTCTGCCCGCCGGAAACGTTGACGCCGCCCTGTCCCAGCTCGGTATCGTAACCGTCGGGAAAGCTCATGATAAACTCATGGGCCTGAGCCGAACGGCAGGCCTCCTCGATCTGCTCGTCCGTGGCGGAAGCGTTACCCCACCTCAGATTTTCGCGAATCGTGCCCGAGAAAAGCACGTTTTTCTGCAGCACCATGGACACGCTGTCCCGCAGCACGGGCAATTTGTAGTCCCGCACGTCGTGGCCGCCTACCAAAACGCGCCCGCTTTGCACGTCATACAAACGGGCGATCAGCTGCACCAGCGTGGTTTTGGCAGAGCCCGTGCCGCCGATAATACCGATCTTTTCTCCCGAGCGAATGTGTAAGTCCACGTCGGAAAGGGTCAGGTTCTCGTCGGACTTGGCATAGGAAAAGTTTACGTTGTCAAACACGATGCTTCCGTCGGCAGGAGTCAAGGCAGGGTCGGCCTGCTCGTCGGAAATATCAGGCACCTCGTCCAGTACCTCGCAGATGCGGCGGAAGGAGGCGCGGGACATGACCATGGTCACAAACACCATAGACAGCATCATCAAGGACATGAGAATCTGGGTAACATAGCTCAAATAGCTCATCAGGTCACCGGTCAGCATGGTACCGCCGATGATCTGGTTGCCGCCAAACCAGGAAATGGCCAGCATGCAGGCGTACATAACAAACTGCATAATGGGGGCGTTAAAGATCAAAATGCCCTCGGCCTTACGTTGCATATTCATTACCTCTTCCGCAGAGGCGGTGAATTTTTCGTTTTCGTGGTCGCGCCGCACAAAAGCCTTCACCACGCGGATGGCGATCAGGTTTTCCTGCACGGAGGCGTTCATGGCGTCGTACTTGTCAAACATTTTCAAAAAGCGGGGATGCGCCTTGGTGCTGATGATCAGCAGCCCTACCGCCAGCACGGGGATCGCCAGCAAAAATACCACAGACAGCTCTTTGTTGATGGCCACCGCCATAAGGGTGGAGCAAATCAGCATCACCGGAGCACGGGCCAAACTGCGAATACCCATCATAAAGGTCTGCTGGGCAAAGTTGACGTCGGTGGTCATGCGGGTCAGCAGGGAGGCCGTGCTGAATTTGTCTATATTGGCAAAGGCAAAGTCCTGGGTCTTGTAAAACAGCCGTTGACGGATATTTTTGGCAAAGCCCGTACCCGCCACTGCCGTAAAACGCCCGCTGGCGGCACCGAAGACCAGGGAAAGCACGGCCAGCAAGACCATCAACCCGCCCTGCTTCCAAATATAGGGGACGGCCTCCTCCGCCGTGGCAAAAAAGCCGTTTTCCACCCCGTGGATCCCTTTGTTGATGATGTTGGCCATCAGAAGGGGGATCATCACTTCCAACAGCACTTCCACAATGACTGTAATGGGGGCCAAGATGGCGTGGATCTTGTACTTACCCACACAGGGAAGTATTTTTTTGATCATACTCAAACTCCTCTTATTTATTGCAATGCAGGCCGGCCTGCTGTTCAAGATCACGCATGGCAAAAAAATCGCACCCCACGGCCTGTCCGTCGGATAGATTTTCGATCATTTTATCCAACAGCTCCGCCAGAGTCTGCATTTGCTCCTGCGTAAAACCCTCCATCATTTTGGCATCGGTCCTGTCAAAGGCCAAACGGCCGCATTCCATCAACCCGTTGCCCTTTTCCGTCAGGTACAGGCGGTTACACCGCAGGTTTTCCTCATTCGTTTCCTTGCGGATCAACCCCGTTTTTTGCAAACGCTTGGTAGAAAGGGCCACCGACGCGGCAGATACGCGCAGGGCTTCCGCCACCTCCGTTTGGGTACACCCTTCGTGACGGCGAATATACTCTAGCGTGTGCTGCTGACCGGCATAAAGGCCCTCCGGATAGCCTGCCTTTTTCAGGCAAATACGCCGTAAAAGTCCCATTTGTATCAACCGTAAATTGATCTCCCTGGGCAGCATAGCTCCACCCCTTTCTTTGTTTTGTAAGCGTTTTATTATTAACCGCTTAATTATTTTAGCATTCTTTTTTTCTTTTGTCAACGGTCTTTTTTCCTTTTTTGATGAAAGAAAAACAAATTTTACCGCAAGATATTTTCAAAAAACGCTTGACAAATATATTCGGCTGTGGTACAATCTTAAACGCTGCAGTTCTTGCTGGTGTAGCTCAATTGGCAGAGCAGCTGATTTGTAATCAGCAGGTTGCGGGTTCGAGTCCCATCTCCAGCTCCACCAACCAAGTTCCCGCATTCTGCGGCAACGACCATATATGGGGGAATTCCCGAGTGGCCAAAGGGGGCAGACTGTAAATCTGTTGTCTCTGACTTCGGTGGTCCGAATCCACCTTCCCCCACCAGAAAAAGACCTTGTCGAAAGACAAGGTCTTTTTCAACGAAATAAATCCCTGCGGGATTTGTGAAATGCACTTCGTGCGTGAAATACGCCTGCAGCGTGTGAAATGCCTGCGGGCGTGAGTGGATTTATTTCATTTCACTTGATGCGTAAGCATCAAATTTCACAATTCACAAAGTGAATTATTTCACCGTGAGCGCAAGCGAACGATTTCACTAAA
>JAFWAE010000054.1 GCA_017507855.1 Clostridia bacterium
CCACCGCCGCAGGAACAATGGAATTAACACAGCACATATTGCGGTGGGGAAGAACGCCGCCCGCTTTGCGATGGCGGCACATGGCCGCCAAGGCGCTTCTTCCTACAAAACGCGAAGCGTTTTGTGAACGAATAGGCGGCAACGCCGCCGTCCGCGTGGGTAGGCCAAGAAAAAGAGACAAATTTCGACAGAAATTTGTCTCTTTTTCAACTAAATCCGTCCTCAATGACGGAATAAATCCACCTTGCGGCGGATGAAATCGCTACGCGATGAAATCCCGCTTTCGCGTGGTGGGGGGACGGATTTGATTTCATCTGAAGCCGCAGGCTGAAGATTTCATCCAAATTTATTTGGATTTCATCCTGCAAAGCAGGATTTCATTAAATTGTATTTGGGTTTAAATTCCATTACTTAAAAAGGCAAAATATCTTTTTTATCGACACTTCACAAAGAAAAAAGACCCCGTGTGGGTCTTTTTGTTTTTGCGCTTTTTGTAGCAAGTCGCAAATGTCAACCCCTATTTTAGAAATTAAGCAAATTTTTTTATTCCGAGGGTGGAGAGCTCGGCGTGAAAGCGCTCTCGGGCAGTAGCCCAATCAAAGATCTTTCTTGGCATATCGTTCAAATAGTCACAAGCCCGGGCGATCTCGTTATCACTATACTGAGCTATGGGCACACCCTTCTTGATGAAGCGGCGGAGGATCCTGTTCTGATTTTCGTTAGACCCTCGCTCAGATGAGCAATATGGATGGCAATAAAAGACCGACGTTCGGACGGAATTACCTCTTGTCGATAATTCCATTCCTCGCCAGTCTGCAAACTCACAGCCATTGTCACAAGTAATTGTCTTAAAGATCTTGCGAAATTTAGTGATACCAAGCCGTTTTTCAAGGCGATTAAGCATTGCAACGGTAGATGCAGCACTTTTATCCGGGGAACGAAAAACAAGCTCAAAGCGCGTTTTTCGCTCTGTGAGGACCAGCAAGGTATCGCCTTGCCGTTGTGTGCCTATCACGCTATCAAGCTCCCAGTGACCAAATTCCTCACGTTGCAGAACGTGCGGAGGTCTTAAATCAATACAAGTACCGCGAGGAGGGTTTTTAACCCGTTCGACCTTGCGGTATTTTCTTTTTCTCACGCCACGAAAAAGAAGATCCTTATTGGTGAGGTGGCGAAAATACCCTTTATCAATGTAATGGTAAAGGGTTGTGACAGAAATTTTAGTCTTTACGGGAATGTTTTCACGTTTTATGGTAGCAAGAGCTACTGCCGGGGAGAGCTTTTGCTTTAGTATCAATTTTTCGATCACAGAAAGAGTTTGATGATCATTACCGATCTTTGGCTGTGCTCCACGTGCTTCCTTATTGAAATCTGCATTTCTTTGTGCTATATCTGCGCTATACTTCTTTGTTTCGGTCCAGTCGCTATTCAGATGCATATAGTATCCACGTTTCAATTCGTAGTAAATTGCCGGGTTGGAGTAACCGAGTATTTCGGAGATCTTTACGGCATTCAGATGCAGCACGTTATACATGCGCTCTATGGTCTTTCTTACCTCATACGTCATTCTTTTGTAACCCATTGTCAAGTGCTCCTTTCACCAAAGGGCGGAAGGCAGTGGGGCGGCGCCGGCTAACCCGCCTTGGCGCGCGCCCCACGCATGCCATTCCGCCCACTCTTTTTGGTTTTTTCAATTCCTTATTGTCCCTGAGCCATCCCTTGACAAGAACGTGCTTTTGTGATCCCTAAAGAAGAAAATAGGCCCGAGAGGAGGTGATAAGATGCTTTACATACATATATACAATTTGGTCAACACACATACCGCTACGTTTCTTGACCTAATTGCAAAGATGCTCGTCATCTTATAACCCCCTCACGGGCTTGTGCGGTTATTATATCACACAAGCCCATTCTTGTCAAGCCTCGGGTGTTGAAAACCTCCTCCGCGGTTTTCCCCAACACCACACTGTGGTGTCGGTGCCCCTTTCCCTGCGAATGTACCATATCTGTGCCTGAATGTAAAGAGGGTTACGCCTTTTCTTTTCGGGTCGCACACCGAAAACAAAAGACGACGGTCGTATTTATTTTTCAGGGCGTGACACTGAAAAATAAATCTCCACCGCGCGTAGCGCCCTCTTGACATTCATTCACGACGATATGGGGCTACGCAATCAAGGAAGTGAAGGCGAGGCGCAAGCGCCTTGCTTTCACTTCCCATTTCCATTTTTGGGAGGTTTCGCCGCCTGCAGGCGGCGAGCTGCGGAGTTGGCACCGCATAGAGTTTGCCGTACAGCGACCGGGGGCGGCTTAATACCCCCGGGGTTGCAAAGCCGAACAGTTATAAAGGCAGGTGGAAAGGATGGAGAATGTGAGCTTAAGTGACAAGGCTATTCAGCGGCTGCTTGAGTTCCTCTCAAGTGCCGGGTGGACCGACAAACAAATTCTTGATCTGATCAGCTACATCACAAAATAAAAAATACCCGAGGAGCCCTAACTCCTCGAGTATCAAAATCACCGGTTGGTAGGCGCGAACCTGTCCGTGCCTATCAACCACACCGTACACACAGTATATCACAAACAAATCTATTTGTCAAGCCCCCGGCAATCGAGGGGCGGAAAGGAAAGAAAATGGCTATTAACTGGAACTGGAAAGACAAAATTGGAGAACTTCTCATCAAACAAGGAGATAAACATTTTACCATAAACGTCTACAAATGTAACGGGCTTGCAATATTCATTCACGAATTTACGAACGATGAAGGCGTAGAACAATACAATGTCTATAATTTCTTTTGCGATAAAGAACATTTCAGACGCTGCGCAAAAAGTTTCAACTACGCCGATGAATGGATAGAGCTTACGCTTTGGGAAGTACCAAACGATTTTTGGATTATACTCAAAGATTTAATCAAGCGAAATGTAAAAATTAATCTTATACCAAAGGAAACAGGGGCGGCTTAATACCCCCGGGGTTGAAAAGCCGAACAGTAACTAAGGCAGGTGGAAAGGGTGGAGAACGTGAGCTTGAGTGACAAGGCTA
>JAFWAE010000055.1 GCA_017507855.1 Clostridia bacterium
CAAGGGAACGCTGATAAATCAGGCGGTCTATATGCACCCGATGGCCTGGAAACTCGCCGTTGAGGGAATTATGAAGCGCCCCGAAAAGGTTGAAGAAACGCTGAAGAAGATATTTCCCTGGAACAGAGAATATGCGCCCACCTGCGGCGAGCCCTATATCCTCTCCAATTTCTATTATGGTCCCGAGGACAGCTATCGCTACGGCACACCCGGACAGAGCTGGAGAACGGCAACCACGCAGTGGGTGGTCAAGGCGCTGATAAACTTTGTTTTCGGCCTTAAACCCACGGTTGAAGGGCTCACGGTCGATCCCTGCCTGCCGCTGTCCTGGCAGGCCTGCCGCGTGCAAAAGAAATTCCGCGGCGTGACCTACGATATAAGCTATCGCCGCACCGGCGAGAGCAAAATATACGTTGACGGCAGCGAGATAGAAGGCAACCTTCTCCCCTTCGAGGCGGGCCGCCACTACTCTGTTGAGGTCAGCATATAAAACAAAAGGACGGAATTTTCTCTCTGCATTCTTAACGGAGAAATGTCAGTCACAAAATTTCGGCAGAGAACTTGTTTTCTCTGCCGATTGGTGTTATAATGGGGCTAACGAAAAGCCTTCCTCCGGGAGGAAGGTGGCGCGCGTAGCGTGACGGAAGGAGCCTGCGTAACTTTAGGTTTGGATAAATCTTATTGTATCGCACTCTCCCTCAGTCAGCTTCGCTGACAGCTCCCTCCCGGAGGGAGCCTTTGGTTTTGTGCATCTTTAGGGGTATGGGCTTTGCCCAAGCCTTTGTAATACAAAGGCGAAACTGGCGATAAAAGGAGAAACATATGCAGACATTATTTGAATTAAAAACAAAACTCACCATTGACATGGCTGTGTTTGAACAGATGAAGAAAACAGCAGAAGCAGAACTTTCTAAAGCAGCAGCAGGTCAATATGTGCAGGCGGTGGTTTTGCTTTCTGCAAATGAAAATGAATACAGTACACTCATTAAAAACGCATTGTCCAAAGAAAAGGCTGACGAAACCGCTTTTCTCGAAGGAATAAAAAATGTCAACGACACCGAAATCTGCTATGTTTTGTGCATGTGGCAGGCTGATAAATGTATTGATATTCCTTCATTTGATTTCAGAAAGTTGCTTTGCGCACTTAATCCGAAAAACACGGAGGCATTACTGTTTGTTATGACTGCCAATGGAGTTTCCGGAATCAAAGTATCAACTACTATGAAATAAAAGTTAACCCCGACAGGCTTGAATCTGTCGGGGTTAATTATTTGTTTTCTGCAGAGCAATTATGCCCTAACGGACCGTCGAGGACGCCGGTCCCTACAAAGAAAAACTAACTTCCTTATGAGAACCAGCCCTTCACCTCTCTTTTTTTGCTGTTATACACGGGAAACTCATCCATGAGACCTTCACGTTCTTTTGTATCTGAGTACGGAATGCCGTTTTCGTTTTGGATACTCAGCAGAGTGAATTGTTGCAAGGCACTGTCGGCAAACAGGGGCTTGCTTTGCCCGTCTGCCACAGTGGGAGCCACCACCAGGCTAAGCTCGTCCACCGCCCCTGCCCGCTGAAAGGCGCCGTTGATCAGGCTTCCCCCCTCCAGCAAAAGGGTACGGCAGCCCAAAAGCTTTTTCAGCTTGATCAAGGCCGTCTTTACGTCCACGCTGTCCTCTCCCGCAAAGAGGTAGGAGATTCCCTTATCCTCCAAATAGCTGAGATAACGCCCATCCACCTGCCTCGAAAGCACCTCCACGATCCGAGCGCCGTGATAGCCGGGATCCTCATCGGGGTCCTCTATATACGGGGAGCGCCAGCCAAGCCTGCCGCGAGGATCAAAGGCCACGGCGTAAAAGCCGCCGCCGCACACCACGTGATCCTCCCTTTTTTCCATGGGTTCATATTGACTTACGTCGGGATACCAGCCTCCCGTAAAGCTTTCCTCCATGGTCACACGGCCGCAAATGAAGCCGTCCGCCTGCCATTGGCGGTGAAGGCGGTAATAAGCTTCCGTGGCTTGGGCGCAGGGCGGCTCAAACAAAAAGCTTCCGGTCACCTTCCCGTCCAGGCTGACGACCATATGGCAAACGATATGGGGTCTTTCCACATTGCAAAACCTCCGTTTTTTTACTGGGTCACGGTGCCGTAAGGCCAATCTATAATACCGCCGAACTCCACGACGTTGGTATAGCCCAGCTTGACCAGCGCTTCGGCTGCCAGCTTGCTCCGCCTGCCGCTACGGCAATATACCAGGATCAGCCGTTGCTTATCGGGAAGCTCCTGCTCTGCCCGAGCCTCGATCTCGAAATCGGGGATGAGCAACGCCCCTTGGATATGCCCCGTGGCAAACTCTGCCTGTGTGCGCACGTCCAGGACCGTATACGCCTCTTGGGTATCCATCAGCTCCTTGGCCTCTTGAGCGGAAATCTGCTTGTAGGTGATCTCCTTCCCCCCGCAAGAGGCAAGCAACAGCAGGGCTATAGCCCACAAAAGCAATGCCCGTCTTTTTCCGTTTCTCATGCTCTCCACTCCTTTTGACCGCACATCAGGCTTCCCTGACCCGCTTTCCGCACAAATGCTCCACCGTAAATTTCAGCAGCAGGGTGTCCTTGCCGCTTTGGAGGATCTCACGGCGGATGTACTCCTCGTCCGAGGTGAATTTGCGCGACAGTCTTGCGGTGACCTCCACCACCGTGTTTTCCTGCGCAATGACCTCCACACGGCCAAAAGCCACCACACTGCGCACCTGTAAGGCCCAATCTCCCGGGGTGGCCGTTCCCTGCTCGCACACGCAAAAGGAGGCCTTGGCAGAACGGTGCAGGGCATCCAGCCGATGGCCCTTTTTGCCGCAATGGAAATAAAGGCACCCCTCCTCGGGGCAATACAAATGATTCATAGGCATCCCGTAAGGATACCCGTCGTCCCCGTTGACACAAAGTACGCCGCGCTTTTCATGCATCAGCAACTGTTGGCATTCCTGAGGAGTGAGGGCCTGCTTTTGACGGCTCAATTGGCGAAACATAGGGGCCTTCCTTCTATTTGCGCCCAAACAGGCGGTTCAGCTTGCCCCGCACACGGGCGCGGGTCTGCTCCTCTGCGGCGGCATCCAACACCCAAACGCCGTCTGCCCCCAGGCGCAAAATGCTTCCCTCGCAGGTCCCGTCGGGCAAGCGGGAAAGCTCTACGTGCACGTTTTCCCCTGCCCCGTTCTGGCACACGGCCAAATGGTCTTCCACACGGTCCACGGTATAGACCTGCTCGTTTTGTTTTTCCATGGTAAGCTTCCTTTCCTTAAGGCTTGCAGCTGCCGCAGGGCTCGTAGCCCGCGTTTACCGCCTGCTGACGGCTTTCAAAGTACACGCGGTTTTTCTCCGCAGGCAGAGATCTGCAAGAGGGTTTGTGGAATTTCAGTGAATTAAGATTGCCGATATATTCCCCTTGGTCGGGCAAAGTCTGTGGGGGAGGCAGGGTCTGTACGGGAAGGTCCTGCACGGGCTTATCTTCTTCCTTAACGGGATAGGTAATGGTATCCGGAGCACGGTTAAAGGTCAGCTCCCTGCCGTTGGTAATGGCCACCACGTGGCCGTTTTGAGTCCAAAAGGCGTCAATATCCGCCTGCTCCAGCTTTTCGCAGGTCTCCCGATGGGGGTGCAAATAGGTATTGCCCTGCCCCAGGCAAATGACGGCGTATTGGGGTGCCACGCGGTCCAAAAATTCCTGAGAGGTGGAGGTGGAGGAGCCGTGATGCCCCAATTTCAGCACCGTAGCCTGCGACACCAGCCCCGCATTCAGCATTTCCTTTTCGCTGAGGGCCTCCGCGTCCCCCGTCAGCAAAAAGCTGATATCGCCCAGTTCTACACGCAAGACCACGGAGTAATTGTTTAAAGAGGTGTAATTTTCCCCGCAGGGGGCCAGCACGGTAAACGTAGCCTCGCCCAAGCGACCGCTGTAGCCCACCTGTGCGGGAAAGGCCTCCGCTCCACAAGCGATCACCGCATCGATAAAATCCTCATAGGTTTGGGTGGTGTGCTCCACGTCCGGCAACAGTACCTTTTTGGCCGCCATTTTTTGAAGCACCGTATCCATGCCGCCGATATGGTCGCTGTGGGGATGGGTGCCCACGACGTAATCCAGTTCCTTGATCCCCAGCTCGTCCAAATAGGCCAGTACCGCTTCCCCTTTGCCGTTTTCGCCGGCATCGATGAGCATGCTTTCGCCGCCGCAAAAAAGAAAAATGCTGTCTCCCTGTCCTACGTCAATAAAATGCACTTCCAAAGAAGCCGTCGACATAGTGACGGGCGGCTTCGTGGTGGCGGGTGTTTCCGTAGTGACAGGCGCTTCCGTAGTGGCAGGTGCCTCCGTAGTGGCGGGTACCTCCGTAGTGGCAGGCGCCTCCGTAGTGGCAGGTGTCTCCGTAGTGGCAGGCGCCGTGACAGACGGACTTTGGCAAGCACTCAACAGAAGCATCAACGCCATCAAAGCCGCCAACCAAGAAACGCGCCGTTTTCGAATAGGCAAAACACATTCTCCTCTCTGTCTTAAACCGCGTTCGGCACGCGGTATTTTTTTTATCACACAAATTGGGGGGGATCAAAAGCTTTTCTGCAAAAGCTCAAATAAAACCTCCCAAAGCCAAAGAGCAGGCACGGAAAGCAAGGCGGCCAAGATCAGCTGCAAACACAGGGCCCTTTTGGCCAAGCCCTGCTCGGCGAAGGCTTTTTTCTGAAGAAAAAGCAAAACAGCAAGAGCTATGGCAGCCAACAGGCCCATCCCCAGGCAAAAAGGAAGCAAGCGGGGATATTGCGCCAGCACGCGCCTGCCGTCTATAGCTGCCCCTAGGAAAATGCCCAGCAGCTTCAAAGCACAAGTCAACCCCAGGCTGAAGAAGCAAACATACGCCGCGGGAAAGCCCCATAAAAGAAGCCCCTTCTTATTCATACCGTCCCCCCCTGTCGTTCAGCCCATTTTTACCTGGCTATAAAATATTTGGCGATCTCCTCCGCAACGAGAAGATGGCCTGCCTTGGTGGGATGGTTCATGTGAGAGAGGTATTTGGGCAGATCGTCCTCCCGAGAAATATGGCGCTCAAAGGCCCCAAAGCTGTCTGCCAGGCCCACCCCGTGCCGTTCGGCTAATTCCCTGACCTGCCGGGTGTGCTGCAACAGCTGTGTCCATCTTTCATCCTGATTATAGTAGGTATTGTCCCAAGTGGGGGTGCAAAGAATGATCTTCACGCCCTGCTCTTGGGCCCTGCAGATCATTTTTTCCCAGGCCTCGGCCGCCGCCTCTAAACCCACGTTACGGTCGTTAAGGGAATAGTCGAGCGTCAAAACATCGGGACGGTGAGAAAGCACGTCGGTTTCAAAGCGCGCCTCCCCTTGCACGGAATTTTCGCCGCCGATAGCCGTGACGATCACGTTGACCACCGCAAACGGAAAACGTTCCTTGATCATACGGTGCAGCAAATGGGGGTAGGAAGAAAAGCTGTCCACAAAAGGCGTGGCAAAATAACCGGACGGCACACTATGCCCGTGGCAAACCACGTTGATCGTTCTGTTTTCAGGCCAGCGACGAGCCATCTCGTCCAACAGGGGAGATAAATATTCGCTCACTTTTACCATTGTTCCGTCTCCTCTTTTTCATGCAAATAGGGGTGCTCTTTCTGCCTTTATTATATCATACTCCAAACGGGTTTTCAATAAATTTTTTGTCCCTTTGTCCCTCTTAAGAATGGGCGGGCGGATCGCTGGCCCCCATTAGTTTTTGTATATATGCCTTGGGAGAGACCCCCTCGCTGGCGGTAAAGGTCTTGGAAAAATAAAGGGCGTCCCTAAATCCCGAAAGAAGGGCCACGTTTTTGACGCTGACCACCCCCTGCTCCATGAGAAAAACCGCATGCTTAATGCGTTGCTCGCGCAGGTATTGGGTGTACGCTATCCCCTTTTTTTTCTTGAAGAGGGAGGAAAGATATTTGGCATTGTACCCCAATTCATCCGCAATGCGCGCCATGGACAGGTCTGCGTCCGTGTAATTTTTTTGGGTTAGTTCCACAATTTGAGCCATCACACTGTGTACCTCATTTTTGGGGATATTCAGTTTGGCCAGGGAATATAGCAACACCGTCTCACAAACAAGGTCGATGTTTTCCGCATCGGCCAGTTGCTGGCATTCGTTCCAAAAAGGGATCAGCTCCTCGCATTCGAAAAAGAAGCTCTCCTTCTGTCCCAGCCCAAAACGAAGAGCCAGTTCGTCTGCCCGCCGACCGCGGTAGGTAACGTAGCCGTATTCAAGACCGTCGCACGACGTAACGGAAAAGCAGTCGCCCGGACAAACGAAAAAAAGATTTCCGCGGCAAAGAGGATATTCGGTCCCATTTTTTGTCAGGCAGCCCCTGCCCTGAAAAACCAGGTGTATGGCGTAATGCTCGGCCGTGCGGAGCTGCGCCTGACTTTCTTTCTTTTCGCAAACAAAATTCAGACAGATGAGGTCGCTTGAGCGGTTAAAATTAAATTTGCAAATGTTATCGCGGTCCATACAGCTCCTCCAAAAAGGCGTATTTGATTGAATCATACCATTTTTTCACCAAAAATGCAACTTTTTTACATAAATAAATGGAAAAATCCCATTTACCTTCTCCACTTTTCTATGTTATAATGGTTTTGCAAAAGAGAGGAAGCTAGATACCAAAGAAAAGAAAGGAAGACAGGACATGGCGGTAAAAACAATGAAAATGGGCGTCTTCGGCGGTAGCCGCGGAACCGGTCTTTACGACAGCATTTTGGCCAACAATGCCGAAATCGTAGCCGTGTGCGATGCCAACGAGTTGCACAGAAACACAGCCAAGCAGCGACTGGGCGATGACGTAGCCGTTTACGCTGACTTTGACGAATTTTTGGAGCACGAAGGGATGGAAGCCATCCTGCTGACCAACTATTTCCACGAACACGCCCCCTTTGCCATCAAGGCTTTGAACAAGGGGATCCACGTGCTCAGCGAATGCCTGGCCAATTCAACCATGGCCCAAGGGGTGGAGCTGGTCAGGGCTGTTGAAAAAAGCTCTGCCACTTACATGATGATCGAAAACTATCCCTTCCTGATCTTCAACCAGGAAATGCGCCGTCTCTACCGTGAAGGCTCCCTGGGCAAGCTGATCTATGCGGAGGGCGAGTACAACCATCCTGTAGATCCCAAGGATGACAACGTCGTCACGCTGCTTTGCCCCCACTCCAAGCACTGGCGGTATCAGCTTCCACGCTCCTATTACATTACCCATTCTCTGGGCCCGTTGGTGTACATCACCGGTGCCATGCCCGTCAGAGTGACGGCTATGCCCGCAGGCACGCCCGCCACCGCAAATTGCGAGGGCATTTCCAAGGGCGTACCCGAAAAGGCCTGCGTGATCACCTGCATGAACGACGACGGATCGGCATACCGCGTCATGGCCTGCTCCGGCTTTGGAAGTGGAGAAAGCTCGTACCGCATCTGCTGCGAAAAAGGACAAATGGAAAACCTGCGCGACGGAACGAACCGCCTGTCGCTGAACTACAGCCATTGGTACGTGCCCGAAAACGTTTCTTCCGCCAATACCTGCTACGAGCCTGTGTTGCAGGACAAGGATATTGAGCTGGCCATGAAATCGGGCCACGGCGGCGGAGACTTCTTCGTGATCCGCGAATTTTTGACCTGCTTGCGTGAAAACCGCAGACCCGAGTTTGACGTCTACTTTGCAACCACGCTGTCCTCGGTGGCCATCCTCGGTCACAGAAGTATGCTGAAAAACGGTATGCCCTACGACATTCCCGATTTCCGCAAGGAGGAAGACCGAGTTAAGTACGAAAACGACACTTTGACCCCCTTCTACGGCACAGACGGCTCCGAACCCACCATCGCAGGCTCCAACCGGGAGTACTATTGGGCAACGGAAGAGGGCCGTACCGAATACGACGAATATGTGAAACAATACAAAGAAAAAATAAACAAATAAAGGCGTCCTAACCCCTTTCCCCATCCCCGACCAACGAAAAGAGAGCAAGGCAAAAGACTTGCTCTCTTTTCATTGGTTCGTATTAACACAAAAGAACCCGCGTTTACAATCATTTCATTTGGCTTTTCCCATATTTATCTGTCGTTGCTTGACATATTTTAATCTGGCCGTTTTTGGCGCAGTTGTTCCATATTGTGTTGATTTATGTAAGCAATTCTCTTTGACCGCTGATTCGATTGTTAGTCATAAAGAGGCTCACGACCTCGGATATGCCGGCAATCACGGTGATCCGGATCACCGGTTAACGATTCATGGGAAAACCATGGATGACTTTCGCGATGCTGTTAGAGCAAAATTATCCTATTGAGCCAATGAGTATCAACTCACAATTAAGAAGCCCCGCGGGTACATTCCCGCGGGGTGTCTAAAAAACTATCTACCAGAATCGTCGATCTTTCCCAATAGTTCTAAGGAGTAAACGTTTTTTGTGCCAACAGTAATCCAATCCCACAAAAAGTTATATGGGATTGTTGGTGCTTCGCTTTTGCTGACAAAAACATATCGAATATCTACCGCGCTGGAAACGCAAGACTGATAGTATTTTCCGTCCATGACAATTATCTCTTGCGTTTCGGATTGCAATTCTCCTATGTTTCTGTGTGTGTTGGGATCTTTTTCATATTGTTTCAAAGCATAATCATATGCTTCTTGCATGGATAGGGACGATATGTTGTTGGTAAGGTCTTTATCTGAGGGAGTTGGTTCCGTGGATGGGATGGTTTCTTTACAGGCGGCGCAACTCAGTAACAAGATCCCCGCCAACACAAAGCACACAATTTTTTTCATACACAATTTCTCCTAATGTCGTTTTTGTTATGGGTTCCGTTCCCGATCAGCAAGTTTATTATAACATATATGGTATCTCTCCTTTCGACTTTTATACTATTTTATATACTATTTTATACTACTTTATACTATTTGTCAATATTTATTAGTAGTTTATCTTATAATATTTTAAGAGGTGATTGTTTTGAAACCGTTAAAAGAAAAAATAAGTATAACTATCGATAGTGATATTTTAGCAAAATTAAATGAAAAAGCCGAATATGACGACCGTTCCTTATCACAATATATAAATCTCGTTTTAAAACAACATATAAATAATATTGAAAGTAAAAAGCCGTAAATTTCACGGCTTTTTTTGTTGATCTTGTTTTCGATTGTTATGCAAGAGGACGTGAGCATTCTGCGGATTCTACCGCAGAGGTTGCGGTATTTCTTGAATACTATATCATCAATATCAGAAGAGGAAAGAAGAAGTTTTAGCCAAGATTCAGTTTCCATATATTCTTTTCGGGCGATCTCAAATTTTGACAGCATATCCGGAAGGCTTTGAGGGTATTGTGCTTCGGAAATATTGGCAAAAACACCGGAAGAAGATTTCTTCAACTGAAAAAGTGTATTGGAATTGCCGCTGATAGATTTGCAAAGCAGTTCGCACTTTGTGGCAAGTTCTTCAGAATACTCGAGCAATAAATTCTTTGCCATTTCGCTCTCCTTTCGCGTCCTTCGCATCCAAATCACGGTGTAGCCGTGGATGAAATCCGCCGCAGGCGGTATGTCCTCAGCCCGTAAGGGCTGTATGGAATCATCCCGAAGGGATTCGTCAAGTATAAGCTCGTCGAAAAAGCACCGGGAAAGGTTCACTTCTGCTCCCTTACCCTAAAATGCCGATTGGCATCTTTTTATTAAAATTGCTTTTCGCCATAGCGAAAAGCTGCCTCACTTCTTACCTCTTACCTTTTACCTATTACTTCCCAAAAAATCCTGCCATTCAAGGTAAGAGTGAAGAGGTAAGAGGTAAAAAGTAAAAATCCCGCACTTTCGTGAACGGGATTTTTGGGTAGTTTGAACTTAGTGACACGAATGAAATACGCTTGAAAACCGAGGGATTTCTTAAAATTAATTAGTAGAAAAATTAACAATAGATAAATCCTTAAACAACAAAACATTAAGAACGCAACTGCTATAACAATTCGCAGGATCGTTTCCACCAATTGTTATAAATCCAATATATCCGTTTTCTATTTTCCAATAGAAAAAAGTTTTTGAATTATAAGAATTTTCAACTTCCAATACCGCAGGATAAATTTCGAATAATTCATTTGCTCCCAATTTATTTATAACTTCACGAACCTGTGGTGATGTGTGACCTGCAATATCAGAACCCCAGCACGTCATCATATGTATATCGTTGTCCTTAACTCCGACAACAACTTCATTTGTACCATAAAAATATTTCACTGATTCTAATTTCTTAATGTAATACGGCTCTAAAGAACCCTGAGCGGTTTGTTCAATAAAAGTAGCGCCTGTTTGATTTTTATACCCGTCAAAAGAGGCATTAAGTATATCGAATGAAAGTTCCGCATAAGGTGTGGTATAATCGCCAGGTATAATTTCCTCAATCATACTGTCATCCCATTTTCTAAGGTCATAATCTTTTTCGGCATTTATTGACTCAATAATTTGTGGTACGTCATCTATCATTTGCATAAAGACTTCCTCTTCTTCTGACGTACATGCCATTTCACTGGCAAGATTATATCCTATTAGATATATATTTGTGTCATTCTTTGAAATTATCCCGATAGGTTCCATCCACCCGTCTAATGATATTTCAATATTTTCCGTATTATTTAAGGACAGAATATAAACTGTAAATAAATGTGCCTCGGAAAATTCATTATTCGAAACCATACTAACATACAAATTTATATCTCCTGGTTCATTTGTATCCCTAAGATAATATTTGTATTTTTTCTCCCAAGTTTTAGGTGCAAGCATTGAAAAATAATCAGTTGTAATAGTATTATTCTCTAACGAGCTTTCCTCTTTTATATTAGACACACCATCATTACAACCAACAAAACAATTCACAATAAATATAAGCACCAATAAAGTCAAGACTAATTTTTTCATCAAATCACCGCCTTGGGTTTAGTATAGCATAAAAGTGGCAATAAATCAATGTGGAGCATTTAATTTTATAATTCATGGCGTAGCCACACCGAACTTATTACCTATTACTTCTTACTTATTACTTCCCAAAAATCCCGAAGAGGTTTTGGATGAGGTAAGAGTGAAGAGGTAAGAGGTAAAAAGTAAAAATCCCGCACTTTCGTGAACGGGATTTTTTGAGACGTGTTGACAAAAAAGATGTATGTGAAGATACCGTATCAGCGATCACCAAGGGATCTCCTGATCCAGCACGACCTTGTCGGCAATATTTTGAAGTAAACGTGCATCCTCCAATGGCAGATCGTTTGCATCAAGAACGTTTGCGGATGTATGAAAAACCGTGGCAAAAAACACGCATACGGCAAGGTAGGCACCATAGCTGCTTGTGTGTGCGTGATCCTCTCCCCACACATCATATTCCGTATCCCTGATAGCAAAAGCAAACGCACGGTTGACGAAAGCGTTCAATGGCTGAAGCTCTTCTGCCAAGCTCAAGAAATGCAGATCATACTCCTTGCACTGCTCAAATGGGGAAATCCCCCATTGTTCATATCCGTACGGAGGGCGAAGATAAATACCTACCCTCGCACCCGCATCACGTATCAACGAGCCCAACACTCTGCATGCTTCTAAAGAGTCTTGCCTTTTTTCCTCACAGGAAACACAGTTGCCATTGTCTTGTAGCCATATGATATCGTAACCACCGCGAATTGCCCGTAATACGCTCTTGCCATGCTCGGTATCAAGGTCTGCGTGAAAACTCAACGTTACTCCGCCCTTTACGATGCTGTCAGCCTCTAAGCTGTATCCTGCCCTTCTCGCCAGCCTTACAAGCATCCCGGGAATATCGTTTACGTAAGTCGCGCTGTTGCCGATAAAAAGCATTTTTAACGGGGCGACACACTGCTCCGGTCGATTGCTGTTATACAAAACAAATACCGCCTTTCTGTCATTTAACGCTTGCATTAAATTCATTATAGCACAGTTTTTGGCGTTTTTCAAGACACGAGGGGGGAAAATTCCGTTTGCGCGTAGCGCAACATCATTGGGTGCAAGCCCACATCATTGCGAAGCACATCATTTGCACGAAGTGCAACATCGTTCATTTGTGTCCGAAAAAGAACTGAGGGAAAACCTGATTTTCTTTAATTAAATATTAGGATAAAAGCTGCGGAGGGGCAAGGAGTAATGAAATCGTTCGCTTTGCTCACGGTGAAATCCAAGCGGTGCTTGGATGAAATCTGCTTCGCAGATGAAATTAAATCCGTCCCCTAACCCGACGAAGTCGGATTTCATCACGCAAGTGATTTCATCCATCGAAGATGGATTTATCCCGTCCGTTAGGACGGATTTAGTTGAAAAAGAAAGACAAGTCTTTCGACTTGTCTTTCTTTTTCTGGGTGTTTCGAACTTAATGGCACAAATTAAATGTGCCTGAAAACTGAGATTTATTTCATCTCAAACATTTTTTTGTTATATGCTACAATATTTCTGCGCTTACCCACACTTATTAAATAGAAATCATCATTTAAATCAGTAGAATGAAAAACATTTTTATCCGGCATTTCAAACATATTTGACCATTTATAATTATTTATGGCAGGAATACGGTATTTACCTCCTCGGGAAAACACCAATGTGTACGGACGAGGTATGATTAAAGAACGGGGGTGACTCCGTCGTTTCTCTAATTTATTTGTCACTAAATCGGATGAAATTGTAAAATTTTTAATTTTAAATAATGGTACAACAGTACGGACAAGAGCATAAATATAAATCAGAGTATAAAAAACACAAAAAATCATACAGAAAATCAACATAAAACCTTTTGCTGGCGAATGGGGACCAAACAAAAATAGTAGATATACAAATATTAAAAGAGGTAATAAGGTGATTAACTTTATTATTTCTTTAATTAATATTAATTTTAAATCGCTTACAATGTTTTTTCTTGTCAAAATTTCTTTTTTCATATTCTCACCGCCTATGCGTATTATAGCATAAAAGCGGCGAAGCCGCAATACTTATTACCTCTTACCTATTACTTATTACTTACCAAAAATCCCGTATCAAACTTTATTTGAAGTAAGAGTGAAGAGGTAAGAAGTAAGAAGTAAAAATCCCGCCCACTTACGTGAACGGGATTTTTGTCATTCGTGTCCGAAAAAGAACTGGGCGAAAACCGAGGATTTTTTTATAAATCATTGAATTTCAAAAGTCAAATAATAACCCCCAACCGATATAAATAAAGTACGATTAAATTTTGAACTTATTTTTGCAGTGCCGTCTTTTCCATCTATAACCACAGCATAACTTTGTCCTATAAACCTCCCCCAAGAAGTGACTTTGTAGGTGCCTTCATAGGTTTTCCCATTCGTTCTATCGCTTATAGTAAGTTTACCGTCTTTTGCTGTACAGGTGAGTTCTATTTCTTTAGAAAATGCAAAAAGATTACTGTCATCATCAGAAAAAACATATCCGGTTTTATGTGCTACTACAGAAAACGGCTCTGCTTTTTGTGCCATAGATAACACCCAAGTGTGTTTTTCAATAGCAGGCCTTGCAAAAACAGCATAAAGAATTATACATAATACAACTAATATTGGAATAAAAATATATTTTTTAATTTTCAAGAGATTTCACCGCCTTAGGTGTATTATAGCATAAAA